>JBEKLP010000004.1:0-73334 GCA_050010135.1 Anaerolineales bacterium
GCCGCACACTGGATGTGCGCTACGGGAAATGGCGCCCGGGAGATCAGAAGGTCTACGTCAGCGATATTCGCAAAGCCCAGCGCGAGCTTGGGTGGAAACCGGAAGTCGGACCGAAGGAGGGACTGGCCCGGCTCTGGAAGTGGGCACAGGAAAATAAGGGCGCGTTGACCTAAGCGGATCTGGAAAACCTTTTGTATACGGATTGCACGGAAAACCACGGATTTCACGGAGAAAATTTTTTGAAAATATTCCGGGGAATCCGTATCATCCGCGTAATCCGCGTACAATTGTTTTGGTTGCGAATTTCGACGCAAAATCTATTTCCTGAATATCGATTGATGAGTTCTGTGGAGGGTTCAGAATGACAGCGCAAGAAGAGCTCGCGCAAATTGCAAAAGAAGTGTCAGCCTGCATCTTATGCCGGCTGCATTCCGCGCGAAAGAAGGCCGTCCCCGGTGAGGGACCGCCGGATGCCGATATTCTGTTCATCGGGGAAGGCCCGGGTTTTCATGAAAACGAGCAGGGTCGGCCGTTCGTGGGGGCCGCCGGGCGGTTCCTCGAGGAACTGCTCTCGAGCATCGATTTACGCCGCGAGCAAGTGTTCATCTGCAACGTGGTAAAGTGCCGGCCGCCGGGAAACCGCGACCCCATGCCGGACGAAATCGAAACCTGCCGCCCGTACCTTGACCGCCAGATCGCCACGATTAATCCGGCGGTGATCGTAACCCTGGGGCGCTTTTCCATGGCCCGTTATTTTGGAACGGCAAAAATCAGTTCCGTTCACGGCCAGGCCAAGACCATCGACGGGCGCCTGGTGGTGGCGATGTTCCACCCCGCAGCGGCGCTGCACCAGCCAAACTTGAAGCAATCCATCGAAGAGGATTTCCGTAAATTGCCCTTGTTGATCGGGCAGGCACGCAAACAATCCGCCGCCGGTCAACCTCCCCCTCCGGCGGACGTCCAGCAATTATCCATGTTCTGATCCGGAGAGTTTCATGCTATCGGTGCTGATCGAATCGATCGTTTTCATTTTCGCTTACTGGATCCCCGGAGCCGCCCTAGCTTCGCTTGTGGATTGGAAAGGAACGGGGAGGCTGACCCATTGGCTTGCCCCGTTCGCGCTTTCCATCGTCGTCACGCCGGTGGTTTTAGCCTTTCCTTCGCTCGTGGTTTCCTACAAACCGAATCTATGGATTTTGGGCTGCATTTCCGCGGCGTTGTTTCTTGCCGGAGGCGTGCTGGCCTGCCTGGGAAAACGACCGGTGCTGGATTTGCGGCCGCGATCCGGAAATCCTCCGTCGAGGCGGGAGGGGATTCTCGGAACGGCCTTTCTCGTTCTTGTCGCGGCGATGGCCGTGCTGCCCCAATTGCATTTGATCCTCAACGGAAGCGAAGTCGCCACAGCGGTTCTTTCCGACACCTACTGGCACGTTGCCGAAGTGACTTCCATCGCCCGGTCCGGCCTTCCTCCGGCCCACTTTCTGTTCCCGGATCTTCCGCTGTTGTATTATTTTTATTCCTGGATTTACCCGGCCGTTCTGGCGACCCTGCCGACGATAGGCCAATCCCTCACGCGCCTCCTGAGCGTCCATGCGGCGATCAACCTGTCGATCTTCCTGGGCGTCCTGTTTTTCTTTCTGAGGATGAATCTGGGTTCGGCCAAGAGCCGCGGATTTGCCCTGGTGTTTCTTACCCTGGCCGGGGGATTTGATTTCTTTGTATCGCCCAGCCTGGCTTCCCACGAATGGTGGCAAGCCCAATCGCCGTCGCTGGTGTCGCTCGTGCAAATCCCGTCGATGCTCTCGACATTCATGACCGAACCTCAGCATTTGGCGGGAGCGACGGCATTCCTTTTGCTCTTGATCCTATGGCGGAATCTCCGCGGGAGCCTGGTGATCCGCGGATTGCTCGCGGCGGTGACCGCTTCGTTTCTTTTCGGCACCAGCGCATTTGTTTTCTTTTCCGTCGCGGTGGCGGCCTTGATTTGGTTTTGGTTGCACCGCCGGGCGCTTCTACGCCGCCGAGCGATCCCTGCGCTGGTAGGGATCACGGCGCTTTTCCTGATCCTGAGCAGTGCACAGATCGGCCTGTCGCTGTCGCAGAGCGGCGCAATCCGCTGGGGAAATTTCCGGGTGGTTATCGCGGAAGCGGCGACCGGGACCGCGTACCTTCGCGCGATGGTGCTCGATCAGATCCTCACCTTGGCGTCATTCCCGCTGGTTGTGTCGATCCTGCTCACGATCGAACTCGGCCTGCCGTTCGTCTTGTATGCGGTGTGGTTTTTCCGCAGCCTGGGGCGAGGAACCTCCGTCTGGCATGGTTTCCTGGCTTGGTATCCCGTTGCTTATATCCCGATCGCCTTCCTGATCCAGCATACGAATTTTGCTTTACGCGGAATTATCCCTGTCGAGATCGTAATCGTTCTGGCCGCAGCGACCGCCATCGAAGGCACACGCCGGGAAGCATGGACGGGCGTACAGCGCGCGATTTTGCGGTACGGTTTCGCGATACTGCTTATGGCGCAGATTCTTTCCAACGGCGTCGAGTGGTGGGTTGTTGCAAGAAAAGGCCTGACCGAGGTCCTACGGCCCCCGAATGGGATCCTGGCGCTGCCCATTCCCACCGCAAATGCCTTTCCCGACGGGTATACCGATCTTATCTCGCCGATGACGGGCCTGGGACCCGAGTGGACGTATCTCTATTGGGCCAATGCCCATCTTCCGGTTAACGCACTCGTGGTGGAGATCGGGCTGGCCGATGACGCCAATAAAATCCATTTGCTGGAGAGGATGCGATTTGTGGATCCGGCGGTAGCGGCGACCGCCCAGCACTCAGAGAGGGATCTCAACATCGTCAATCCACAAGCATTGGATTCCTGGTGGCAATCGCTGGGCTCTGGAACGCTATGGGAAAAGGCACTTCGGACGGAGTACGTCCGGCGATACCATCCTCCAATTTATATACTGGTGCATCGCGGCACGCTCCGGCAAATGGGAGAACCGGTATATCGCGACGAGTACGCAACCATATATCTTCTGTCCACGGGGCAGTAGGAAAACGGAGAGGCACATGACGACAAATAAAAAAGCGCTCATCACCGGCATCACCGGTCAGGATGGATCTTACCTGGCGGAATTGCTCTTGCAGAAGGGATACGAGGTTCACGGCTTGATCCGCCGGGCCAGTTCATTTAATACCGGCCGCATCGACCACCTGTACCAGGATCCGCATGTCAACGGGGTAAGCCTGTTCCTGCATTACGGGGATCTCTCGGATTCCACCAATCTGGTCAAGCTGCTCTACCGGCTGCAGCCGGACGAAGTCTACAACCTGGCGGCTCAGAGTCACGTCAAAGTGAGTTTCGAGATGCCCGAATATACGGGCGACATCACTGGTTTGAGCGTGGTCCGCATCCTCGAGGCGATCCGCGAGACGGGAATTGCCTGTCGGTTCTATCAGGCGTCCAGCAGCGAAATGTATGGGAAGGTCGCGGAAATTCCGCAGCGCGAAACGACCCCCTTCCATCCCCGCAGCCCCTACGCCTGCGCCAAGGTGTACGCCTATTGGACGACGGTAAATTACCGCGAAGCCTACGGAATATTCGCCGCCAACGGAATTCTTTTCAACCACGAGAGCCCGCGGCGCGGAGAGACGTTTGTCACGCATAAAATCACCCGCGCGTTGGCGTATATCGAAGCCGGATTGCAGGAGAAACTGTTCCTGGGGAACCTCGAGTCCAGCCGCGACTGGGGCTACGCCCCGGAATACGTTGAGGCTATGTGGCAGATCCTGCAGCAGGATGCGCCGGATGATTTCGTCATTGCCACCGGAGAAACGCACACGGTGCGCGAGTTCCTCGAAGAGGCATTCCAATACGCGGGATTGGACTGGCAGAAATACGTTCAGGAAGACCCCCGCTACTTACGGCCCAGCGAAGTGGATTACCTGATCGGCGATTCCTCCAAGGCGCAGAAAAAATTCGGCTGGGCGCCAAAAACCCGCTTTCGGGATCTGGTGCGGATCATGGTCGACGCCGACCGTAAAACCCTCCGCCGGAAATTGGCCGGAGGCAAGGAGGCAGCTTCCGCGTGAGCACGCCCCTCCCTTATTTTCTCCCATCGGACCTGTCCCGTGTGGTCCTTCGTTCCGCGCCGAGCGATATGCTGACGCACGAATCCGAAGCCTATTCCGTTCTGTCGATCGGATCGCTGGAAGGGGGAGGAAAAGTTTTTCTCTATCAGCCGAGGTACCGGGATGTTAAAATCGGGGGATATGCGCTCGTCTACTATCCCCGGCTGATCTTCATCGGCTATCGGGCCATGAGCGCCGTGAAGGCGGTTTGGCTTGCGGACGGTGGGCGCTTATGGGAAGAACATCCGTCGCCATTGCCCAGCGGACCAAGCATATGCTGCAGAGCCTGCTGATTTTCCTGGCGTTTGTCTTCGTGCTTTGTTTTCCATCGGCGAACCTTCAATGGTTCGACGGGCTACCATTCAGCCGGCTTTACGAATTCGGCGCGCTGGTCGTGCTTGTCCCGTTCCTGATTTTTCCCCACCTTCGCAAAAGACAGATCGATTTTTGGAAGGGGCTGAAGATCCAGCCGGCATATCTATGGATCACACTGGCGATTATCCTATTGCTCAAGGGAATTCTTCTGGCTTCCGGAACCCACACCGGTTTCTCCGCCTGCTACCGTTCGATCGCCGAACCGACAAGCATCACGCACGAGGATCTTCCGCCGCGCGAGTGCGAACGTTCCTATGAAAATTTACTCGACCGGTTTTCAGCGACGAGACTGGATTCCTCCATCTGGTTCCTGCCGGATACGTGGAATTTAGTGTTTCTAAACACCGACCGCTACAATTACTACGATTGGGAGCCGGGGAATATTCTCCGGGACAGGATTCCTCTGGAAGCGATTTGGAGCGGAATCCCGGATGTTCAGCCGGGCGATACAGTCCGCGTCGAGTATGCGGGGGAAGGAACGGTCGCCTGGGGCGGAACGCAAATCCCGCTGCCGCCATCCTACACCGCGTCGAACGTGGTTGAGTTCGTCCCTCCTTCGACCGGCGGCGCCTTGCGCATCGACTACACCTTCGACGACGGATCGCGGAGTGGCCAGAATCCCCAGAGTTGGGGGCCGCGAGCGACGATCGAAGTATCCGCCGGGAAGCCGGGCCACCTAGTGCCCCTAACCGCAAAGGATCCCCCTTCGGGATGGCAGGCGGCGGCGTTGTTGGCGGATGTGCTCATTCTGCTGTGGCTTGTTTCCTTTCTTCCCGCTCTGGTAAGCTCCGTCCGCCGCGATCTCCTTGCACTGATCGTTTTCACGATCGGTGTTGGATTGCTCAGCCTGGTACCCATCGCGCAACTCATTCGTGAAATCGGAATCACGATTACGCTGGCGGCGTTTCTAACCATCCATTTGGCGATCCGCCCGTTTCGGCCGGCGACGATCTATGCCGCCGTGATCGCGGCGGCATTTGCTATTCTCCACGTCTGGTCTTTCGGCTGGGGACAAGTTCTATTGAGATCCGCTGGAAATGATCCTTTAACGTTTGAATCTCAGGCATATTCCATCTTATTTAAGGGATCGTTGGAGGGTGGGGATACGGTGTTTTACCAGCAACCAATGTTCCGATATATATTATTTGCTGGACATGCCCTTTTTGGTGATGGGAACGTGCTTTATTCCGTCGCACAACTTGCCGCTTTCTTTGGCGGAATTTTCTGGTTGTTCCGAAGGGCGGGAAAGCAAACTCTACCGACCATTCGATCGATTCTCCTCATCGGATTGGGATGCAGCCTGGTCTTTCTTGGCGGATATTATGTCTCCAATACAATCCGCGAGGGATTGTCCGAATACGATACTTGGATCCTTCTTTTATGGGCGCTTCCCGCTTTATATTGGCTATCAAGCGCTGGCAGTATTCTCGGCGGTTCAGCGGGCCTCGCCATTTCCTACACCATTCGATCAAACCAAATCCTAGGAATCCTTTGGATTTTATTTCTCACGGTTACGAGAGCTTGGAGGAAGCAAAGAAAGACTGTTCTTCTTGCGGGGGTTTTATTGCTCGGCATAACGCTTTTGCCATTGATCCATAATCTCTACTATGGCCATCAATGGGTACTCGTGGCGACCAGCGGGGATATCCCAGCCAACCTAACCTTACCACCTTCTACATGGCTCGCTTTCCTGCAGGGCGATCCTTCCGCCGGAAATGCCATCCGTGAACAGATAGGGATGATGTTTCTCATCGCGAAGGTTTCCCGATCCATCGTGCCCACCTTGGCGGCAATGGCGTTTATCTTCATCATTTGGATCCTCGCATCCGGTTACTGGATACTCCGCAGGGAAAAAAAATTGTTGACATTATTGGTTGTCCCGTTATTTTATCTCGCCCCACACTTTTTTTATCAGATAAATAACTACTATCCCAGGCACATCGTGATCGCCTATTTATCCATGGCGATCGTCACGGTTCTTGTCCTGATCCGCCGTTCGCCCGACCTCCCCGTCCCATTCGAGCCTGCGGTAGAATAACAACGATAAGATAAAAAGGGAGAAACCCCATGGATTGGAAGAATACCCGCTTTCTGGTCACCGGCGGCGCCGGTTTCCTGGGATCCTTCGTGATAGATCAGCTCCGGACAAAGGGAGCCGCTCGGATCACGGCTCCGACGATCGACGAGGTCGACTTGACCGATCCTCAGGCTGTCCGCCGTCTGATGGCCGATTCCAAACCCGAGGTGGTGATTCACTTGGCAGCGATGGTGGGCGGGATCGGCGCCAACCGCGACCGCCCGGCGGAATTTTTCTACCAAAACCTGACGATGGGGACGAACGTCCTGCATGAATCGTGGAAGGCGGGCGTTCAGAAAGTGACCGCCATCGGAACCGTTTGTTCTTATCCTAAAAACCCTCCGGTTCCATTCAAGGAAGACAATCTGTGGGACGGATATCCCGAGGAGACCAACGCGGCCTACGGCCTCTCGAAAAAAATGCTGCTGGTTCAAGCGCAAGCCTACCGGCAGCAATACGGGTTCAACGCGATCGTTCTGCTCCCGGTAAACCTATACGGCCCGAGGGATAATTTCAATCTGGAAATCTCCCACGTCATCCCGGCGTTCATTCTCAAATGTCTGGACGCGAAAGAACACGGGAAGGACGAGGTGGTCATGTGGGGGGACGGCAGCCCAACGCGCGAGTTCCTCTACATCGAGGATGCAGCCAGGGGTATTCTCATGGCCACGGAGAAATACGACGGGGACCTGCCGGTGAATTTGGGATCGGGCCAGGAAATCAGCATCAGCAATTTGGTCGGCATCATGGCCAAGCTGCTTGACTATAAGGGGAAGATCGTTTGGGATACGACCAAACCGAACGGACAACCGCGCCGGTTGCTGGACGTCTCCCGAGCCCGGGAGAAATTCGGTTTTAGCGCCGAGGTGAAACTGAATGAAGGGTTACGGCGGACGATCGAATGGTATCTCTCAGAGCGGCAGAAACGGGGCGGCGCGTGACCGACCGGACGAAGCCTGATTCCTCAAACGTCACCCTGATCCGCGTTCGCTCCGGGTGGGAGGCATTGAATCTTCGCGAGTTGTGGAGCCGGCGGGAGCTGTTATGGTTCTTGGCTTGGCGCGATATCAGAGTCCGGTATAAACAAACCATATTAGGTGCCGGGTGGGCCGTCCTGCCGCCGTTCCTCCAGATGGTGGTTTTTTCCGTGGTGCTTGGAGGATTTCTTAAAATCCCCACCGACAATCAGATCCCGTATCCGGTTTTTTCCTTTGCCGCGCTCGTCCCGTGGACGTTGTTTTCCGCGATCCTTTCTGGAACCGCGGGCAGCCTGATCGCCAACGCCGCAATCCTCACCAAAGTGTATTTTCCCCGCCTGCTGATCCCGTTGGCCAATGTCGCAGCGCGCCTCGTGGATTTTTTCGTGGCGTTTGTTATTCTCGTGGGGATGGTCCTGGTATTCGGGAGATCGATCACGCCGGCCATTTTCTTGATTCCGATCTTCCTGTTGTTCCTCATCGTGACCGCGCTGGGGTTCGGGTTGTGGTTGGGCGCGCTGAATATGTACATCCGCGATATCCAGATGCTGGTGCCGTTCCTGGTGGGGCTGTGGGAATACGCTTCGCCCGTAGTCTACTCGGCCAATTCGGTGCCGCCCGCATGGAGATTGATCTACGCACTCAATCCGATGACCGGGGTGCTGGTCGGCTTCCGCTGGTGCTTGCTCGGAACGGCTCCGCCCGGGCCGGAAAACTGGGCTTCGGTCGTCATTGCGCTAGTAATGTTCATCAGCGGCGTGACGGTTTTCCAGCGCGTGCAGCGCAACATGGTGGACATTCTATGAACCGGGATCCGGTTTCAATTTCAATCCACGGATTGGGGAAACGGTACCGGATCGGATCCTACGTGGGCACTGGCAATACGCTGCGCGGGTGGTTGAGCGAACTCTTCAGCCGCCAGCCGAGCCCGCAATCGACCGCCGAAAAGGAACCGAAATATCTCTGGGCTTTGCGGGATCTGACATTCGATATTCCCGTGGGGGCGGTGGTCGGCATCATCGGACGAAACGGGGTGGGGAAAAGCACGCTGCTGAAAATTCTATCCCGCATCACCGATCCGACGGAGGGAAGTGCCGAATTGTACGGTAAAACCTCGTCGCTCCTGGAAGTAGGGACGGGGTTTCACGGGGAGCTAACCGGACGAGAGAACATCTATCTCAGCGGAGCAATCTGCGGAATGACGCGCGCCGAAGTGGATCGGCATTTCGACAAGATCGTCGCCTTTTCCGAATTGGAGAGATTTCTCGATACACCGGTCAAGCGCTATTCCAGCGGGATGTACGTACGCTTGGGATTCGCCGTGGCGGCCCACCTCGATCCGGATATCCTGCTGGTGGATGAAGTGCTGGCAGTGGGAGATCTTTCGTTTCAGCGCCGGTGCCTCAATCGGATGAGCGATGTGGCCCAGGCCGGACGGACGGTTCTGTTTGTCAGCCACCAGATGGCCGCTATCCGCCGTCTGTGCAACCGGACGATCTGGCTCGAAGCCGGAAAGGTCCGGGATTTCGGCCCCACCGGCGAGGTTGTCGCGAGATATGAAACCGAATCGCTCGGCGCGGCGGAGTCCGGAGCGCCGGATTCGCACAAGGCGTCCGCGTACCGCGCCCGATTTTTATCCTGGGCACTGGCAGGAGCCTCGGTGGAAAGCGCGCATACGATATCCGCTTTGGAAGGCGTGGAATTTCAACTGGCGCTCGACGTGCGCGAGCCGATCCGAGCCGGGTACGGCGGATTCGAGATTTTCGATTGGGAGGGAAAATTGATCTGGTCGGGCGCTTCCCACGATCAGGGACGCGGGGATCTTCCGCTGAGCTCGGGGAAATACACGCTCTCCTACCGCCTGCCGCTGCTTCCACTCAAACCCGGAGCCTACCGGTTGCACGCCTCTTTCTACGACCGGGAAGGATCTAGGCTGTTGGACGATTGGTGGGCGATGCCGGAACTTGTGCTGGCAATGCCGCCAAGCTCGCAAGCTCAGGACGAATGGCAAGGCGTACTCAACCTACCGTGCGAATTTTCCATCCGCAAGGACTGAGCTCGCGCTACCGTCACTGGTCGGGCCGGATTTCCTCCGCGGCTCGTACGGCGCGGATGGGTTTACGCCCGCGTGCCGTGATACTGCTTTACCACCGGATCGCGTCCCCCGCGATCGATCCGCTTCTGCTCTCTGTTGCGCCCGGGCATTTTGCGGACCATATGGCGATTCTGCGACGGGATTATCACCCGATCACCCTCGCGGAATTGGCGGAAGCGTGCGCGGAAAATCGCATATCCGACCGCTCGGTGGCGATCACCTTTGACGACGGATATGCGGACAACCTGCGTGCGGCTGCGCCGATCCTGGAGCGTGAGGGGCAAAAGGCGACGGTTTTCGTCACCGGAGCCTGCCTGGATGGGACGCCGCTTTTCTACGACGAATTGGAACGTATTCTGCTATGGACGCCCCAACTTCCAGCCCGGATTCGGATCCGTGTGAACGGGCACGCGCGGGTTTGGGAAATGGGGGAATGGGCTCGGCGGCCAAAAAAACCGGACGGCGATTTTCTCCATTGGAATATGGAGTGGTTTTCCGATCCGACTCCGCGCCACCGTTGTTACCGGGAATTGTTCGATATCCTCCGCGCCGCTCCGGTGCGAGTTCGCACACAAACCATGGCTTCACTTCGAAAGGCGGCGGGTATCGAACGTCGTCGTCCGCCCCACCGCCTGCTGATGACGCAAGCCGAATTGCGGAAGGCGGCCCGGGGAAATGCGCTGGAAATCGGCGCGCACACGCGCAACCACCCGGCGCTCAACCGGTTAACGACGAAGGAACAACGCGACGAGATCGCCTCCGGAAAGCGGCTGCTGGAACAGGCGATCGGGCGGGAGGTGCGCGCTTTTGCCTACCCGTACGGCAGCCCATGGGACGTGGCACCCGAAACCGTCCAGCTGGCGCGCGAAGCGGGCTTTGCCGTTGCTTGCGGGGACTACCCTGGACCGGTGGATTCGGAAAGCGACTTGTTCTGGCTTCCACGCTGCCTGGTCCGGAATTGGAGCGGGGAGGAATTCGAACGACGGATGCGGGAATTTTTCCGGCCGCGGGCGGAAATCCCGCCTCGGGGATAGGGATATGCAGAGGATAAACGGACTCTGGAATCGAATCCGCCGCGATCCATACGCAACGGCGGCAATATTCCTCGCGGGGGCGGTTTTCATTGCGATCGCGGTGTACGCCTTCGGATCAGATATCCGCGAGTTGGCGGCAAATCGGCTGCAGGACGATTCCTATTATTACCTCCAACCCGCCTGGAATTTCTCCCGCAGCGGGATTTTCACCTTTGACGGCGAGCATCCGACCTATGGATTTCAACCCCTATGGATGATCATACTGGCGGTGCTCGCTCGCGTGTCGCCCGACAAACTTTTCTTTCTGCGGGCGAGCGTCGCGCTGGGGGGATTGTTCTTCTGTCTGACATCCATTGCACTCTATCGCCTGACCCGCGGCTGGTTGACCGGGTGGAGGGCGCTCATCGCTCCGGTCCTGTGGACGGCGAATTATTCGCTCCTGGCGATTTACATCACCGGAAAGGAAAACGCGCTCTTTGCGTTCCTGCTGGTCCTTTCCTGCGTGCTCATCCGGCGGAGGATGAGCGCACCCGCGCAGGGGGCGTGGATGGAAGGCGCGGTTCTGGGATTGATGGTGCTCAGCCGCGTCAACGCGATTGTTCCCGCCCTGCTTCTGGTGGCGGTTCTCTTTTTTGGGGGCGCAGGCTCATGGGCCGAGCGCGCACGGAGGGCGGGGATTGCCGCGGCCGGCATGCTCGTTGTCCTGGCCGTTTGGTGTTTGTATGCCCAGATCGCCTTCGGCGCGATCTTCCCCAACAGCGGAACCGCCAAATTGTTCGGATCCTGGGCGGCGCTGGCGGTGTCGATCGAACACTACGCACCATGGGTGCCAGCGAAGTGGATCGAACGTCTGGTGCCGGGATCGGAACGCGTGCTGCTTTCGCGTCCGGATCTGCTGATTCTTCCTTCGCGGGGCGTCGGAATCTCTTACTTGTTCGGGCTGTTGCCTGATCTTGCCTACGGCGCCTGGGCGGGAATATTCTCGTTTCTCGGTGCCCTTTCCTTCCGGCTGAAAGTCCTGATTCTGGCGGCCGTCGGAATCGGCTCGGGCATATGGGTTTTGATAAAATTGCGGGGCGAGACCGCGGAGCCGGAAGCCGCAACCCGGCGCGGGAGCGCGGCAGTCTTGGGCGTGATCCTGATTTCTGCGGCGGTGAATTCGTTGGGAAACTGGCTGCTGCTGCCGGGATACTTGCTATGGGGTGTTTGGTACACCGTGGCGGAAACCCTGGCGATGGTCCTGGCGATCACATGCATCCTGGGTGCGGGGCTGGAATGGCTGGCGGCAATCAAAAACCGGATGGGCGGGATATTAAATAGAACGGCCCTTCTGGCAATGTCGATCCTGGCGACGGTTGGGCTTGTGTTGGTCTGGGTCCATTGGTTGCCGCATGATTATGTCGTCGCGCCCGACGGCACCCAACAGGAAACCTACGACGCGGCCGCTTGGATGAACAACAACCTGCCGCAGGGCGCGCGGGTCGGTTCCTTCAGCGCCGGGTTGCTCGGTTATTTCGGACAAACCTACACGGTGATCAACTTGGACGGACTGGCCAACTCGCCGCAATTTGTGCACTCGGAATTGATCGGGCATTTGCTATACGTAGACGGCCTTGCGGCGTCAGACCCCCTGAGGGAATATCTACGGCGGGAAAATATTTCCTATTTGGCCAACGTCGATCGTCTGGCGCGGATCCAACGCGGAGAATACCTCGGCCTGGTGGATCCCGGCATGGCGGCGTTGCTCTATGAAGGTAATTACGCGATCTTCTGGGGACCGGGCGAACCGGAACAACGGATAATTGTCGTGGGGATCGGGGTGCCGTGAAACAGGAAGAAATCTTCCGTGAGAAAAACGTCGCCCAGGTGCGGGATTATTGGAACGCCCGTCCCTGCAACATCCGCCATTCCCCCCAGCCGGTCGGATCGCGCGAATATTTCGACGAGGTCGAGGCGCGTAAATACCTGGTCGAGCCGCATATTCCCGCTTTCGCCGAGTTTCAGCGCTGGGCGGGAAAGCGCGTGCTGGAAATCGGCTGCGGGATCGGAACCGACACGCTGAATTTCGCGCGTGCCGGCGCCCGGGTGACGGCCGTCGATATTTCGGAGAAGTCCCTTGACCTGGCTCGGCGCCGGGCGAATGTGTTCGAGCTTTCCGACCGGATCGACTTCCGTATCGCCGACGCCGAAGTGCTCTCGGAGGCCATTCCGCCTGAGCCGTATGATCTGGTGTATTCCTTCGGCGCAATCCATCACACCCCGAACCCGGGGCGCGTGGTGGAACAGGTGCGAAGGCATTTCGTCCACACCGGAAGCGAATTTAAAGTAATGGTGTATCACCGCAGGTCCTGGAAAGTGTTTTGGATCCTGCTGGCCGAGGGGAAAGGCGCCTTCTGGAAGCTCGACGAGCTGGTGGCGCGCAATTCGGAGGCGCAAACAGGATGCCCGGTGACCTATACCTACACGCCCGCGAGCGCGCGCAGCTTGCTGCGCGGTTTCCGGGTAGAGTCGTTGTTCGTCGACCATATTTTTCCGTACCGGATCCGCGACTACGTACAATACCGTTGCGTGAAAAACTGGTATTTCCGGATCCTGCCCCCGGCCGTATTCCGCGCGATGGAGCGGCGCTGGGGATGGCATCTGTGCGTGACGGCACGCCCCGAGCCGGAATGATCACCCTGTTTGCGATCCCTAAACCGATGGAGGGCGAGTTTTTACGGATCCAGGAGAATGCGATCCTCTCCTGGCTGCGGCTCGGATTCGGGGCGGAAGTGCTCCTGTTCGGTGACGAGCGCGGGGTGGAGCACTTCGCACGCCGCCATGGGATAGATCATCACCGCGAGGTCGCCCGGACCGAAGCGGGAACGCCGCGGGTGGACGATCTTTTCCGGCGGGTGGAAACGCTCGCGACCCGGCCGCTCATCGCGTACATCAACGCGGATATCATCCTGGGACGGGATTTTCCCGATGCGGTCCGTGCGCTGGAAAACATCCGGCGTCCTTTTCTTGCGGTCGGCCGGCGATGGGATCTGGATTATCCGGGGACGGTCGATTTTTCCGATCCGGCCTGGGAGGCCGATTTACGTCGGGAAGTGGACGAACGCGGGATTCTTCATCCGTCTTCCGGGATCGATTATTTCATCTACCGGCGGGGGTTGTGGGGGGAGATTCCGCCCTTCGCCGTCGGCCGCACGATGTGGGACAACTGGCTGATCTGGCGGGCGCGGAAGCGGGGCGCGATGGTGGTGGACGCTACCGCCAGCATTTGGGCGGTCCATCAGAATCATGGGTACAATCATCACCCGCAGGGATCGGACGGAGTATGGAAGGGGCCGGAGGCTGAACGGAACGAACGGCTGGCTGGAGGGCTGGGGCGGTTTTTTACGATCGATGACGCCACCCACCGGTTGGCAGACGACAAGGTGGACCGCTTCCGCGACGCCTTTCACCGGCGGCGCTGGTGGTACACGCTGCCAGCGATCTGGGCTCCGGCGGCTTGGGCGGCGGCGCTTGGAGCCGGGCTTTCCTGGGCGATAACCGGGATCCGAAAGCGTATCGCCCGGATGCGGGGAAGAATTTCCTAATCGAGGAGCTCGCATGAAGGACGTCAAAAATATTCCAGGCTCCGTGGCCGTGATCGGCCTGGGCAAATTGGGTTCGCCGATGGCGGCCTCGATCTCGGCCCGCGGGACCGCCGTAATCGGCGCGGACCTGGATGTGGGCAAGGTCGAAGCCATCAACCGCGGCGAACCCCCGGTGAACGAGACCAATCTGGCGGATTACATCCGCCGCGGCCGGGCGCGGCTGCGCGCCACCACCGATATCGAAGCGGCGGTATCCGACGCCGAAATCATCTTCATCATCGTCCCCACCCCGAGCGAACCGCACGGCGGATTTTCCCTGCGGCACGTGCTCTCGGCCTGCGAGGCGATCGGCCGCGGGCTGAAAAAAAAGAAGGGGTTCCCGGTGGCGGTGATCACCTCCACGGTGATGCCCGGTTCGACCGGCGGGCCAATCCGGGAATCCCTGGAAAAACATTCCGGGAAGAAGGCCGGCAGGGATTTCGGACTATGCTACAGCCCAGAATTCATCGCCCTGGGCAGCGTCATCCACGATTTCCTCAACCCCGACTTCATCCTAGTGGGAGAATCGGATCCCCGTTCGGGGGAAATCCTCGACGCGTTCTATCAGGCTGTTTGTCAAAATCACCCGCACGTCGCGCGGATGAACTACGTCAACGCCGAACTTTCCAAACTGGCAGTCAATACCTACGTCACCACCAAGATCACCTACGCCAACATGCTGGCGCACATCTGCGAGCGGCTTCCGGGAGCCGACGTGGATGTGGTGACGGAGGCCATCGGCCACGACACCCGGATCGGCGCAAAATATCTCAAAGGCGCGCTGGGATACGGCGGCCCGTGCTTCCCGCGCGATAACCTGGCGATGGGGCGCCTCGCGCGCGACCTGGGGGCGCAGGCGGCGCTGGCAGAGACGACCGACCGCGAAAACCGCTCAGAAGTTCAGCGTCTTGCGGAACTGGTGAAACAACATGCGCGCCCTGGTTCGAAGATCGGCATCCTCGGGCTCTCGTATAAACCTGACACCGAGGTCATCGAGGAATCCCAGGGAATCCTGCTGGCGAAGAAGCTCATGGACGAGGAATTGGAGTTGTTGGTCTACGATCCGATGGCCTTGGAGGCGGCGCGAATGGTTTTGGGAGAAGGTCCTTCGTTTGCGGCCAGCGCCGAGGATTGCGTCCGGCAATCGGACATCGTGGTCATCACCACACCCTGGAAGGAGTTTTCGAGCATCCCCGAGCGCGCGTACTCCGGGCGTCGAACCAGACAGGTCCTGATCGATGCCTGGCGGATTGCGTCGGCCGAATGGCGTGGCAATACGTTGTATATTCCCGTCGGTGTGAATATAACTTCCTAGCATGGGAAGGACTCGGTAGTCATGATTACCCTGTTTACCACAGCCAAACCATTCGTCGGTCAAACCGCCGTGACCCAGTACAACACCCTGGCCTGCTGGCGCACCCTGATGCCCCAAGCCGAAGTGCTTCTGGTGGGCGAGGAAAAAGGTGCCGCCGAGGCGGCGAAGGAGCTCGGCCTCCGGTTGGTGCCGGACATCGAGCGGAGCGAATTCGGAACGCCCCTTTTGAACTCGGTGTTTTCGAAAGCCGAGGAGCATGCCTCCTTTCCTTTACTGATGTATGCCAATGCCGATATCCTCTTTACCCGCCATTTGCCGCAAGCGGTGAAAGCCCTTTCCGGCTGGCGTAAACCGTTCCTGCTCGTCGGACGGCGGTGGGATACCGACCTCAGCGAGCGGATAGATTTTTCAAAACCGGATTGGGAGCAATGGCTAATCGAAAAGGCGAAAACCAACGGCAAACCGGGAATCAAATCGGCACTGGATTATTTTATGTTTCCCAAAGGCGCATGGGGGGAAAGGGGAGGGTATGCGGAGATCCCACCCTTGGCCATCGGCCGCTTTGCGTGGGACAACTGGCTTGTATTCTGGGCACTCGCTCGGAAGATGGACGTGATCAACGGTTCGGATTTTATCCTCGCGGTGCATCAGAACCACGATTACAGCCATCATCCGCAGGGACAGTACGGCGTGATGCAGGGCGAGGAGGCGCGGCGTAATTTCGCCCTCGCCAGCTACGCACGGTATCTCTACAATACGCTGGACGCCACCCACCGCATTCGTCCGGACGGAAAGATCGTACGCACCTTCTCTTCCGATATTCTAAAGCGCCGATTGCGCACGGCTCCCGACTTGCTTCGGGTGTGGATCCTGGGGAGAAAACGCTGGAAACCGTCGTAAGGATCGGCTTGACCGGCGGAGGATGAAAGCGCCATGGTGAACACGAAGGAACGCATCCCCGGAATAAAACCATCCCCGATTCGGTGGAGGGGACCTTTGATAACCATCCTCCTTTTCGGTTTCGGGCTTCTGTGCCAACTGCCCGTCCTGGGCACGATGTTCCCAAGCCTGGACGACAGTGGATACCTCTTCGACGGCGTGCGCCTGGTGGAGCACGGAACCTGGCTGCCTCTGGGAAGCGGACCACTCTCCGGAATCCTCAACGGCGCGATTTACCTCTTCTTCCCCCACGACCACATGCTGCTGGGCTACGTCTCCATTTTCCGAAGGGTGCTCCTGCTCATCGGCATCATGGCCGCGGCGGGATTGGCCGGGAAAGCCGTCGGCGGCAAGCGGGCCGGATGGGCGGCGATGGCCGTCACGGGGGTGATGCGGCCTCTCTCGACGATCCTCATGGTCACGGCGGATTCCCTCTACGCCGCGCTGGCCGGCCTGAGTTTCGCCGTTCTCATCACCGGGTGGATTGTGGAAAGACAATCCGGGAAGCCGGCGCGCGCCCGCCTCTGGATCGGAGCCGGTTTGCTGCTGGGGCTGGCGGCTTTGGCGCGTCTGGACGGATTGCTATTGGGAGTTCTCCTGATTCCCGTCCTGTTTTTTTTCCATGGACGGAATCGGGCGGCGGTGCGAGGGGCGGTGATCTTCGCGGGAAGCTTTGCCCTGCCGGTGGTGGTTTACGTTCTGATCTACGCCGCCTCCGCCGGAAGTTGGGATCCGCAAATCGGACAGCGCAGTTATCTGGCGTTCGAGCAGGGGCACAACTTCCTGTACACCGACCATTATGAAGTCGTGCCGACCCCGAGCGCATCCGATGTATATGGAACGGAAGCCGAAAACGGCAACAGCGTCCTGCGGGCGATCGCCCGGAATCCGCGGGCATTCCTCCGAAGATTGCCGCTGGTGGCGGCCAATGCGGTGCGCATGTTCTACGACGCGTACAGCATTCTGGGCGGAGCGATGTTTCTTTTTCTCGCCGCCGGCGGCGCGGTGGCGTTATGGAAGCAATCCCACCGCGCCGTTCTGGGCCTGGCGCTGTTATGGTGCGTGCCGCTTCTGGGGTATGCGCTGGCGTCGTATCGACCGGGTTTCTTCGGCATGCTCCTTCCGGTCCTGCTTACCCTGGTCGTCACCGGTTCCCTGACGGTGATCGCGAATTTCCGAGCCTTACTGAAAACGGAACAGGCTTCACTGTTGACCGTCTGGCTGTTGGTCTCGGCGGCGATGATCGGTTCGCAGCTGGCGTTCATGGCGGGGCAGTTCCGCGGATGGAATGCCGTGCGGCAGGCAGAGAACCGGTATCAAGGCTGGCTTTCCGAACTCTCCAGCCAGGTTCCACACGGCGAATGCGTCATCGCGTTCAATGCCACCGACGCCATTTATTCTAATCATTCGGTATATGGAAACTGGCAGCTCTTTTATGAGGTAAGCGATCCGGGCGCATTGCGCACGGCCATGGAAGGATCCGGTTGTCGTTTCCTGGTCGTGGATCTCGATCTGCAGACGTTCGCTCCGGAGTTCGTTCCCGTCGCGGAAAAAGCCCTTCAATGGGAATATACCAGCCGGGACGGTTCGCGCAAAATTTACGAGTTGATCCCCTGATCCACCCATGGCGACCCCGGATATCAGCGTCATCATTCCCGTTCTGAACATGCGCCGCTTTTTACCCGACGCAATCGAATCGGTGTACGCCCAGACAGTGCTCGATTGGGAAATTATCCTGGTCGACGACGGGTCGGATGACGGGAGTCTCGAACTCGCGTTCGAGTACGTTCAACGCGATCCTGAGCGGGTCCGGGTTCTCACGTCTTCCGCTTCCTCCTCCCACGGAGCGAGCGCCGCCCGCAATCGCGGACTCCAGGCTGCCCGGGGAGAGTTCATTGCTTTCCTGGACGCCGACGATATCTGGCTGCCGGAAAAATTGGAACGCCAGAGGAATCTGCTCACCGAATATCCCGACGCGGCGATGACCTTTGCGCGGGTCCATTATTTTTTCGAGAACCCCGACGAAGGAGCCGGATGGGATCAGGCGTTCGCTCCCCTGGAAGCCCGAACGTACCCCCCGCCGGAATTGACGGTGGAATTCCTGCGAAACGCGGATATTTATCCCTGCCCCACCGCCACCCTGATCCGCTGTTCCGCCTTGATGGAAGTGGGCGGGTTTGAAGAACGGTTCCGCAAAGTGCGGACCGATCTGGCGGTATGGGTTAAACTCAGCGTTCATTTTCCGGTCTATGCTGATTCGGCGTTTGTGGCCCGCTACCGGCAGCACGGTCAATCCTCCGTGGCGCGCATGTTCAGCGATCCGGAGGCGTACCACAGGAACGAGATGGACTTCTGGTGCTGGCTCCTGCAGTACCTCGAGGCCCTGCCGGAAAAAATCCGCCGGCAACCGGAATCGCTGGCCTGCCGGCAGGTGTTCCGACTCATCCTGGCGGAGGTGATGCAGGGCCGGCGGCAAAACCCGTTTGCCTGGCGCTGGGCCGTACTGCGGCGGATCTGGCGGTATCCCGCCTTCCAGCGGGAAGCTCGTTGGATTCGCATTTTGCTTCCAAGAAGCATGTGATAATAGCGACCGGGAGGAAGTTGCGGGCTAAGTTTTTTCCCTTTGAAAAATCAAGTCCGGAATCCCGTCCTGATCGAGAAGATACCCGGATTTGAATACAGTTAGGCCAAAGAATGGTTGTAGACACAGAGGTGAGAATGTTATCAAAAATTAAATCCACAATCTGGATAGACCTGCTTATTATCTTCGCAGCGGGTACCGTGACAATGCTTGTGCGTTACCAGGGATGGAAAAGCTGGGAGTTGGCCAATGTAGATATGTTTCCTTATTACCAGGGAGTACAAGATTTCCTTTCCACGGGAAGGATCCTTGAAAAAGGTGAATTATCAAGTTACTCCTCCGACAATCCCCCTGGTACGTTCTATTTACTAATCCCGGGGATCTTGCTGACTCCGGATCCTCGGCTGCAAAACCTGGCGGGCAATATGATCCTGGTATTCGGCACTCTGATCTTCCTGTATTTGGTGACTCGGGAAGTTGCCGGACGGGTGGTTGCTCTTTCGGCAACGGTTGTATTTGGCCTGAGCCGTTTAGGATTCATGGGGATTTGGCCCATCGGCCATCCAATTTTCATTCTGGCATCGCTCTACTTTCTACTGCTTTGGATTAAACGGCGCGCCGCTTGGGCGCTCGGGGTGGTAATAGCGATCCTTGCCTATGGATTGTATGTCGACTTGGCGATCATTCCGTTCCTTTTTGTCATTCCCGTTCTATGGCTGATCTATCGGCCGCCATTGAGTTGGAAGAGCCTGCTCGTCTCGGGATTGTTTGGTTTACTCGTATGGTTTCCATACCTGAGGTATGAATACACCCGCGGGTTCGTGGACCTGGCGTCATTGCTCCTAATGCGTCCCGAAAATTCTGTATGGAAAAACACCTCCACCTCCCCCATCTACTGTTACGCGACGGAACCAGGGGAAAACGACGTACCGAACGGTGTGTATCTCCCGTATATCGGAGGATCGGAAATCCAGAAGCGAGTGGTCTATCCGCTTCCCGGCTGGAAAAATCAAGCGGCCTACAAGTCGTGCAGGATCCTTTTGAACATCGACAGGAACTTCGATGGGGATTTGTTCCTGCTTGGTGCCAACAGATATTTTGACTCGATCCTTTGGTGGGTTTTTATGACCGGTTGGATGACGTTTGGTTGGGTTGTTGTGCGAGCGTGGAGCCCCATGCAACGGGTTATCGACGCCGTCGCTAAGAGAAGGAAATGGATTCCTTTAGCTCTGGCGGCGGGGGGAGCGCTTGTTTTCTATCTGTTGGCAACCCCGGCTATCTTGGAACAATTTGCGGCGGATAAATCTATCGACCATAATATTTTCCTGACCGTCATTCAATTCCGGGAATATATGCCGTGGATTTGGCTAGCCATCTGCTTGGGATTGTATCTCTCCATATATGTACCGGATTCCAATCCGGACAACGTAATTCTTTTCATTGCGTTTAGCCTGCCCTGGATAATACTATTGATCTTGGCGGAGCCCGGAAGGCCGGAGCGCTTCTGGTATATGTGGCCGCTGCAAGTCCTTGTAATGGTTCTGTTCCTCCGCTGGTTAGCGGAGATATTCCACCGCGTCCGTCTGGCATTTTGGATCCTGGTCGTTGCCTTGGGTGTAGCCTTGCTGCCGATCCCATTTGATGTGGAACATATTTCCAATGGATTAGCCAACGGCTATGCAGGCAACGATTCCGACCAGTGGAAGGTCGCAGAGTTTTTATCCGGAGAGGCTAAAACCGAAGGAGTGGATTCCTTACGGGTGGAGTATTGGTTGGCGGATTCCAACTCACCGATAAACCCCCTCCATCCGGAAAACCATTTCAGCGATTGGTTTGATTATCTGCTTCTTTACCCATTCGGAGTTCATAATGTGGGGGGGATTGCCTCGGGGTCGGCTGGAACCGTTTGGGAGGTTGTGGACGTTAAGGTGGGTTTGCCGGATTCCTTAAAGGGAGCGTCGCCGGTTGCCACGATCGGCCATTATTCGATCTATCAAATTCCGTGAGTTTCTCTGCGGTGTGGGTTGATACCGGGTGATTTTCGCCGGATGAGCGAACCGCGCCCGATTAATTGGATCACAATAATTGAGACAGGCGGAACATCCGCTTGATTGAAAGATAGCTACCTGGAGGTCGGTGTGTTGGGTAAAAAAGGACGGTTGTGGAATGGACTTCTCTCTTTCCATCGGGCGATCAACCGCTGGCGATTCTGGCCGGCGGGGGTTCTGCCGTTGCCCGCCAATCCCGCCAGCCGGCATTTTGCGTTTGACCGGGGAACACCCATTGACCGGTATTTCATCGTCCGATTCCTGGAACGCAACGCGGAATATATCCGCGGCCGGGTGTTGGAAGTGGGCGACCGCGGGTACACGCAAACTTACGGGGGGGAGCGCGTCGCGCAGTCGGACGTATTGCATGTGACCTCGGGGAATCCGGAAGCCACAATCATCGGCGATCTGGCGACCGGGAAGGGTCTCCCGCGGGGCGTCTACGATTGCCTGGTCCTGACCCAAACCCTGCACGTGATTTACGACGTGCATTCGGCGGTGAAAAATATCTACCGGTTGCTGAAGCCCGGCGGCGTCGCGCTGGTGACGATTCCAGGGATAACCCCGATCAGCCGCTTCGACGCTGAGCGCTGGGGCGATTTCTGGCGAATGACCCCCGAGGCAGTCCAGCGATTATTTGCCGAAGCGTTTTCGCCGGAGGATGTGGAGATCGAGGTCTTCGGCAATGTGCGCCTGTCGGTCGCTTACCTGTACGGCCTGGCCGTGGAGGAAATACCCGCCTCGGCGCTCTCCGAACGCGACCCCGACTATCCTTTGCTGATTTGCATCTGTGCGAAAAAGGGAACTGCTCAGCCGGGAAGATCCGGCACACGGATTTCGCGGAAAAGACGGATTACACCCGCTTCTCCCGGTGCCCCCGCTACGCGAGGGCGGACGCGAGGGCGGGCGCGAGGGCCGGCGCGGAAGGGATAAGTGTTCGATATATATCGGTGAGCCTACCCCCGAACTCCGAATGGTCCGCGATATCCGCGAAAAAAAGATATGGAAAAAATATCCGTAGGAAATAGAAAAAGGATCCAAACTTTACGCGCCGTCGGTCCATTCGGCGATCTTTCGGAATAGCAGTTACAATATATCGAGAAAGGGATGAGGATTGAAGCAGGCTGTTGCCTCCTTTTGGTATCAACGCCTCCGGCCGGTGTATTTGCGGGCGGCCGCGTTGATTCTGCGTGGATTGGGTGTTTCCTCGCGTCACGGCGGCGTCCCCCGGGGCGTGATTTGGGATGCAGGGGAATGGATCCGGGTCACGGAAAAAGTCAGACCGTGGGCGGAACGAGGATCCCGCCATTGGCAGGTGAAGGTCCGGGAGAGCGAACTCTATATTGGAGAACTACCGCGCACCATTGAAAAATCCGTTCACCCGGTCTTTTACGATCAGCGTTTCTTCCGGTTCCCCGAATTGTCCGTGACTTGTATCCGGCGCGGGCGTGTGGCGACTTCCCAGGGATTTGTGATTTCCCCCGAAGATTATATCTTCGACGAATTTACCCACCAGTGGGGTGAATCCATTTGGAAATCCGGGGTATTTCAGCAACCCGGGCTCCCGCGGATGGAATATCGCGATGGCGTCTGGGCGACCCTGGTGGCACCGGCTTCAAGCCGCAACACCCACCATTGGCTGACGGACGGGTTGCTCCGGCTTGCGGTTTTAGAAGAGGCCGGGCTTGCCAAACACACCAATTTCATTATCCCGGATCTGCAGCCGCGATTTCTCGATCCGATGGAGGCTTTGGGATACGGAGCGGAACGATGTGCCGGGCTGCGGTCCGGGCATTGGGAAGTAGAGCACCTGCTGGTGCCCTCCTTCCTGGCGCCTCCTGGATTCATGCGACCATGGGGATTTCACTGGCTGCGTAACCGGCTGGGCATTGAAGGCAAGCCTCCGGGCAAACGGCGGTTTTGGATCGGGCGTAACCGCGCACGGGGAAGGCATCTGCTCAACGAAGAGGAATTGCTCCCCATTCTGAAAAAGGCGGGATTTGAATACTTGGAACTGGAAGACCTTTCCTTCCATGAGCAGATGAAGCTCTACTCTCAGGCGGGCGTCATCGCGGCGCCGCACGGCGCGGGAGTGACCAATATTCTCTTCGCCCCGCGCCGCATCCGCGTGCTGGAGCTTTTTCCAGAACGGTACGTCGTTCCCGTATTTTGCATGCTGGCTCACGTCCTAGATCAGGAATATTTCTATCTCATCGGGACCACCACGCCGGATGATATCTCGAAAGATTTCAACAATATGGACAATTACCGGGTGGCGCCGGAGCGTTTGATCGAAACCTTACGGATGATGTCGCTGTTGAAGTGATGGCTGCCAAAACTGCACTCCTAGAGGAAGTTCTGCGAACTTTGCGGTAGCGCCGGGTGAGTTCTCCGAAAGAGGATGCCGGAGTCGCCAGAAGGGAAAGATCATGTGCAATGGAAGCGGCGAATCCAACACGTTGGAAGATACTTCCCTGCTCGTCCTTTCCTGCGATTCCTATTCCGACGCCTGGGAGCCCTTTTTCTTTTTCTTCTTCCGTTTCTGGCCGGCTTGCCCGTTCCCTGTGTATCTGGCCTCCAATCACCTTACCTACCCGGACGGCCGGGTCTGCATGCTGCATATCGAAGATCCAAAGACGGATTGGTCGACGGGTTTCCTATGGGCGGTCAGCCGCATTCCTTCCCGAAACGTGATCGTATGCATGGAGGATTATTTCCTCTCCGCCCCCGTGCAGGAGCAAACTGTGGTCGCGCTAATCCAATATGCTCGGCACCGAGACGCGGGCTATCTGCGCTTTGTGCCCATTCCGCCGCCCGATGCGCCGTGCGCGGATAACCCGTTGCTGGGCGAAATCCACAAGGGATCTCCGTATCGCAGCGCCAATCAGGCCGCTTGGTGGAAGAAGGAGGTCCTGCAACACGTGCTGAAGGCGGGGGAAGATCCATGGGAATTTGAAAGGTATGGGTCCGCGCGATCCAGCCAGCGGGACGAGGCGTTCCTCTCGCTGCGCGAAAACGTCGGATATCCCCTGGATTATTACACTACGGCGATCCGGAAGGGGATGTGGGAGCCGGGCGCCGTGGCGATGTGCGAACAATACGGAATCCGATTGGATTTCAAGCGGCGCAAAGTGATGACCCGGTACAGCCAGTGGCGAAGAAGCTTTAATGCCAACGTGAAGCATCCCGTCAAACAATGGCTCCGGCGATGGATCCGGAAGGAATGAAAAAACGCGCCGGGGCTAAACCTCCGAGGGAGGCAGATGCGCTCCATGCATATCCTGATATGATCGAAAGAACGACTCATGAGAGAATGCGGCCCGGATGATGGCCGATCAATGGATTGGTTCAAGCTAGTGCCCGGAGCCCGAGCGTTCCATGAAACCAGGATCTTTATCTCTCAGGATCAGGGCGGGGGTTGCGCTTCCGCGGAAGTAGTAAACGATGGCCGTCGTCCGCGGGTATTGGGAAAGAGGTGCGGTGGCCTTGTGCCGGCGGGAAAAGATCCCGGTGGATCTGCGCCGCCGCCCGGTTATGCCGCTGAGGATGCGCATGGAACGGTCGCTGCACAGGATGGGCGTTCCGGACCGTCTGACGAGAATGCTGACGTGGCCGCTTCGGTTCCGAACGATTTCGGGCGGCAAATCCTGAATGGTCTGATGATTCTTTCCGACGGAGGAATGGAAGCCGTGGATCCGCGAACCGAAAGGATGGGAAATGAATAGGGCGAAAGCGGTCCTGGCATCCGTACGGCGGGCACTTCCCGGCACCGTGGTTCCGCGCGGCAGGATCCCGGATTTCCGCGCATGGTGCGACGCCCGCGAAACCCGCCTGCCTTGGATGGAGAAGGGATGGGATCGCTGGTACATCCCGGTGCGCGACATGGAGCTGGTGGAGATCGCTCCGCCGCTCAATCTCGACGGAACCGTCCATCCGGTGTATCGCGGGGGGCAGTTCTACCGTTATCCGCCGCTATATCTGGCGCAGATTCGCAACGGGCGGATCATCGGGTATGAAGGAACTATATTGACGCCCGATCGCCGGGTACTGGAGGAGTTCTCCTTTGCCTGGGGAGTGCCGCCCTCACAATGGTCGATTTTTTCCCGCCTAAGATTTCCCCCGCGGCAGGAAAAGACGGGCGCCATGCTCACCCTGCTTTCTCCGGTGTCGGCCAAGCCGAATTACTTTCACTGGTGGGCCGATACGGTGCCGCGGTTGGCCGTCGCGGAAGCCGCAGGGATCCGTTATTACCAGGTGATCGTTCCAGAAGAAATGGAAGATTGGCAGCGGGAGTCCCTGGAGCGCCTGGGCGTTACCGCCGACCGCCAGGAGCCGTTCGGAGACGATTATTGGCAGGTGGAGAGTTTGCTTCTGCCGTCGCTGCTCGGATACTCCGGCATGATGCGACCGTGGGCCGCGGACTGGCTGCGCCGGCGGATCGGGCTTCCGAAACCTGCAGCGCGCCGGCGACGGATCTACCTGCGGCGTGAAAAAGCGGGCTATCGCCGGGTGGCGAACGAGGCGGAACTCCTGCCCATCCTTGAAAAATATAAATTCGAATTCCACGAAACCCAGGGGTTGTCGCTTACGGAGCAGATGAAATTGTTTTCCGGAGCGGACTGCGTGGTTTCGATCCACGGCGCGGGATTGGCGAACTTACTGTTTTCCCAACCGGGAGTCAACGTGGTGGAGTTTATGTCACCCCTCCCGCAATATGCCAACAGTTGCTATTATTCCCTGTGCGCCGCGGCGGGCCATACGTACGGATATATCCTGGGCGAACACAACGCCGCGGATCTCGTCGAAAAGATGCCCGGCCGCTGGAGGATCGATCTCCGGGTTGATCCGGAAAAATTACGGCGGATGCTCGCCCGGTGGTATGGATAATGGTTTTCATTTGCGGCTGAGGATTATTCCACTCTATGGCTCGGAAAAAAACCGGAACGATTCTGCCGAAAATTTCCCTGGTGACGCCTTCATTTCAACAAGGACGGTTCCTGGAAGACTGCATCCGGTCGGTGCTGGGTCAAGAGTATCCGAATTTGGAATACTTCGTCATGGACGGCGGGTCGACCGACGAAAGCAAAAAAATTATCCGCCGCCATGCTGACCACCTGGCCTACTGGCGCAGCCACACCGACGGCGGGCACATGGATGCCGTCCAGGACGGCTTCTATCGCTCCACCGGGGAAATCATGGGGTGGCTGAATTCCGACGACCGGCTGACTCCCTGGGCGCTGCAGGTTGTGGCCGCCGTGTTCCGGCAATTCCCCGAAGTGCAATGGATTACCAGCATGTATCCAATGATCATGAACGCCGAGGGGCTGGTCCTGGGTGCCCGGCACGTGGAGGGGTTTCACGCCGAAGCGTTTTACCGCGGGCGGAACGCGCCGTTCAATCCCCGCTTTTACTCGTGCATGATCCAACAGGAATCCACCTTCTGGCGGCGCGGGCTTTGGGAAAAAGCCGGCGCACGGGTGGACACCGGATTGCGCGTGGCCGGCGATTTCGAGCTGTGGTCGCGCTTTTTTGAACAAGCCGAGCTGTACACGCTCGCCGTTCCGCTGGGCATCTTCCGCATCCAGCCCGATTCCTTTTCGTCCAGAGAATTCAAACCCTATATGGAAGTCTGCCGGCGGGTCTTGGCCAAATATTCGCACCGGCCTCCCTCGCGGTTGGAATCCTTTGCGCGCCGGATTGCGCGCCTCTTGCCCCGCAGGATGCAGCCGCTGACCGGCCTGGCGTATCCCGTCTCCCACATCGTGAAGGGATCGGGGGACGGGCCATACGCCATCGACCGGGCGTGGATCATCTGACGCTCCGGAGAGGCAGGCCTCTTGAAATTTTACTTTGTCGCCCCTTCCGGGGTCGAACGGACCGCGCGGCGAATCGCGCGGCTGCTGCCGCGGCGGCTGCATCCCTCAACCGGCCTGGCATACCCGGTGCGCACCATCCGCCAGGAGGGACGTGGTTCGCAATGGATCGTCGATAGCGAATGGATTCTCTAAATTAAAAATGGAATCGAAACCGGAGCAGCTTCGCATTTTGCAGGTGACCGGTTCGGCCGAGGGCGGGGGCGGCGAGCAGATTTCGATTCGCATGCACCGGGCATTCCAACGGTTGGGGCATCGATCGATGCTGTTTGCCGGCCGTGGAGTTCCGAGCGCCGGAGAGGATCTTTACGTTATTCCCAACCGGTGGGAAGAAACACCGCACGCAAGGATGATCCAGGAGCTTTACCGTAAGCTGCTCTCAATAACCCGCGGCCGAGGGCAAAGCCGGTTGTTTCCGATTTTCGAAGCACTGGCGTTCCCGCAAGTCACATGGGACCTATGGCGGGGTCATGAAGATTACACCCAGCCAGGTTCCCGCCGGCTGCTTTCGCTCGTCCCCGAACAACCGGATGTTGTGCTGCTGCATAATTTGCACGCGCGCTGGAACCGCCGCGAAGGATTCTTCGACCTGGGATTTGTCCCGCAACTGAGTCAATCCGTACCGGTGATCCTCTTCCCGCAGGATCCCTGGCTCCTCACCGGTCACTGCGGCCATCCGATCAATTGCCCGCGCTGGCGCATCGGATGCGGCCAGTGTCCGGACCTCGTGATCTACCCTTCCATCCGCCGCGACGCAACCGCATGGAATTTACGCCGCAAGCGGGCGATCTACGCGCACAGCCGGCTGTACCTAGCGTCGCCGTCGCGCTGGCTGCTGGAGATGTTCACGGAGGCGCGAATTCCCCTGGCCGGCGCACGGCTGATCGACAACGGCGTAGACACAGCGCTCTTCCGGCCGGGCGACCGCCGGGCGGCGCGTATCGCGCTGGGGCTTGATCCGGACCGGCGCATCATCATGATCTCCGGAAATTACCTGCGCATCAATCCCTGGAAGGGATACACCTGGGTTCTCGAAACGGCCGAGCGCATTGGTTGGAGCCGGAACTTCCCGCCGACGGATTTCCTCTGCGTCGGGGACGAGGGAGAGACGTTCGTTTACGGAAAGGCGCGCGTGGTCTTCGCCGGCCATGTGAAGGACCCCGCCCGGATGCCCCTGTATTATCAGGCGGCGGATATTTACTTCCATCCGAGCCGCGCCGATACCGCTCCGTTCTCGGTGCTGGAAGCGATGGCAAGCGGACTGCCGGTCGTCGCGACCAACATCGGAGGGATCCCGGAGCAGGTCGAGGATGGCAATAGCGGGTTCCTCGTCCCACCAGGCGATACACTGGCGATGGCCGAGCGCTTGGGGAAGCTGATCTCCGATCCGAGTGCATGCGGAGAGATGGGCGATTACGGGCGGTCCCGGACCTTGGAACAATTCGATTTTGAGCGTCAGGTCGGGAATTTCCTCGACTGGATGCGCCTTGTAATCTCAGTGTATCGAACTCTTCCTTAAAAAGCCTTCGAAATAGCGTTTTCATCGCTCCCGGCTGCCGGAAAGGGGGGGAGATGATCCGCCCCCTCCCTTCGGTATAATTCGACCGGGATATCCATGAATTCCATCCCGTTGATTTCCATTGTGGTACCGTCCTTCAACCAGGCGCTATACCTTGAGGAATGCCTCGGGTCGGTGCTGGATCAGGCCTATCCGCGACGGGAAATCATTGTCATCGACGGCGGTTCGCGCGACGGCAGCCGGGAGATCCTGCGGCGGCACGAACGGCGGCTGGAGTATTGGGTCAGCGAGACGGACCGGGGACAGGCGCACGCGGTGAATAAGGGCTGGGCGCGCGCCAAGGGAGACATCCTGGGGTGGCTCAACTCCGACGACCGTCTGGAAGTCGGAGCGTTGGATTTTGTTGCCGGGACGTATGTATCGCAGCCTCGCGCGGCCCTTCTCTACGGCGACGTGCGCGAGATCGACGCGCGGGGCGGGGCGGTCGGAGGGAAAAAAATGGCGGGCTTCGGTCTCCGGTCGCTGCTCCTGGGAAAGAACATGGGCCAGCCCGGAGTTTTCATCCCCCGGCGCACGTATGATTCGCTGGGCGGCTTGGATGAAGCGCTACACTTCGCGCTTGACTTCGATTATTTCCTGCGCGTCTGGACCGCGTTTCCCGACGGCGGCGCATACATCCCGCACCTTGTGGCTTCCTCACGCGTGTGGGAAGCCGCCAAGACCATTCAACAGGGCGGCCGGTTCGGCGAGGAATACCGGATCGTGCTCGACAGATATTTCGCCCGTTCCGATCTTCCTCCCGCGGTCCGGGCGTTGCGCCGCCGGGCGTTGGCGCGCTCGGTGTATTTCCGCCAGGCGCGACTCTATTTTCAAGGCGGCGACGCACGCCGGGGTGTGGCCTGGCTGGCGCGGGCCGCCTGGATGGAAGGCTCGCCGCTGGAGGCGGCGCGGATGATCCGCATAGCGATCGATGCCTGGAGGCAGCGAGGATCGGATGCAATCTAGGCCGCCGTTCCTGCGCAGGCACTGGCCTTTCCTTTTGGCTGAAGTTGTCTGGCTGGCCCTGTTTGCGGTCACCCTGGCGCAAATCCTCGCGAACACCGGCGGACGTATGGTGTACGCGTCGGACGATGTGTACATTCACATGGCCATTGCCAAAAATCTCGTCCTGCACGGGGTGTGGGGCGTGACGCCGTTTGGATTTACCTCCTGCGCAAGTTCGATCATTTGGCCGCTGGTGATCGCCTTCACCTATGTGCTGTTCGGGGTCAATGAATGGAGCCCGATCCTTTTGAATTTATTGCTATCATTGGCGGTGCTGGCCGTTGTCTACCGCTTCCTGCGCGGACGCGGGCGGGGAGATCTGGTCTGCGCAGCAGTGTTACTTGCGCTTGTACTTTGCATTCCGATGACCGCAATTTCCTTCGACGGGATGGAGCACATGCTCCAGATTCTCGTTTTCGTCGTCTTCACCGAGCGGTTGTTCTTCGTTTTGAACCGGGAGCCGGGCGGATCATGGGATCTCTGGCTTCCCATTCTCGCCTGCGGTCTGACGCTCGTCCGCTACGAAGGGCTGTTCCTCGCCGGAGCGGCCGTGATGCTATTGGCTTGGAAGAAACAATGGAAGCTGTGCGCAGCGGTGGTCGTTGGTGCGGCGCTCCCCGTAGCGGGCATGGCGGCGATATCGCTTGCGCACGGCTGGTATCCCATTCCAAATTCAGTGCTGATCAAAAGCGCGCCCTTCACCGACATCATTCCCGAATCGCCGATCCAGACTCTCACGCGGCCGTTCCGTTATCTTTCCGGGCGCGATTACATCCTCTCGCTGGTTGTGCTGTTGCTGCTCTCCTGGCTGGCAACCGTGCGCGAGGTGCCGCGCCGGGATCTCTTCCGGCGCCTGGCGCCAGGCGCGTTTTTCCTGATGGTGGTTTTCGCCCATGGGACTCTGATCGATATGGAGTGGTTTTACCGCCACGCGGCCTATCTGTTGATGCTTGGAATCATCACAATCGAAATGACCTGGCCTGCGGGTGGATTACGATGGCGGTGGCCCGCCTCCGGCGCAGCCCGACTGGCAATCAGCGCCCTGGCGGTTTTCCTCGCGTATCCACTTTGCGCCCGGGCGTCAGGCGCGATCCTGGATACGCCGCTGGCGGCGCGGAATATTTATGAGATGCAATATCAGATGGCGCGCTTCCTGAACCGCTACTATCCGGAGGGACCGGTCGCGGCCAACGACATCGGCGCGGTTTCGTACTACAACGATTTTTCCCTGCTCGATCTGTATGGGCTGGCCTCGATGGACGTGGCGCGCGCGAAACTCGGCGGAACGTACGACACCGCGCTCATCGACCGTCTGACCCGGGAAAGCGGCGCGCAGGTTATGATCGTCTACGATTACTGGTTCGATCGCTACGGCGGGCTGCCGAAGGGTTGGGTTAAGGCGGGGGAATGGCACTACACCGACTGTTACGTCTGCGGCGGGGACACGGTGTCGTTTTATGCGCCGTCCGCCGCGCAAGCCGACTCGCTGCGGGCGGAATTGGACGCGTTCCGGGAAGTGCTTCCGGCGCGGGTGAAATACCAGCGGATCACGGGCGGTGGTTTTGCGGAGGATGGGAATGGCGGATAAACCGAACCAACCGAAAGCGTCGCGGCTGCATTCCGATTGGCCCCTGTGGACGGCGCTCGCTCTGTTCCTTGTCCTCCTGTTGATCTCCTTCGTCGGGCAGATCTCTTCCGGCCAATTGATTCTCCCCGAGGAGCCCGCGTATCAGCGTTTGATGGTTGCAAAAAATCTGGCTGCCCATTTTTCCTGGGCGATCAACCCGGGGGAATTCACCTCCGCGTTTGGCACGCTGCTTTGGCCGGTGGTGCTTGCGCCGTTTTTCTTTTTGCTCGGGGCTTCCACGCTTTGGCCGTGGGCGATCAACGCGGTCCTGTCAGTTCTCCTGATCGTCCTAGCCTACCGGGTCGTGCGCGAGTGGATCACGTCTGCGGCGGCCCAGGCTGCGTTGCTCGTCCTGTTGATCGTCGCTTTGCCGCTCGGGGTGCTTTCTGCATCGGGAATGGAGCAGGTGCTTTTCCTACTCTTGCTGCTGATCTTCCTTGAATTGTGGGCGCGCCGCATGGAGGAGAGCAGCCGGACCGGAATTCTTCCTTTGGCCGTGATTGCCGTTCTCTTGGCGTCCACCCGCTACGAAGGGATGCTGCTGGTTATACTGGCCACGCTCCTGCTTCTTCTGCGGCGGGATTTCCGCGCCGGGCTGGTTGTCCCGATCGCCGCAGCCGTTCCGCTCGCGATTTATGGATTGATCTCCTGGCGTGCGGGTTGGCTGCCCATCCCGGCCTCGGTCTATTTGCGGCGCGCAGAATTGATCCCCGCGGATCTCTCGCAATGGCCGTCCATTCTTTTCCGGTCGGTGGATGTGCTTGGTGTACGACCGGATATGCGATCCGTCGTGCTTCTGGTCACCTTGCTCCCCGCCTGGCTGGGTCTGACCGGCCGGCTTTCCTCCGCCCGCGAGCGTGCATTCTACGCGCCGGCGCTCGCCCTGCTGGCGGTGATTGCCCATCTCACCCTGATTGGGGACCGGGAGATCCGTTACGACGCGTGGTTGATCCTGATTAGTGGCTGGGCGATCCTGCCCGCGCTGGGAAAAATCCTGCCGGAGGATTGGCAGTCTTTTCGGAAGAACGTCGCAACCCTGGTTGCTGGCGGCGTGCTTGCCATATTGTTGGGCTTTCCGCTGCTCAGTCGCGGCGTGCAGGGCATGTTCCTCTTCGCGGACGCAATGAATGTGGAAAAGGGAATCTATCAATCCGCGGCGCGCTGGGCTGCGCAGTGCGCTTCCGATCCGGTGGCGACCGACGCGCCGGGGACGGTCGCCTTCCTCACCGGCCGGCCGGTTGTGGATTTGAGCGGCTTCGTTTCGCTCAGCGCCTTCCGGATTCGGCGGGTTGGGAACATTACGGCGGAATGGATGCAGGCGGAAGCCGAACGGCATTCGGTATCGGTGGCTTTGATCTTTCAACCGGTCACTCAGATTCCGGCTGCGACGATCTGGAAACGAATTGGAGGGTGGGGGTTGATGAATTGTCCCCTTTGCCAGCCGGTGGAAATCTTCGCCGTCCAGGACGATCCCGTAATCACTTCCTGCACTGAATCGTTCATGGGGAATCTTCCCGTGGATGAAATTCTTCCCATGCCTGCAGATGGTGATGGTCCGTGAAAGCGCGCCCGGTTTTTTTGCAGCGTCATTTCCCTCTACTCGCGGCCTTTGGGATTGCGGCCGCCGGGGCGGCGCTTGTATACCTCTTGATCCTGCGCGAAACCGGCGGACGATTTATCTATAATCTGGACGATGCATACATTCATATGGCCATCGCCAAACACATCGTGCAAAACGGGGTGTGGGGTGTGACGCCGTATGAATTTTCCTCCTCTTCCAGTTCCATCCTCTGGCCGATTCTTCTGGTGGGGGCGTTTAAAATCTTCGGCGTGCGGGAGATTCTGCCGCTGGGCATTGCCCTGGCTGCGACGGCGATCCTGATGACCGTTCTCTATCGGGAATGGACGGAGCGCGAAAACCGTCCGGGCTGGGCGCTGGCGATGCTGATCGGTTGGATGCTTTTCCTCCCCCTCTGGCCGATTCTCTTCAACGGAATGGAAACGATGCTGCAGGCGCTGGCGGCCGTGGCGTTTGCGGCCACCGCGGTGCATTATCTCGCGACCGAAAAACCCAGCCGAGTACTTCCGCTGTGCCTGTTGGCGGCTTTGGCGTCGGCGATCCGCTACGAAGGATGTTTTATCGCTGCGTCGGTTTGCCTTCTGCTGGTATTCCGCGGCCGATGGAAAACGGCGATCCTGATCGGACTCTCGGCCACATTGCCGGTCGTCCTGTATGGGATCTATTCGCTCGCTCAGGGCTGGTCCTTCCTGCCCAACTCGGTGCTGGTCAAGCACAGCGGCATCGATGTAACCAGCCCCGCCGCCTTGTGGGGCGTTCTGGCGCGGCCGTTCCAGCCGATCGCGAATATTAACGTGCTGCAGCTGCCGGTGTGGCAATCCCTCGCCGTGATCGTTCTGATGATGCTGCTCCTCCGCGCGCGGACTGTTCCCATTCGCGGCCTGTGGGATGACCGGTTGCTGCCGGCCGTCCTATTCTTAATGATTGCCGTCCTGCATTCATTGGGGATTGCCTCGGATTGGTTTTTCCGCTACCAGGCGTATTTGAACAATCTTGGAATCTGGGCAATCGGATGCGTTGGGATCCCCGCTATGGATTGGGCTGCGCTTCGGCATCACGCGGCTTCGGTGGTGACGGCGGTGTGCGCGGCCATTCTGGTGGCCTTCCCCCTGGGCAGTTCCGCGGTTCGGGCGATATGGGAAACGCCGCTGGCTTCCCGCAACATCTGGCAGCAACAATATCAGATGGGGCTCTTCCTGAGGCAGTATTATCCGCAGGGACGCGTGGCGGCGAACGATATCGGAGCGATCGACTTCCTGGACGATATTCATCTGATGGATCTTACCGGTTTGGCATCCCGGTCGGCGATGCAGGCCGAGCTCGATGGGTCGTGGCACCGGGACGTTGCGGGGACGCTGGATGCCCTTACATCGGCGGAGGGCGTTCACATCGCGGTGATCTATGACACCTGGTTTGATTACAATCCGGCAACGGGAAGAGCCGCGGTTCCCGCGCAATGGGTGCGGGTGGCAGCCTGGACTATTCACGATAATATCGTATGCGGTGGCGCAACCGTGACGTGGTACGCCGTCGTGCCGGAGGGGGCGGACGCACTGCGTTTGGCGCTGGAACAATTCTCCGCCAGCCTCCCCGCGGGCGTGACGGTTCGACCATACCCGCTCCCGTAATGCGGTATCACCCGGTGCCGGATATGCGTCCTGAATTGTTCGCACGAGGATGACGGTTCCATGATCAAGCGATTCTCGTTTGCTGACCTTGCGGATCTTGGATGGATTGTGGCGATTACGCTCGCCGCCAGCCTGCTGATGTATTCCGGCTGGCGGGATCAATCCCCCTTCGACAGCCCGGATATCCTTGCCCATCAGGGCAACGCGATCGATCTGCTCCGCAGCGGCGTCATCCCCTACCGCGGCCAGGGCCTTTCTTATTCAGGCTGGGGCCCGCCGGGCACCTCGTATCTGATGGTTCCAGGCGTACTGCTCATGCCGGATCCGCGCCTGGCGGAAGTTCCCGGCGCGGTTCTGCTCCATTTCGGCACACTGCTATTTCTCTTTCTCATCGTCCGGAGCTCTTTCGGCCGTGGAGCGGCCTGGGCGGTTGTCGCGGTGGCGGGTCTCCTCCCGATCACCGGACCAACCCTCTGGCCCAACGGACATCCCTTCTTCGTCGTGGGAATGCTCTATTTCCTTTTACGCTGGGTGCGCGACCGCGCTCCACACGCATTCTCCGCCGCATTGCTCCTGGCAGGGCTCGGGATGTACGTCTATTTCACGATCGCCCCGGCGCTGATCGCGATGGCCTTGATTGCGCTTATCTATCGTCGGCCGGTTTCGTGGCGCAGCTTTGCCGCGGCGCTGGCCGCGCTGGTCGTCGTGTGGTGGCCGTATCTGCGTTTCGAGGCCGGACGCGGATTCACCGACATCGGCATCATGCTCCTGCGCCGGGATTTAACGGTGGCGCAGGCGCAGCCGTCGACGCCGGTCTACTGCTACGCTTCGCTGCCCGGAGAATTGGATTTTCGGGATATGGTCTATATGCCCTGGACCGGAACGAGCGATCCGAATCGGGTTATCTATCCCGGAACGGGGAGAGTGGCGCAGTTTGAATTGCAGCTTTGCACGTTGCTGAATAAATCCGACAGGAATTTCGATTCCGGATATTTCCTTTTCAACAATCCGGTTTGGCCGGCCGGTTTGCTGTTTGGTGTGTACCTGACCGGATTCTGGGTCCTGGTGTTTGGCGCATTCCGCGGAGTGGAAAGAATTTCCAGCGGATGGACCAGGGTCCGCGCAATCCCGGCTTGGAAGATCCTGCTTGCGTGCGCGCTGGGGACTGCATTGATTTTCCTTCTCGTGCGGCCGGCGGTGATCGGCACGCTGCTCGTCGGGGATCCGGATTGGAACCTGCCTGCGCGGTTGCTGCTAGCGCAGATCAGCGCGTATGGAATCCTCCTGTGGATTTCCATGGGGATCGGTTTGCTGCTTGCCTCGCGTTGGGAGGATGCGCCGAAGGGAATGGGCGTCCTGGCTGCGACGATCGGCGGTTGCGGATTTCTTTTAGTTGTGCTTTCCGAAATCGAACGCTCCTGGCGTTTCTGGTGGTTTTGGCCGCTGCAATGCATCGCCATCGTCGTGGCGGTCGCGGGTTTGATCCGTTGGATAAAGCCGTCCCGCGGGATAATGATTGGGGTGTGGATCCTTGCGGTCGGTCTGTTCTTCCCGTATCGATCGGTTTTGGCAAAAGCGGATTCCATTTTGCGCTACGGATACGGTGGACGGGAGAGCGGCGAGATGCGGGCGATGCAATGGCTGGCGGAACAAGCCCGTAAAAATCCGGATATACCGATATCGATCGGCGTGACGAGGTTCCACGGCGAAAGCGACATTACCCTGGCCTGGGGCTGGCTGGATTTTGGACTTCGATATATCAACAAAGCTCCGAATGCCGTGGCCTCCGATCTTGCGCCGGGAAACGATTACCGGGTTGTGGAATTCCTCGGAACGGATCGAGATCATCACCCGGTGGGGTGCCTGTGGGCAGGATACGATTTGGTCTGGGAAAGCCGGGGGTACGCGATATGCGCCCGAACGCCGTAACCGCTTCCGAACGCCGCCTGAGGATCGTACTTCCCGCCGGGATTTTCCCTCCGGATATCGGCGGTCCGGCCTCCTACGTTCCGCGCATTGCGGAAGCGCTTGTGGCGCGCGGGCATTCCCTCGAGGTCGTCGCGCTGGCGGACGACCCGAATGCCGGCGGCGTTTTTCCCTTCCCGGTGCGGCGCATCCGGCGCCGGATGCCGCGTATCCCGCGGATGATCGAAACCATCCAAAGCATTTGCGGATTGGCGGGCGCCGCCGATCTGATTTACGCCAACGGCCTTTTCATCGAAGCGGCGATTGCCGCGGGGCTTGCGGGAAAGCCGCTGGTGATGAAAGTGGTCGGGGATTGGGCTTGGGAGCGCGCCCGAAATCAAGCGGTGGAAAGTCCAACCGTTGAGGAATTCCAGGCGCGCCGTCAACCGCTGCGTTGGGAGATGATTAAATGGCTGCGCACCATGGTAAGTGGGCGCGCAGATTTGATCATTGCGCCAAGCCGATATCTGGCGGGAATTATTTCGGCGTGGGGTATTCCCACGTCGAAAATTAAAACGATCTATAACGCCGTGGAAGTTTTTCCCGATCCGCCGCCGGTTTCGCTGCCGCCCTTCCGGGGGCGAACGCTGATCACGGTGGCGCGGCTCGTGCCGTGGAAAAGGATCGATGCGCTGATCGAATGGCTTTCCGTCCGAAGCGATTTGCGGCTGCTGGTAATCGGCGACGGACCTGAACGATCGAACCTGGAATCGTTGGCGACCCAGAGCGGTGCGGCCGACAGGGTCGTGTTCACCGGTAACGTTTCACGCCAACAGGTCATGGCCTATCTACAGGCGTCGGATCTCTTTGTGCTCAATAGTGACTACGAAGGATTGCCTCACGTCGTGCTGGAGGCATACGCTGCGGGAGTTCCGGTGGTTGCCACCTCCGTCGGCGGTACGGATGAAGTTATGGAAAATGGAAATAATGGCTTCGTGGTTCCTCCACGGCAGATGGATCGGATGGCCGAGGCTGTCGATCGGCTGCTTTCCGATGATGCTCTTCGCGCGGTGGTTGCCGACAATGCAAGGCGGACTCTGCACTCTCGTTTCCGATGGGAAACTCTTGTAGAGCAAACGGAAGGCACCCTAATGGCGGTTTTAGCGGAAAGAAAATCGCGCCCATGAACCTTCTCATGCTGGGCGTTGGCGATTCGGGGTTGGAGAATCCGGCAAGCGAACCGGTCCGCCGGCACCTGGAGTATGCCAGACGGATGGGCGGGCATATCGATCTGATCGTGGATACGCCCCGTCGAGGGTTAACGGACTACGGCGCGATGACTGTTCACCGCACCGGCGCCCGCCGCGGCCGGTACTTGTGGGCGGCGTACGGAATGGCGCGGGAAGCGGCGCGGCAGCGTCCGCCGGACCTGATCGTAACGCAGGACCCATTCGCAACCGCGCTGACGGGGTTTTGGTTGCGGCGCGCGCTGCGCCGGCCGCTGCTCATCCAGAACCACTCGTGTTTCCTGTTCAACCGCTATTGGATCGCGGAGCGTCCGTTGACTTTCCGCGCGCTGCACCTTCTGGCCCGTTCCTTGCTTCCCCGGGCAGATGCGTGGCGCGTGGTGAACACCGCCGAACGGAAAATATACATCGACCGGCTCAAGTTGCCCGCCGATCGGGTGCGGGTGCTTCCCGTCCCGTGCGATCTGGAAGAATTCGAACAGAAACGGTTGTCGGATGCCGAATCGAAAGCTCGAAATCGGTTGTCGTTCCCCGCTGGGACCCCGGTGATATTATGGGCCGGGCGGCCGGTAAGATTTAAACGTCTGCCGATTCTCTTCACTGCGTTTTCGGAAATCCGCCGAGTCTTCCCCCGGGCAAGGTTGGTCGTCGCCGGCCGGAAGGATCTCGCCCAGGAGGATTTGGACCGCGCCGCGAGGGATGCGCAAGTGGGAGAATCGCTGGTCTGGATGGGCGAGCTGACCCATACGGACTTGGCGGGAATATGCGCCGCGGCGGATGTTTTTCTCTATCCGTCGATTTACGAGGGGTTCGGGCGGGTGATGGTGGAGGCGGGCGCCGCCGGATTGCCCGTCGTCGCCACGGCAACGGCCGGCGCGACGGATATTATCCGGGACGGGAAGACGGGTTATCTCGCGCCGATCGAAGATGCCCCGGCGCTTGCTGCCCGCGCGCGGGAATTGCTGGCTGACCCGGAACGGCGCGCAACGATGGGTGCCGCCGCGCGGAAATGGATCCGCGATCAATTCGATCCGGGCCGGTCGTATGACGCCGTCGTCTCACAGTGGCGCGAAGTTGCGGCGATGGGATTGATCGGGAAGTTATGATCGATACAAAAAGAACCCGGTTGCTATATCTGCTTCCGCGCTACGATACGGACTCGTCCGAGCATTTCTTTTACCTTTACGATTTCCTGAAAAAATTGCAGACCCGAATCCCGCTGGAGGTGGTTGTGGAAAGGACCTCCGGCACGCTGCCATCGGATTTGCCGATGCGGCCGCTCCATCTCCGCTTTCCGATTTTCCGATTGACGGAGGAAATTTTCGTTTTTCTCGCCGCCCGGTTGCGCGGCATACGCGATTTCTATGTCCACTATTCATACACCGGAGCGATTGCTGCGGCGATCGTCGTCCGACTATTCGGGGGACGGGCTTTTTATTGGAATTGCAGCCTGTATAGGGAATTCCCGCTTTCAAAAGATGCAACCTGGGAGGAACGGCTGCGGCAGGCTGTCAATCTTTGGCTGCTCGAGACTTCGGTGCGGTGGTGCACTTATCTTGTGACGGGAACACCACGGGTGGCGGAATACTATGTCAAACATGCGCGCATTCCCGCACAGAAAATCCGCTTGCTCCCGAACTTTGTTGAGCTGGAACGATTCCAAGGCATTTCCCGCGCCGAAGCACGGAAAAAATTAAACCTGGATCCAAATCGGAAGGTCGTTCTTTTTTTGCACCGCGTGGCGCGCCGTAAGGGTGCCTATTACCTTCCGGACATCGCATCGATGGTCCTTCGCAAGGTGAAGCCGGTAACTTTTCTCGTCGCCGGCGGAGGTCCGTATTTGGAGGAATTGCGCCGTCGGATGGAGCAGCAACCGTTGGCCGGCGCGTTCGACTTTCGCGGCTGGATCCCGAATCGCGATGCACCGCTGTATTTTCGGGCGGCCGATCTCTACCTCATGCCGTCGGAGGAGGAAGGTTTTCCGCGCGTGCTGCTCGAAGCAATGGCAGCCGATTGCCCGTTTATCGCGTTCGATATCGGAGGCGTGCGGGATATCGTCGCGCCGGATCAGGAAGCCTGCGTGATCCCGGCCGGAGACGTCGCCGCATTCGCCGCCGCTTGCAGCGATGTGCTATTGGACACCGCGCGCCTCGATGCATGGAGGAAAGCCGGCGCGCGACAGGTCGAACGGTTCTCGGAGGAACGCGTGCTCGAAGCGTTTGGACACATGCTCGACGGGCAGCCGCTGGATTGGCGGGGCTTCCTGTCCGGAGGGAGAACCTGATGATGGATCGGGCGAAGAATCGGATTGCTTGGGCAGGTGGCTGGCATTACGCCCACAATAATCAACGCTACGAGGAATTGATCCCGCGGCTTTCGAACGTCGATCGCTATTATGTCCATCTGCCTCGTTTTTGGCTTTTGCGGGGGATCCGGCGGAGGATTTGGTTGCCGCTTTTGGTCCGCTGGTTGGGAACGAGATACCCGCTGCTCTTTTGCACAGACTGGCGCCAGATCCGAATGGTGCGCGCCCGCGTCGTGTGTGATCTCGACGATCCGGTCTTTTCCGTTGAAGAGATCTCCGCATTGAATCTTCCCAATGTGGCCGCCGTGGTGACCACCACCGAGCTTGTCCGGAAGAATCTGCAGGAAGCGGGTGTTCGCAGCCCGATCGAGGTCATACCGCAGGGTGTCGCAATCGGGCGGGTGGATCCGGACCGCGTGCGCGCCATCCGGCGGCAATATTCCCCGGACCCGGATGAAGTCGTTGTCGGATTGCATCAGCCGCATTTCGATTTTGCGTCCGAACTGCCGGTCGGATCGGCGGAGCAGATGTACGCGGTGGATAATCTGCTGGATGCGATGATGGGAGCGCGCGAGGAGAATCCGCGACTCGTCCTGTGGCTGGTGGGCCGGCCGAGCCCAAAGGTCAGCGACTTCGCCGCCGGCCACCCCTGGGTGCGACTGATCGGATATCAACCCCGGGTGGCCTTGATGGAGTTTGTATCGGCTTTTAATATCGGCGTCTATCCGCGCACGCTGGATCTGAAAGGACGGAGCAGCGTCAAGTTGCTGGAATACATGGCCTGCAGCGTTCCAGTTGTGGGCTTTGATGTGGTCGAGATGCGCGAGGTCGTGCAGGCGGGAGCGGGCATTGTCGCACAGGACGTCGCCTCGTTCGCGGCGGCATTGGTTTCACTTGGAGCGAATCCGCAGCAGAGGATACGTATGGGGGAATTGGGAAAACAGGCGGCTGTTCCGAACCATTGGGATCTTCTGTCGGAAAGATATGGCGTGCTTTTGGAGCATTGGAGCCGTCATGAAAAATAAAAGCAGGGCATGGGAGGAGCCTTCCGCTTTGCCGGGAAACCGGACGAATATGGATTCCCTTGCCGCCCTCGGGCGGTTGGCGTCTGCGTTTCGCAATGCAGGGATGCGATCGGTATTCAACGGTATCCGTGATTCATTGGACGCCGTAGCTTTGCGCTTGGATTTGCCTCCACTCGAGGCGGAGATCGACGGTATCCGGTTGCACGGTTTTTTACGACACCGGAGTTTCCTGGAGAATCTCGCCAGAGGCACGTATGAACCTTGCACTCGCAAGCTTTTTTCCGGGCTGTTGGCGGAAACGGAGGTAATGGTAGATGCCGGCGCCCACATTGGATTGTTCAGCGTGCTGGCTTGCCGGAAGGGAACGTCGGATCTGTCCGTGTTTTCCTTCGAGCCGGATCCTTATAACGGGAAAGCGCTCCAGTATAACCTTCGGAAAAACCGATGTGCAAACGTCCGCGTGTTGCCGATGGCGGTTTCCGACACAACCGGCACCGCGCGGTTTCTGATCAGCGACGGCACCCTGGGCAGTTCGTTGATCCTGGGGCGCACGAATATCGGCGCCACGCATACCCTGCTGGTGCCAACGGCGGCTCTCGATTTTACCCTGCAAGAGATCCCTTTGAAATCGCTGCTGATCAAACTGGATGTGGAAGGCGGGGAGATAATGGCTCTCCGGGGTATGTCTTCCGTGCTTTGGCGAGCGTCCAAAGTTGCAATCATATGCGAGATGAATCCCGCGGCACTCCAAGCCGGTGGGCAGACTCCGGCCGGCCTCGTTCATCTTCTGCAAAAGCAGGGATTGGAAACGTTCTTTATTTCCGACGCGGAAGGCGGCTTGGTGCCGGTGACGGAAACGTTCGCCGCCAAAGGAAATTTATTGTGCCTGAAGGATTGGCCGATACCGAAGGAATGGATCCGGCATTGAAGCCCTGAGTGTGTTGCCAACGGTAATTCGTGCCGGCGGGTTGAGGAAGGATCCACGGAGTTCGGAAAGGAAGGGATGATCGTGAGTGAGCCAACGGGCCAACCAACGAAAAAGCAAGCTATCCTTTCAGGGTGACGAAGTGAAAATGAACACTCCGGAAATTGGAAAAATGCATATCCTGTATCTGTCCGGTTCCCGCTTTCCGACCGAAAAAGCCTATGGCTATCAGATCGTTAAGGAATGCGAAAGCTTGGCCGACCTCGGTCTGGATGTGACACTAATCTTCCCCGAACTGGCCCCGCGTCAGGCGCGGAATATGGGAGTGCCGCGCCAGCCCGATCTGATTATGTATTATTCGGTGAAGAGGAATTTCCGGTTGAAAACGGAGGCGATTGCCCCTTTTTTGGATCCTTTGTATTCGGATATGTCTTCGGTATGGTTCTACTTAAAAATCCTTACTTTCGCATTCCGTTCCAGAGAGTTGGTCGGAAAAAACTGTCGGAAGGGCAGAGCGGTTATCTGGACACAGGATTTATTTGTGGTTTTGGCGCAATTGTTGGGAGGCAAGGCGCCGGAAGATATTCTTGCCTTCGAATGCCATGATGTGGCGAAGAAACCCCTTGGCTTTTTTGCCCCGGTGATCCGAAGGCTGAAAAAAATTGTGGTCACAACCTCGGGTTTAAAAAAGGAATTCCTCAACATCGGGTTTCCGGAAGACCGGATCCTTGTTTTGCCAAATGCCGTGGCAGTGGATGAATTTTCCATCTCCGAGAGCCAGGAAACCTGCCGGCGGCTGTTGGATTTGCCTTTGGACCGGCCGATCATAGGCTATATCGGCAAGTTCCATACGTACGGTCTGGAAAAAGGGATCCCCACCCTCATCCGAAGCCTCGTGTACCTAAAAGAAAAATATTCCCATCCGCCGCTGATTGTCTGCGTCGGAGGACCCATGGAATACGCGGAATTTTATTATCGGGTCGCCGACGATACCGGAGTACCCAGAGAAATGATCCAATTCGTTGACTTTCAGCCTAGGCCGCAAGTCCCCCGCTGGATGAAGGCCTGCGACGTTTGCACGATCCCATCCCCTGCAAAAAGGTTTTTCATGAAATCTGCATCGCCGATGAAGCTTTTCGAATATCTGGCGGCCGGAGTGCCCGTGGTGGCATCCGATCTGCCGGCGATACGGGATATCCTCCAAGACGGGAAGAACGGATTGTTGGTTCCTCCGGAAGATCCGCGGGCGTGGGCGGCGGCGATTGCGCGGATCCTCGACGACCGGAATTTTGCGGGGGATCTCGCGCGGAGGGGTTTTGAAACGGTAAAAGACAATTCCTGGGAACGAAGGGCGGCCCGGGCGTTTTCCTTCATGGTGGACGATCCGGAACAGTGGAAAGTGAGCTTTCCCAAAACCGATGCGTAGCATCCATCTTCTCAAAGCAACCGGCATCGCCGGTGCCGAAACCCACCTCCTGGCCCTTCTCCCCGCACTGCGCGGACAAGGGATCGATTGCGGTGTTATTTTATTGGAGGACCCGCGCCGAGAGCAACGCGATTTCCGGGAACATCTGGAACGGAGCGGCGTACCGGTCCATTCGTTGCCGATCCGCTGGCATATCGATCCGGGGCTTCCCGCCCGGCTGGAGGATCTTCTTCGCGGGGAACCGTTCGACATCCTCCACGCACATCTTCCGCACGGGGAAGTCTATGGCGAGTTTGCGATGAGATCGTTTCCCTCCGGAAAGTTTGTCGTTTCCCGGCACAACGACGACCGCTTCCGGCGCACTCTGCCGATGCGTTGGGTATTCGCGCCGTCCCTACGGCGAGCCGATCGGATCGTTGCGATCTCCCAATCCATCCGCCGTTTTCTGATCGACGTCGAGCGTGCACCCGCCGAAAAAATCGAAGTCGTTCCATACGGACTGGACGCAGACGCGTTCGCGCGGGAGGCTCATCCCGGCGCCTTTCGCCGGGAGATCGGAGCGGGGGAAAATCCGTTGGTGGGATTCATCGGCCGGATGACGGCTCAGAAGGGTGTCGATATCTTGTTGCGGGTGTTTGCCCGTGTCCAGCGGCGCCACCCGACAGCGAAATTAATTCTGGTGGGAGACGGACCCGATCGCCAAGGTTTGATGCGTTTGGCCAAATCCCTCGGTCTGCAGAGAGTGATGTTTCTCGGGTGGCGCACCGATGCCGCCGATATCCTAGCGGATATCGATCTGCTGGCGATTCCCTCGCGCTGGGAGGGATTCGGCCTGGTCGCGTTGGAAGCCATGGCCTTGGGGAAACCGATTGCGGCGTCGAGAGTTTCCGCGCTTCCGGAGATTGTGGTGCAGTCTGAGACCGGGTTATTGTTGACACCCGGCGGCGTGGAGGAGTGGGCGGACGGGATAATCGCAATCCTATCCGATCCAAAAGGAGCGGTCGCAATGGGCCGCGCCGGAAGGGACCGGGTATTAAAAGAATTTCCCGTGGAACGCATGGCGCGGCGGACGGCAGGGGTCTATCATATGTTGACGGACAACCCGCACGGGGGCAAGGCGTAAACCGGATCTGTTTCAAGGAGAGAAGGCGGTCGAATTCTTCGCGCCTTGTCTCCGTGAGAGCCCGGGGGACGCGGAACTTCCAGAAGGAGAATCCTCGCGTGAGATGGGTGTCTTCGGCGCACGGAATAATAAAGCGGGCCTATCTGGGTTTTCAACCCCGTGCCGTCGTTTTAATGTATCACCGGATCGCGGATGCGGTTGCCGACCCCTTCAACCTATGCGTCTCGCCTGAAAATTTTAATGAGCAGTTGGAAATGCTCCGGACGCATTATCGGGTACTGCCCCTGGAGGATATCCTCCCGGCGCTGCGGGAGGGAAAACTTCGATCCACCGCGGTAGCAATAACCTTTGACGATGGATATGCCGATAACTGTCATACCGCCGCCGTGTCGCTCGCCCGCCATGGATTGCCGGCAACCGTATTTGTCACCAGCGGTTATCTGGACGGGCGCCGGGAATATTGGTGGGATGAACTCGTCCGCCTCGTTTTCGAAAGTCGATCCGATCCTTCGCATTGGCGCTTGGAGGAAATAAATTTCCCCTCGGCGGGGACGGCGGGTATGGATCGGGGAGAAATCGTCAGCCAACTTCAGGGATTCCTCCGCGGGCAGAGACCGGATCGCCGGGAAGCCGTCCTCGTCCGGTTGGCCAATTTGGCCGGATTGGAACGGGTTGTGCGCGAGTCCCACAGACCCATGACGGCGGAAGAATGCGCCGCGTTGGCCCGGGGAGGGTTAATCACTGTTGGTGCCCATACGGTCCGCCATGATTGGCTCGCGGCAATTCCGGGTGCGGAGCAGGACTATGAAATCCGCGAATCGAAGCGGGTATTGGAGGATATTACCGGGGCGCCGGTGCGTACCCTGGCCTACCCGTATGGCCGGCGGGATTCTGTCAGCCAAAAAACACTCGCGCGGGTGCGCGCGGCCGGATTTGTGTTGGCCTGTGCCAATGAACGGGGTTTGGTGCACGCCGATTCCAATCCATATTGGATTCCGCGCTGTATTCCGCACAACGTCGACGGGGAATCCTTCGCGAAGCGGATGCATGCGTTTTTCCAGGATCATTCTTCCATGCGTATGCCATCCGGGCGCGAAGTATAACGAAACGGAATTGGGGAGAATCGCCGATGGCCCAATATTCCATCTCGAAAAGTAGACCCACCAAAGATCGGCTCTTGGAGTTGGAAGGCCTGAGCGAATCAAATCGATATCGGGTTCATATGAACCCGGACTGGTTTGCCGATTACATCGAGTGTTTCCAACGGCAGAGTTCCGCCTTCCTTTTGGAAGCTCGCGAAACAGGGTCCGGAAAACTCGTCGGTGCCTTACCCCTGGAAATTCAAGAAGTGCTGAATGAACGCGGCCGGAAAATGAGACAGCTGGTTCCATTGGCCGGCGGGCAATCGGATTTCAGTCTTTTCCTTTGCCTACCGGGTCACGAGCAAGCGTATGCCCGGGGGATTGTCCATTGGTTGGTTCAGCATCGGCAGGAATGGGAATCGCTGCGAATGAATGTGGTCCCACAATCCTCCAGGGGATGGCCCGAATTTGCGCACGCGCTTGAGGGCTCCGGGTTTTCATCCAAAGTGTCTCAGGATCGATTCTTCTATAAAGTCAATACGGATGGCCGTTGGGAGGATTACGAAAAAGGTTTTTTACACCGGCGTCTGGATACTTTGCGTAACTTGATGAATCAGCTGACCCGAGACTACGGTGAAATACAGGCGCGAATCCTTGAGACTGGAATCGAAGACCATCTGGATAACCTGATGACCTGGTACCGACAGCGGCGCAAGGAAATCGGCCAGAAGGATGCATTTGGGATCTACCCGGAGAAGCTGGGATTCCTGAAATCCGTCATTCGGGATTTTGAGCCGAAGCGGCTTGTCCGACTATCCATGTTGACCGCAGGAAAGGAAGTCTTGGCATATCAGCTCGACTGGATCGATCAGGGAATTTGGTATTACTACATGCCCGCCTTTAATGAGCGTTTCGCTAAGTACTCGCCGAGCAAGATCCTGTTATTCGAAACGATGAGAATGGCATTCGGCGATCCGGCGATCCATGAATTTAATTTCATGCGGGGTGAAGAAACCTACAAGGCACAATTCGCCAATGAGACGGAAGCTTTTATTTCGATAAGGGTATCCAACCCATGGTCGTTTCGCTTCAAGGCAGCCGCTCTATTTTCGCGCATAGCCGCGCTGCGCGACCGGATTATCCGATAGCCACGCCGTTTTTTGACACGTTTCCTTTGAGCCGATTCTTGGGAGGACTCTTTTGCAAAGGAATGGGTGCGTAAGGAATTTCCCGTGGAATGGATGGTGCGGCGAACGGCACAATTATATAAAAACTGGATATAATTCCATGGATAGCAAGGGAGAGATTGATAAAATAGTTTGATCGTCGGAGGATAAATCGGATTTACCCGGTAAATCCGGCCAAAATCCCCTGTCTTCCCACACCCGATTGTCCGCCAAGTTCGGGATAGGTATCCGAGCATACATCAGAAGCCCGGAATTCAATTTCGAGCGGGGAACGTAGCACTGTTCGATTGGCTACCATTAACTTTCTGCCAAGCCGGATGATCGATAGTGGGGAATATAAGGATGAGAAAGAAAAAACGGATTGGAAAACGAAGATGCCCCCCCCTATAAAAAAAACCAACACCGCGCGGCATCCATCCATCCTTGTTCTTGAGCCGATATATGGTCTGGCCAATCGAATGGGATTCGTCGATTCGGCTATTGCCCTCTCGAAGAAATTGGAACTGGATCTCCAGATCCTCTGGTTCCGCGACCCGACCTTAAACTGCCGTTTTGACGATCTGTACGTTGTCCCGCAATCCATTTCCCGAGTCGTCGATATCCGGCTGGGGAATTTCTCTCGACTTTTTCGAAAGATTCTCCGCGCATATTTTTCCCATGCGTTTGATTTTTTTGCAGGCCCGAATCAAATAAAGGGGTTGCTTGCCCGGCAATATAACTTTGAAGAGCTTCAGGGATGCCATCGCATCTTCCTGTGGGGATACAGGCAATTCTATCCTTCCGCATTACCTTTCTCCGATCTGGTTCCGACGAAAGCCCTCCAATCGCTTATCGATTCCTACGATTTGGGGGAGCGAGCCGTCGGCGTGCATATCCGACGTACCGATTTTAAGTTATCTGACTACTATAGTACGACTTCCTGGTTTATTGCGGCGATGAAGAAAGAAGTGCAGCAGGATCCGAATACCGTCTTTTTTGTTGCCAGCGACTCCCCCGATGAAGAGGAACGTATGCGCAGGGAGTTTCCGGATAGAATTCTCGTGCATAGAAAACGCAGTTATAACCGAGACAATCCGATTGCTGTACAGGATGCATTGATCGATCTCTATTGTCTTGCCAAATGCCGGAAACTTCTTGGCAGTTACGAAAGTTCCTTTTCGGAAATGGCGTGGCAAATTCGAGGAATCGAAAAGCATATTTCTTCGGATGTATGAGTTCCGGATGTCCAAGACGCAATTATTGAAAGAGGACCATCCGCCGAATGGATTCGATGAACGATAACACAGGATCTCCATTGCGAATCGCATTGGTTATCGCGCGCTTGAATGTCGGCGGACCGGCTACGCATGTGATCGAACTTGCGGCAGGCCTGCCGCGGGACGAGTTCGAGGTCCGGCTGATTACCGGGCGCGAAGGGCCGGGAGAAACCGGGATGCACTATCTAGCCGAGCAAATGGGGGTGAAGCCGGAAATTCTCCTGCAACTTTCACCGCGGATCGGGCCGGCCGACGTGCTCGTCTTCCTCCGCCTGCGGGCCATTTTCCGAAATTGGAAACCCGATGTGGTTCATACCCACACGGCAAAGGCGGGCGCGGTGGGCCGCACGGCGGCCCGCTGCGCCGGCGTGCCGGTGGTGGTGCACACCTTCCACGGCCATGTGCTGCGCGGGTATTTTTCCCCTCCGGTTGAATTCTTCTTCCGATCGCTCGAACGGATGCTTGCCCGCATCACAGATAAGATCGTCACCCTCAGCCCGGCGCTGAAAGCCGATCTGGTCGATATGGGAATCGCCCCGGCCGGGAAGATCGATGTGGTTCCCCTGGGTATGAATCTCGATCCGCTCCTGGACTGTTCGTCACGTCGCGGGGAGCTGAGATCCGAGCTGGGAATCGGCCCGGATCAACCCCTGATAGGAATTGTGGGACGTTTGGTGGCTATCAAGAATCACCGCCTATTTCTGGAGGCGGCGCGAAGCATGGTAGACTCGGGAAATCCGGCCCATTTTGCGATCGTAGGGGATGGGGAATTGCGCAATTCGCTTCAGGAACTTGCGAGCGAGATGGGAATCGCAAGCCGCGTGCATTTCCTGGGCTGGAAAAAGGATATGCTGCCGGTGTACGCGGCGTTTGACCTGCTCGCGTTGACCTCCGACAACGAAGGGACCCCGGTGGCGGTCATCGAAGCCATGGCCGCCGGTGTGCCGGTAGTGGCGACGGCGGTGGGGGGCGTGCCGGATGTGATCCGGGACGGGGAAACGGGGTGGCTCGTGCCGCCCGGAGACGCGTCGGCACTCCGCCGCGCCTGGCTGGCAGCCCTACGACGGGATCCAAGTATCGAGGCTGCCATTATCCGTGGCCAACGGGAAGTGTTGGAGCGCTTTGGACAGGAACAAATGATTTCCACGATGGCTGATTTGTATCGCCGTTTGGCATCCAAGACAGACGAAACCGCCCGCATCCGGCCAGCTGCATGAGCCAATATCTTCCTCTTGTCATCCTCGCCTTCCTAGCTGCGTTCGTAGCCACTCCGATCGTCGGACGGGTGGCTTCACGCACGGGGTTTGTGGATGAACCCCAGCCGCACAAAATGCACGTCCGCCCGATACCACTCCTGGGCGGGCTCGCGATCTACCTCGCATTGTGCGTCGCCCTGTTCATCACCCTATTTCGGGTGAACCTCGCTTCCGATATGACCCAGATGGCGGCGATCGCCGTTGGCGCGACGCTCCTCATGCTGGTGGGATTGTGGGATGACCGGCGGGGAATTGCGCCTCGTGCGAAGCTTCTGGCCCAGATAGCGGCCGGGCTGATTGCAGCCGCCGCCGGCGTGCGAGTGTTTTTATTCCCGTGGCCGGTTATGAACTTTGCGATCACGCTGTTCTGGTTCGTGGGAATCAGCAACGCCGTCAACCTGATGGACAACATGGACGGTCTGGCGGCGGGAACGTCCGCGGTTTCCGCACTCTTCTTCACCATTCTGGCCGCCTCCGCCGGCCAGGGTTTGGTGGCAAGCCTCGCGGCAGCGGTGACGGGCGCTTCACTCGGGTTCCTCTACTACAATATTTCGCCCGCGATGATTTTCATGGGAGATACGGGATCGCTGCTTCTGGGGTTCCTCCTGGCGGTGATTGGAATTAAATATTCCCCGACCACGCTTCCACTGGGATCTACCTGGATGGTTCCGATCGTCGTGCTCGGGCTTCCGGTGTTTGATACCACACTGGTCACGTTTTCAAGGCTGCTCTCTCGGAGGCCGGTTTCCCAAGGTGGAACCGATCACACCTCGCACCGGTTGGCCCGGCTTGGATTGGGCATCAACCGGGCGGTCCTTACGATGTATATCCTAGCCGCGGCGTTGGGTATGTTGGCCATCTATATCACCCAATCCCCGCCCGCGACGGCGACCGTTCTGTTCATAGCGCTGCTGGCGGTGGGCGTGATCGGACTGCTGATCCTGGAACGCGCGCGTCCGATTCCTTCCACCAACCCGTTGGTGGTCATCCTGGCGGAGGACGACCAAGCGCGGACGGCGATCCGGGCGGCGCGGGAGATCTCGTCTCAGTTGGCGGTGGTGGCTTCCCCGCGCTCGGATCCGGCGATTCTGCGCGCTTATCTGCGTGAGTTGGCACTGACGCCGGAGGCGTTTTCCCGGTGGCTGGACTCTGGTACAGACGACGCCGTCGGGCCGAAAGAAATGTGGAACGAGGTTTTCCGACTATGCGGTATTGTGGTGCAGGTCACCGACGGCTCGCATCCGGCGCGCTTGTTGGAGCTATTGCGCGAGTCGCATCTGGTCATCGTCTGCCGCGGGCAGGGCTGGTCCCCGGGGGTCCGCGCGTTGCTCTCCGAATTCCGCGGCCGAATGGTCCTAGCGCCCGGAGTGGAACTCCGCGGCGAGTTCACCCTTCCGGAAAACCAGTGGAACGACCCGAAGATTCTCCTCCGCGTACTCGAGGATACCCTGCTGGGAGCCCAACGAAAGGAAAAGAAATCATGACGCATACGCTCATTACCGGCGGCGCCGGGTTCATCGGCAGCCACCTGGCCGAAGCGCTTCTTGCGCGCGGGGACCAGGTGACTGTCATCGACGATTTGTCGACGGGCCGATTCGAAAATATCGCGCTCCTGGCGGAAAAGCCCGGGTTCCGCTTCGCCCTGGAAACAATTACCAACGAAACGGTCATGGACCGGCTGGGAAGCGAGTGCGATCGCATCCTACACCTGGCGGCGGCGGTGGGCGTCCAGCTCATCGTTAACGATCCGGTACGCACCATCGAAACAAACGTCATGGGAACCGAGGCCGTGCTGCGCGTCGCGCGGCGCTACCGCAAGAAGGTTTTTCTGGCATCCACCTCGGAAGTTTACGGCAAGAACGACAAAGTCCCGTTCCGCGAGGAGGACGACGGGGTTTTCGGCGCCACCACGATCACCCGCTGGGCCTATGCCACGTCCAAGGCGCTCGACGAATTCCTGGCCCTGGCCTACTTTCGATCGAAAAGCCTTCCGGTGGTCATCGGCCGGTTCTTTAATACCATCGGCCCGCGCCAGAGTGCGCAATACGGCATGGTCATTCCCCGCTTTGTACGCCAGGCCCTATCGGACGAACCGATCACCGTGTACGGCGACGGCAAGCAAACCCGGTGCTTCTGCAACGTGCGCGATGTGGTGGCGGCGATTCTCCTGCTGCTCGAACATCCCGGCGCGGAGGGCCAGGTGTTCAACATCGGCTCCCAGGAGGAAATCGGCATGCGCACCTTGGCCGACATGGTCAAAGCCCGCACGGGTTCTTCCTCCGAAATCCGGGCGGTCCCCTACGATCAGGCTTACGATGGGGGATTTGAAGATATGCGCCGGCGGGTCCCGGATATCCATAAGATCCAACAAGCCACGGGGTGGTCGCCGAAGATTCCCCTGGCTCAAACCTTGGACGAGATTATCGCGTACTTCCGCAACCGGCCGGCGGCGTAGGCGGGGACCATGGCAAATCCCTCCTCCATCCCGCGATCCGGATTGACCGTTTCCGAACGTCAGGCATTGCTGTTTGCGGGTGATTTGCTTTGCGTGCTCCTCGCGGTGGGGGCTGCCTGGATCCTCTGGATGGGGCTGGATCACACGCTGAGCGATCCGATTAAATTCTTCCGGACCCGAGATGCCATCACGCCGTTCCTTTGGCTGGGCCCGCTGTGGTTCTTCCTCATTTCCCATTTGTACGATCCGCACGCGGCCTTTTCCCGCGAACGTACGCTCTTCGGGCTGGGCGTGGCCACCGCCATCTCCCTGATACCGTATCTGGTGTTGTACTTCTTCGCCGCCCCCGGTTCTTTGCCGCGCGCGGGGATCGTGGTTTATCTGATCGTTCTTACCGGATTGGAATTCGGATGGAGGATGCTCGCCATCCGGTTGTTTACGCTTCCCATGTTGCAGCGCCCAACCTTGATCATTGGCGCAGGACGGGCGGGAACGGGAATCATCCGCGTGCTGACCCGCGATGTACCAGGGCATTTCCGCGTCCAAGGCCTGATCGACGACGATCCCGAAAAACGTGGGACGAAATTGAACGACATCCCGATTCTGGGCGGATGGCAAGTCCTACGGGATGCGGTTTGCGGGCAGGGGATTTCGGTTCTCGTGCTGGCCATCACCGGAAAAATCCATCCGGAACTGTTCCAGGCCATTCTGGATTGCCAGGAAATGGGGGTGGAGGTGATCCGCATGCCCGCGCTGTATGAGTCCCTGTTGGGGCGCGTGCCCATCGAATACCTCAGCGCCGACTGGCTGTTGACCTCTTTTTTGGACAGCGTCAACTTGTATGATCTCTACAGCCCATTGAAACGCCTGCTGGATATTCTCATTTCGCTGGCGGGGATGGCCATCGGGGTGATCCTTTTTCCGATCCTTGCCGTCATCATCCGCCTGGATTCGCCGGGGCCGATCCTCTACCGGCAGGAACGATCGGGCAAGGGCGGACACCCGATCGGGGTATGGAAGTATCGTACGATGGTGCGCAACGCGGAACCCGACGGCGAGGCGCGCTGGGCGTCACCGGAAGATCCGCGCGTCACACGCATAGGCAAATGGATGCGCCGCACCCGGTTGGATGAGATCCCCCAATTTTGGAACGTCCTGCGCGGTGATATGAGCCTGATCGGGCCGCGTCCCGAGCGACCGGAGTGGATCGCACAGCTGGAAAAACAGATTCCCTTTTACCGCGCGCGCCTTCTGGTTCAGCCGGGCCTGACGGGATGGTCGCAGGTGAACTACGGATACGTCCGTACGGTCGAGGACACGGCGCTGAAGCTCGAATACGATCTCTATTACATCCGCCATCGTTCCCCGATCCTGGATTTAAAAATTCTTCTGCGCACCATGGGCACCCTGATCCGTTTCCAAGGATCCTGAGGACGGATTCTTCCGGAAATGAGTTCCCCTAGGCCGCCCGCCTCACCGCGCACGATTCTCTCCGAGACAGTCTCCGGCCCGCGCCGGGCGGTATTTCCCCGCGACGTGCCGCAAATAACCGAATTGGTGGAGCAGTGTTTTTCCGGCACCCTGGATTATTCCTCGCGCCACATTCTCCGCAACGTCCGTTGGATCGCCGAGCGGGGGGAGATTTTCTGGAAGCTATCCATTTTATTGGGAAGCGTGAATTCGGAGGAATGGGTCGTTGCCTCGGTCTGGGAGGATGAGGGCAGGGTGGTGGGGAACGCCACGCTGACCCTGCGCAAACCGGAAAACGGCGCGTGGCTGATTTCCAACGTGGCCATTCATCCGGATTTCCGCCGGCGCGGTTTTGGGCGCGGCTTGATTCGTTTCGCGCTGGATGAGATTCGTTCCCGCGGGGGACGGAAAGCATACCTGCAGGTGGACGTGGAAAATGAGACGGCGGTCCGCATATACCGCGAGCTGGGCTTTGAGGAAATCGGCCGCCGCATCAACTGGACCCGCATGCCCGGCCCCACGACGCGAGTAGACCCGGCGGATTCGAGCGATCCTTCGTACCGGATCGCACCGCGGCGGGCGTCGGAATGGCGCGAAGAATACGATTTCTGGAAAGGGATCAGCCCCGCGGGGTTCGCCTGGAATACGCCGTTGACCGCAGGATTATTTCGCCCTTCGGTGGCAAGACGGCTGGAGCAGGTGTTGCTCGGTGAATCGGAAAAGCATTTCCTCGCCCGGCGCGGGGAGCGGGTGGAAGCGGCGCTTTTCACCTACCAGCGCTTTTTCGGCTGGGAAGGATTCCTAATGCAGACTGAGGGATCCGGCGGCAGCGTGGAACTCGCGCTATGGAAGGAAGTTTGGAAAGACACCTTCCCCCAGGTGAATTGCCTGCTGGAAACCGTGCCGGAATCTTCCACCGCCGTCCTGGAACATTTGGGATTCCAAAAACGCCGTACGTTCCAATGGATGCGGTATACTATTAAAGGAGGTGGACCATGACCCGATTTTTAATTCGACTAGGAATTAACGCCGTGGCCATCTATGCGGCCATCCGACTGGTGCCGGAAATCTATGGTGCCCTTCGGCCGGGGCAGGGACTCGTAGTGCAATCCACCAATTGGATGGCAATCGTGGTCTTGGCGCTGATCTTCGGTTTGGTCAATACGCTTTTGGGGCCGATCCTGAAATTTCTCACCTGCCCATTCATCCTGATCACTCTCGGCCTGTTTACGCTCCTCATCAACACCTTTCTCTTCTGGCTCACCGGGCAGATTGGCAATCTCTTCGGTTTTGGCTTCCAGGCGGATTTCATCGCCGCCTTCCTGGGAGCGCTGATCATTGCCGTGGTCAATGTGGTGCTCTCAGGAGTCTTCAGTGACGAATTGAAGAAGGCCTGATCCTCTGGTTGGGCAGCGCGGAACCATCGACAGGCGCCCGCAGCCGAACATAAAAATCGGCGGCGGGCGTTCTTTTTTGCTTTCCGCATTCTTTTATCGGTGATCGATTACGATCGCTGTTTCGATTAAGTTGCTCTGGTTGGCGGTAAATTTTAAGTCCGGGGATTCGACGCATCAGTGGGCATTATCATCGATTTCCTGATCTCATTTTTCCGGAGGTTTCAGACTATAATTTGCGAATATTCTTCGCGGTGTTTCGTCGCCATATGGATTGTTGTTCTTCCGGTAGGAGTCGCCAATATGATTCGGATCACCGGTTCCCATTTTACCGACGAGCAAGGCCGCAGACTGATCCTGCGCGGCGTAAACCTTGGTGGCAGCACCAAAGTGCCGTTTCTCCCGAAAGGCGCCACCTACCGGCGGGAGGGATTTTTCGATCACCGGACGGTTTCCTTCATCGGCCGTCCCTTTCCGCTCGAAGAGGCGGATGAGCATTTGGGCCGTTTGCGGGCCTGGGGATTCAATTTCCTGCGTTTCCTGGTCACCTGGGAAGCGATCGAGCACGCCGGGCCGGATAAGTACGATGAGGAGTATATCGAGTACGTCCGCACCGTGGTGGAAAAGGCGGGCCGGTATGGATTCTCGTTGTATATCGATCCTCACCAGGATATGTGGAGCCGGTTCACAGGCGGCGACGGCGCGCCGGGTTGGACCCTGGATGCCGCCGGGTTGGATATCACGAAATTGTCAGAAACGGGGGCGGCGGTCCTGCATCAATTTTACGAAGGGCCATTCCCTCGGATGATCTGGCCTTCCAACGAAGCCAAGCTTGGGGCGGGGACGATGTTCACGCTGTTTTTCGGCGGGAACGATTTCGCTCCGGCCACTCGGGTAAACGGCGAACCGGTGCAGGATTATCTTCAACGGCACTATATTGCCGCCGTGTGCCATCTGGCCCAGCGGTTGAAAGACTTGCCCAATGTGGCGGGATACGACACGCTCAACGAGCCAGGCAAAGGTTTTATCGGTTGGGAGGACCTGCGCTTGCCGGGCGGAGCCGTGAAGGTCGGGCCGCTGCCGAGCCCATACCAGTCCATGCTGTTGGGATCAGGCTACTCCCAGGCGGTCGAGGTTTGGGAATCCGGATCGACCGGATTCCGGCGCAAGGGAAGCTGCATTCTGAATGATCGGCGAGTCCGGGCCTGGCTTTCGGACAGGGAATGCGTCTGGCGCCAGAACGGCGTATGGGACGTTGGCCCAGACGGGAATCCCCAACTCCTGCAGCCGGATTATTTCTCCATCCGCAACGGCCGGCGGGTGGATTTCCCGCAGGATTACTATCTCCCGTTTGCGCGCCACTTTGCCGAGGCGATCCGCAAGGTGGATCCCAAGGCGATGATCTTCGTCGAAAGCTCACCGGACACGCCCCCGCCGCATTGGGAGGCGGAAAACATCGTTTACGCACCACATTGGTACGACGGCTTTGTGCTGTATTTCAAGAATTTCTCAGGTTGGATCGCGACCGATTCCCACGATATGCATTTGATCTTTACCCCGTGGCATATCCGGCGTTCGTTCGCCCGGCAGCTGAACCGACTCCGCTGCTGGGCGGCCGACCGGCTCGGCTATCCTCCGGTGCTGATCGGCGAATCCGGCATCGCCTTCGATCTGCAAGACAAGCGCGCCTACCGGACCGGAGACTTCCGAGTTCAGATCCGCGCGATGGACCGCCTGCTCCGCGCGTTTGACGACACTCTGCTCAGCGTGACGCTCTGGAATTACACCGCCGACAACACCAACGCGCACGGCGACGGTTGGAACGACGAGGACCTCTCGATCTTCAGCCGCGACCAGCAAAGCGATCCGAAGGACATTCACTCCGGCGGAAGGGCGCTTCCGGCCGTGGTGCGGCCTTATGCGCGCGCCGTGGCGGGCGCTCCCCTGCGGATGCACTTCGACCTTGGCGCCCGCCGATTCGAATTCGCTTTCCGGCACGATCCGCAGGTCGATGCGCCGACGGAAATTTTCGTCCCACAGTATCAATATCCGCAGGGATACACGGTGACCGTATCGGACGGGACCTATGAAGAGAATTCCGATGAACAGCTGCTGCTCTATCACCACACTTTGAATCGGGAGATCCACTTCGTTCGAATCCGGCCCAAGGGGTAGGTGAAAGAAGGAATGGAAGGCAATTGAAATATGTCATTCGAACCCCGGAAACCCACCGGGGTTCCGGGGCAAACCCCGGCGAAGTCCCCGGGGTGAGGAATCGGTGACGAATGGAAGAAAAACCGACGCTATGATGGGTTGTGGAAACGCATCCATGCCTTACCGATTCCTCCCCTTCGCCTTCGGCGCGGGGTCGGAACGACATACTCCGAGTGTCATCCCGAGGGATCGTTAAGTTTAAATGATAGAATCCATATCGTCTACAACCCTCGCATCGGTGTGACCGAGATCGTCCATCTCCTTCGGAGGTTTCTATGATTGATTGGAATGAAAAATTCGCGCGCAAAGTCAGCCGCCGGCTGGCCAAGGAACGCGTCGGATGGCTGGTCACCGTGGGCTCGGATAACTGCCCGCAACCCCGGCCGGTCTGGTTTCTCTGGGATGGGGAGACGATCCTTCTGTTCAGCCAGGCCAAGGCCAGGAAGATCGTGCATATTTCCAAGAATCCGAAAGTGGCATTCCTTCTGAACACGGATGAAGAAGGCAGTCACGTGGTAGTGCTTCTGGCGGAGGCGGCGATCGACCCGAAATCGCCGCCGGCACACAAGGTGGCGGGCTACTTCAAAAAATATCGCAAGGGGATTGCCGAGTTGGAGATGAAGCCGGAAGATTTCAGCCTGGATTATTCGGTAGCCATCCGGGTGAAACCGACCAGCCTGCGCGGGTGGTAAATTCCGCACCGGATCGAATCCGAAATCCATTCGCAAACAATTCCGTTAAAAAGATTATAAAAAAATCGATTATTCCAAAATCCCCTTCGATTCTTTTTGCCTTTGTGGTAAAACAATCCCGGTTTTAACCCTCGAGGGATTTTTGCGTCCACAAGCATGACCGAATTTCTAGCCAACCTCAACCCGCAGCAAAAGGAAGCCGTGGAATGCGGCGAAGGTCCGGTGCTGGTCGTGGCCGGACCGGGCTCGGGAAAGACCCGTGTGCTTTCCTACCGCTTCGCCTGGCTCGTGCTGCACGCCGGCGTCGCGCCGCAGCAGATTCTCGCCGTCACCTTCACCAACAAGGCGGCGCGCGAAATGCGCGGGCGCATAGAGAAGGTGCTGATCTCGCCGGAAGCGCGCGCGGCGGGCGGATACGACCTGCGCAATCTTTCGCTGGGGACCTTCCATTCGCTGTGCGCGCGCTGGCTGCGCCGCGACGGGGAGGCGGTCGGGCTGCCGCGCGAGTACGGGATCTTCGACGACGACGATTCCCAGCGCGCGGTCAAGCAGGCCATGGCCGATCTGGATATCAACATCAAGCAATACTCGCCGGCGGCCGTGCAAAACGCCATCTCGCGCGCCAAGAACGACATGCTCGGTCCCGACGGGTTCCCCGCCGTGACGCCCTTCGACCGCGTCGCCGCGCGGACCTTCATCCGCTACCAGGAATTGCTCGCCGCGAGCCGCGCCGCCGATTTCGACGACCTGTTGCTGCTGGCGGTCCGCCTCTTCCGCGAACATCCCGAGATCCTTGCGCGCTACCAGGACCGCTACCGGCACATCCTGGTGGATGAATTTCAGGATACCAACGAGGTGCAGTACACGCTCGTCCGGCTGTTGGCCGAAAACCGACGCAACCTCTACGTGGTGGGCGACGTCGACCAATCCATCTACCGCTGGCGCGGCGCGGATTACCGCAACGTGCAGCGTTTCCAGAAGGATTTTTCCGACGCGCGCACCTTCCTGCTCGAGGAGAACTACCGCTCCACCCAGAACATCCTCGACGCGGCGATGGGCGTCATCCGCGTCAACCGCGGCCGGGTGGATAAAAAACTTTTCACAAGCCGCGGGAAGGGGCTGGCGCTGGTGCTGCATGAAGCGTATGACGAAAATGATGAAGCCCGTTTCGTGATTGAAACCATCGCGGAGCTGGTGGCCGGCAGCATCCGGGAGGGGGAGAAGCCGGTCCGGCCCGGCGACTGCGCGGTGATGTACCGTACCAATGCCCAGTCGCGCGCGCTGGAAGAGGAGTTCCTCCGCGCCAACCTTCCCTACCGGCTGGTGGGCGCGCAGCGCTTCTACGGCCGGCGCGAGGTGAAGGATGCGCTGGCGTATTTGCGCCTGGTCCATAATCCGTCCGATGCGGTGAGCCTTTCGCGCGTGATCAACGTCCCCACGCGCGGGATCGGCGAAAAAGCCTATGCCGCGCTGCAGGAAGCCGCCGCGCGCGAACGGATCGCGCCGGGCCTGCTGCTTTCGCTCGACGAACCCGACGCGATGGCGCGGGTGGCAGCGGCTTTTCCGTCGCGCGCGGCACCGGCTTTCGCCGCCTTCGGGCAAATGCTCTCCGGGTGGCGCGCGGCGGCCGCCGGAGAATCCGTACCCTCTATCCTGCGCAGGATCCTCAAGGAGATAAAGTACCGGGAATACCTGCGGGATGGCTCGGAGGAGGGCGAGGAACGCTGGGAGAACGTCGAGGAACTGATGGCGGTGGCCGAGGAGTTCGAAGAGATCCCGCTCGAACGATTCCTCGAGGAAATCGCGCTGGTCTCCGACCAGGATACGCTCACGGAAAAACAGGACGCGCCGGTGCTCCTGACGCTGCACGCCGCCAAAGGGCTGGAGTTTCCGGTGGTGTTCATCGTCGGGCTCGACGAGGGGCTGCTCCCGCACATGCGCTCGATGGACGATCCGGAGGCGATGGCCGAGGAGCGGCGCCTGTTTTACGTCGGCATCACCCGCGCGATGGATCGGTTATATTTGCTGCGGGCTTTCCGGCGATCGGCGGGCGGCGGGGGCGGATTGATGGAGGAGTCGCGCTTCCTGCGCGACATCCCGCCGCAGCTTCTGGGGGAAGAGAAAGCTTCCGGGCGTTCGGCAATGCTGCGTGAGGGGGCGGAGGTGACGTTGCCTTTTACACCTGCGGAGCCCCCGCAACCAAGAGAAGCCCGCTATCGCAGCGGGATGCGCATCCGCCATGAACGCTTCGGCGAGGGGGTGATCCTCGAGGATCAGGTGCACGGGGAAGACGAAGTGCTCACGGTGGAATTCGAGACGGCGGGCCTCAAGCGTCTGGACGCGGACGCCGCGCCGATCGAGGTGATCGAGTAGCGATCGCAGGATATCATCATGGACTAGTACATCATCGGACGCGATTCCTCGCCCCGCATCGCGGGGCTCGGAATGACATATGCAGACTGTCATTCCGAGGGAGCGTAGGCACCGAGGAATCGGTATCGCGGGGATGAATTACAATCATTAGGAACGATGTGCAAACAAAAAGGCTGCGATTCCCCGGGACCTGAAGGCCCCTCGGAATAACATATGGCGAGATGGTGAACGGACGGAGGGTGGAATGAATATTTTGGTCACCGGCGGAGCCGGGTATATCGGATCGGCCTGCGCGCAAATGCTGCTCGAGGCGGGGCATACTGTGGTGGTCTACGACTCGCTCCTCACCGGGCACCGGGCCGCGGTACCCTCCGGCGCAAAATGGATCCAGGCTGATCTAAGCCAGCGCGATGTCCTGCGGCGCACGATGAAGGAAGGAAGATTCGATGCGGTGATGCACTTCGCGGCCTTCATCGAAGCCGGCGAGTCCATGAAGTATCCCGGAAAATATTTCCAGAACAACGTAACCTATTCGATGACTCTGCTGGAGGAAGCGCAGCGGGCCGGGATCGGCCGATTCGTGTTCTCCTCCTCCGCGGCGGTGTATGCCTCCAGCGACGATCCGCTTTCGGAAGATTCCGCGATCAAGCCGGCGAATGTCTACGGTCAGACCAAGCTGATGGTGGAACAATCGCTCGAGTGGTACCACTACGTCCATCAACTCCGCTACGTCGCGCTGCGGTATTTCAACGCCGCCGGCGCGCTCCCCGGACGCGGCGAGGATCATCCCGGCGAGAGCCATCTGATCCCGCTGGTGCTGCGCGTGCCGCTCGGGCTCCTGCCGGCGGCCAAGATCTTCGGGGACGATTACCCCACGCGCGACGGAACGGCCATCCGCGATTACATCCACATCGCCGACCTGATCTCGGCCCATCTGCTCGCGCTCGACGCGTTGAAAGACCGGCCGCGGATGGTCTACAACCTCGGCAATGGAGCGGGTTATTCCGTCAAACAGGTGATCGAGATGGCGCGCGAGGTCACCGGGCATCCGATCCCCGCCGAGGTGTCCCCGCGCCGCCCCGGCGACGCCGCGCGGCTGGTGGCCTCGCCCGAGAAAATCCGGAGCGAGCTGGGCTGGACCCCGCGCATGCCGTCGCTGCGCGATATCGTCGGGAGCGCGTGGGAATGGCACAGCAAGCATCCGCGCGGCTACGCGGACCGTTGATATAATCGAATAGGCAAGGTTGTTTCGTTGCCATAGGTGGCTCGGTGCCGACGCCAACCAAACGCATTATCGGAAGAAAAACAACCCGATCCTCTTCGCCCCGTTCCGCGCCTCTCGTTCCGCCGGAACACCGGCTCGATATCCTCGGCATCTGCTTGATCGGCCTGGCCGCTCTTACCATTCTTTTCTTCTTCATCGCCAAGCCCTCCACGCTTCCCGGATGGTGGGTGCTTCTCCTGCGGAGGATCTTGGGAGTCGGCGCCTACGCGGCGCCGGTGCTCCTGGCCGTGCCGGGCGTGTACCTCGTCCTGCGCCGTTTCCGCTCCGCGCTTCCGCCGCTCTCGCCGGACCGGCTGGCGGGCCTCGGGATGCTCTTTCTCGGCGGACTGATGCTCGCCCATCTGCTCACCGACCCCACGCCGGGGACGATCTTCGTCACCGCCTGGAACGGAGGGGGCGGCGGATATCTGGGAGCGCTCCCGCTCCACGTCCTTCTGTCGCTCCTGGATTATGCTGGAACCGCGCTGGTCCTCATTGCGTGGATCCTGATCGGCATACTGCTGACTTTCCGCATTTCGATCCCGCAGCTTTTCCACGCGCTCGCACCAACGGTGCAGAAAATATTCCGATGGCTCGCGGAAGAATGCGCCGGGCTGCGGGCCAAACTGCGCCTCCGGAAACAACCGGAGATCGAGCCTGCCATCCGCCGCTTCCCTGCCGCGGCGGAACCACAGTCCGCCCCCGCGGTGGAAAGCGCCGCCAAACCTTCGCCGTCCGTTTCTCTCCCTACGAATGAAAACCGCACTGCGGCGGATACGAACCGCGATCTTGAGGAACCGGTCATCACGCTCGGCATCCCCGAGCCTCCGCCGCCGTGGGAACTTCCGAACCTTGAAACCATTCTCAATCCGGGCATCGAGGCAACGTCGGATGAAAACCTCGATCGGCAGCGGGCCAAGATCATCGAGGATTCGCTGGAGAGTTTCGGCGCACCGGCCAAGGTGGTGGAGATCAACCGCGGCCCGACGATCACCCAGTTCGGCGTCGAGCCGGGGTATGCCGATGCCCGCGGCGGAAAAACCACGCGGATCAAGGTAAGCAAGATCTCCGCGCTCTCGGACGATCTGGCTCTCGCCCTGGCCGCCCCGTCGATCCGCATCCAGGCGCCGGTGCCGGGGAAAGGGTTCGTCGGGATCGAGGTACCCAACGCCGAGATCTCACTGGTAGGCTTGCGTGACATCGCCGAATCGGAAATCTTCCGCGAGAAAACCTCCCCACTGCGGATCGCCCTGGGCAAGGACGTCTCGGGCCAGCCGGTGGTGGCCGACCTGGCGACGATGCCGCATTTGCTCATCGCCGGCACCACGGGGTCCGGCAAATCGGTGTGCGTCAACGCCATCCTGGCCTGCTTCCTGCTGCACGACACGCCCGACGATCTGCGCCTGCTGCTGGTGGACCCCAAGCGGGTGGAGCTCACCTCCTATAACGGGGTACCGCATCTGCTCGCGCCGGTGGTGGTGGAACTGGATCGGGTGGTGGGCGCGCTGCAGTGGGTGACGCGCGAGATGGACGAACGCTACCGAAAGTTCCACAACGCGGGGGCGCGCAATCTGGAGGAGTACAACCGCGTCATGAAGGAGCGCGGCGATCGGCCGCTGCCGGTGTGGGTCGTGGTCATCGACGAACTCGCCGACCTGATGCTCATGGCGCCGGACGAAACCGAGCGCATTCTCACCCGCATCGGCCAGCTCTCGCGGGCCACCGGGATCCACATGGTGATCGCCACCCAGCGGCCGTCGGTGGACGTGCTCACCGGGCTGATCAAGGCCAACATCCCGGCGCGGATCGCCTTCGCGGTGGCCTCCCAGATCGACAGCCGTGTGATCCTGGATCAGCCGGGCGCGGAGCGGCTGCTGGGACGCGGCGATATGCTGTTCCAATCACCGGATTCGCCTTCGGCCGTGCGCTTGCAGGGGGCTTACGTCTCCGAGCCCGAACTGATGCGGCTGGTTCAGTATTGGCGCCAGGCGTCCGTGGCGCGCCAGCCCAATGTTCCGATAACGCACGGAGAGCAGGACGCCGTGGCAGGGGAGATGGCCCTTTCGCCGGATGCGCCCTTGGAGCAGATTCCATTGTTCGAAGAGGAGGCCGAGGACAAAGGGGACGACAAATTGCTCGAGGATGCCACCCGCGCCGTGCGCCAGTGGCGCAAAGCCTCGACCACGCGCCTGCAGCGCCACTTCCGCATCGGTTACACCCGCGCCGCGCGGCTGATGGACATGCTCGAGGAGCGCGGGATCATCGGCCCGCCCACCCAAGGCTCACAGCCGCGGGAGGTGATCGATTACGGCGAGTTGGAGGATAAGAGGGAGTAAAAAGAAGCCGTGTCCATCTCAAGGTGTTATTGCATGAATACAAGCCTGGAAAAGGGGTTCTTTTTAAAATAGGGGAGGATTGAAAAATTCCGAGCCGTGCGATAAAGTATAATCCATATCAGACGTGAATTGAATTTCACCAAGAAATATTCCGGGCAAAAGACAAATCTCAAATCATGAGGAGAAGACAAAATGACAGAAACACCTGCCGCTCCCACACCCGCAAAGAAAAGCTCCGCACCTATGATCATCGCAATCATCGTAGTCGCCATCCTGTCATTGTGCTGCTGCATTCCCGGAATTATTAATATCGTGTCGCCCCTTCCCTATACGACTTCCACATCCGGCATCATCGGCCAGAGTAGCGGGACCGGGACTATTCCTGCGACGTACGGATTAATCTGCATCTGCGCCGCGATTATTCCGTGGCTGGTCCTGGGAATTGTGGCTCTCCTCCGTCGGCCGAAAAAACAGTAAGCGCTGCCTCCGGTCAGATAGATCGTCGCCGGAAAAAACGGATCGCATACCCAGCCCGGCGGAAATCGTCGGGTTGGTTTTTTACGTGTCGATGCATTTCGCATACTGAACATCGAAGAGTAGGTATAAAATCACGAATCCGGGGTGTATCTTCCCCTGAGGAGCGTTCGTAATGAAGGCATTGTTTATCGGCGGTACCGGTCTGATCAGCTCGGCTTGTGTGGAACGCGCCCTCGCCGGAGGATGGGAACTTTCCCTCCTCAACCGCGGCATTTCGAAAAAGTATCCCGTCCCTCCCGGGGTCAGGCTGCTGCAAGGCGACGTCTATGGAAATCCGGAAGCCCTCCAGACTCTGTTAAGCGGCCAAACCTTCGATACGGTGGTGGATTGGCTTGCCTTTACACCGGAGGATATCGAGCGCGACCTTGCGCTGTTTCGCGACCGCACCCGGCAGTTCATCTTCATCAGCTCCGCCAGCGCCTACCAAAGGCCGCCCGCCCATTACCTCATCACCGAGGAAACGCCGCTGGAAAATCCATACTGGGATTATTCGCGCAACAAAATCGCGTGCGAAATTTGCCTGATGCGCGAGTATCGCGAGCGGCGATTCCCGGTGACGATCGTGCGCCCCTCGCTCACCTACGGGCCTTCGCAGATTCCGCTCTGCGTCGGTTCGTGGAACCATCCCTATACAGTGATCGACCGGATGAAAAAGGGAAAGCCGGTCATCGTTCCGGGCGACGGAACTTCGTTGTGGGTTGTGACCTGGAACGCGGACTTCGCCAAAGGGTTTTGCGGATTGATGGGCTTGGAAAAATCCGTCGGGCAGGCGTTTCACATAACCTCCGATGAGGTCCTGACCTGGGACCAGATTTATATGGAGGCTGGCCGGGCCGCCGGTGTTGAACCCGATATTGTGCACATTCCCTCCGACCTGCTCGCCGCCCACGATCCGGAGATGACGGGCACGCTGCTGGGGGATAAATCCTACAGCGTGGTCTTCGATAACCGCAAAATCAAATCCTACGTGCCGGATTTTTCCGCGACGGTTCCCTGGTCGGAAGGTGTCCGCCGAGCCATCGCCTGGCACGAGGCCGATTCCGCGCGGTGCGTCCTCGACGAGGAAGCCAACCGCAAATGGGACGCGCTCCTGGATGCGTATCGGCGCGTTTATCCGCAGGCGACCGGTTCTCTTTTATAATTGGATAATTGACCATGGATGATGGACGATAGACCATTAGCCGATGGTTTAGCTTCGCAGGCAATCTGCTAATAAACAGGAAAGCTCACAGATAGGAAACGTCGGCCATAATCCGTGGTCGATTGCCTGAATCTTCCGATGATCCATCCCGGGGATGTAGTTCATGCGAATTGACCCACAGAAATTTCTCTTCATGGCAGCTCTCGCCGCTACCCTCGCGGCCTGTTCGAAAGCCGGGTCTTCCGCTGTTCCGACCTCGGCGCCAACTGCAACCCTGACCGCGATTCCTTCCCCCACCTCGGCCCCATTCGTCCTGCTCATGGCGCCCGATTCGCCAAAACCCGAATCCCAGCAATTGGCGGTCAAGGCCGTGGAATCGTTTTGTACACAGAAAGGATTGGCGCTGAAACGGATTACTCCCGGGAACGCAGTGCCGGGAGATTATCTGCAGGACGCTCCGAGTCTCATCGCCGCCATCGGAACCGGTTTGGGGCAGGCGGTGTACGCCGCGGCGCAGGCCCACCCGGAGATTCGATTCGTCGCCGTCGAGGAAAGCGGCGTGCAGCCGCTCCCCAATCTGCTCTTGATCGGCGGCGAGAATGTCCGCCTCGATCAGGTGGCGTTTCTGGCGGGAGCGCTGGCCACGGTTGAAAATCGAAACGAGTATGTCGGCTGGATCGGCCAGAGCGGCACGGTGAGCGGGACGATCTACCGGAACAGCTTCGTGCACGGCGTCCGCTATACGTGTCCCCGCTGCCGGTTGTTCGACTTTGAATTGGATCCGTCGGCGGACACGGCGGCAGGGGTCGCCGCCGCCGGGCAGTTGCGGAGCGATTATGTGGACACCGCATCCGCCGTTCCGGGCACGGCCGGCGACGCGGCACTGATCGATCTGGCCAAACACGGGATCCGTGTGGCGGGAACCCAACCGGATTTTTATTTATCCTTGTTTGGCGGCGGATCCGGCGATGGGTCGAAATACGTATTGGGAAGTCCGGCTTACCGGCCGGATCTTCTGTTGGCGGATTTGCTGCCGCGATACCTTGGCGGCGAAAAGTTCACCGATGCCGTGGCTTACAGTCTGGAAAATCACAGTTTGGAGTACGCCTCCTTTCCCAACGATTGGATATCCTCCGGCCGGCAGGTTTATCTGCAACAGGTTATCAGCGATTTGGCCTCCGGCCGGTTGGATATCGGCGTGGATCCGAAAACCGGCGCGGAAACTTAATCCACCCTGCGGCGAAACATATGGCGATCCCCCGACAGATTATTTTCGACCTGGACGATACGATCCTGGATTATTCCGCGCCCGCTGAAAGGGTTTGGACGGAACTCTATCCCGTCTATGCCCGCAAGGCAGGGGTCCCGGTCGAACGGTTGCAACGGGCTGTGGAAGAAAGCCGGCGGTGGTATTGGTCCGATATGGATCGATTTCGCGAGGGCAGACTCAATCTGCAACAGGCGCGCCGCATTTTCGTCCGCGCCGGGTTTGAAAAACTCGGTTTGAACAACGCAGCCCTGGCCGACGCAATGGCGGATTCCTTTTCGCGGGAACGCGAGATTGCGGTGCAGCCCTTTGACGGAGCCATCGAGGCGTTGGAATTCCTCAAAGCCGACGGCGCGACCATGGTGCTGCTCACCAACGGCGAAGCATCCATACAAAGGGCGAAAATCGTTCGCTTTGATTTGGACCGGTTTTTCCAAGCAGTGCTGATTGAGAGCGAGCTCGGGGTGGGCAAGCCGGATCCATCAGCCTATCAAACCGCGCTTTCCTCGCTCAGCGCGGCGCCGGAACAGATCTGGATGGTTGGGGACGATCTGGAGTTCGACATCCGGCCCGCGAAAGGGTTGGGGATGCGGACTGCATGGATCCGCGACCCCGTCCATATCGGAGAACGTTTTGCCGATGTTACGCTTCCTTCGATCCGGTTGTTAATTGAGTATTGGAAAAATTCCCAATGAAATATTCCCGGTAAAATTTTTGTAAAAGAAGGCGAGGGGATTCATTTGAAGGAGTCCCCTCCGATAATCGGTTGAGAGAATTGACATGCACCCCGCCGTATGCTAAAATCCTCAAAACTCTCTCCTGGAAGGACGCTTGAGAATGGCTCAACGCACGACGGGCACCGTTCGATGGTTTGACGGATCCAGGGGGTACGGGTACATCAAAACCGAAAAAGGACATGAAGTGTTCGTGCACTACTCGTCCATTGTCGGTTCGGAATTGCAAAACTTGCGCGAGGGGGAGAGGGTTGAATTTGCCGTCGAAGAGACCGTGCGCGGTCTGCAAGCTACGGGTGTGGTCAGGTTGAATTAATCGATCGTCCATGGTGCTTTTCACCGCAAGGATATGTCGGTTCATCCCCTGCCATCACGGCGGGGGTTTTGTTTTTCCGTCATAACCGATGGGGCATCGGATTTCCCCGGGTGGGAATGGGTGGGTCGATGCTTTATGGCAGAAAGACTCTCCCGAATCAAAGGGTTTCGATCGGAATTGATTCCGAGCCATTCCCTCCCGATTTCCCCGCCGGGTTCGAACGGAAAGCCCTTCCGAAACAAAAAGAACAATGCATGGAAAAAGGAGTCCTATGAGTTTTGAGTTGAGAATTATTCCTTTGGGCGGATTGGGTGAGATCGGTAAAAACATGATGCTGATCGAAACCCCCTCCGACGCCCTGATCGTCGATGCCGGGTTGATGTTTCCCGAGAACGACATGCTTGGCATCGATTACATCATCCCGGATTTCCGTTCGGTGCTGGACCGCAAAGGGCGCGTGCGCGGGATCGTCGTCACCCACGGGCACGAGGATCATACCGGTGCGATCGACCACGTGGCGGAGGCGTTCGACGCCCCTATCTATGCCACCCCGCTGACCAGCGGCCTGCTGGAGGTGAAGCTTTCCCGCGCCGGGTTGCTTGGCCGAACAAAGTTGAACACCGTCCGCACCGGAACGCGGGTGACGATCGGCCCGTTCGACGTGGAATTCTTCCACGTCTGCCATTCGATTCCGGACGGGGTCGGCTTGGGGATCACCACCCCGGCCGGGTTAATCGTGCATTCGGGCGATTTCAAGTTCGACCATACGCCGGTGGACGGTTGGCCGACGGACTACGCCAAGCTGGCCGAGTTCAGCGGCCGCGGCGTGCTGGCGCTGCTTTCGGATTCCACAAACGCCGACCAGCCCGGTTGGACGCCCTCCGAGACGGTAATCGATGCGGCTTTCGACGATTTGTTCCGCGCCGCGCCGGGGCGGATCCTGATCGGATCGTTTGCCTCGCTGATTTCCCGGATCCAACAGGCCATCAATGCCGCGGAGCGCCATGGCCGGCGGTTGGCGTTGGTGGGAACCTCAATGCAGGAAAACGCCAAAATGGCTCAGAAGTTGGGCTATCTACAGGTGCCCGACGGATTGCTGGTCCCGATCGAGGAAGCGCTGAAGATGCCCTCGAATAAGGTCGTCCTCATGACAGCCGGCACGCAGGGCGAGCCCTCCTCCATTCTCGGACGGCTGGCCACCGGGAAGAACCGCCAGTTTGACCTGAAGGAAGGGGATACGGTAGTGTTCTCCTCACACCCGATCCCGGGAAACGAGGAATTGGTGCATCGGACGATCAATCGGCTCTTCCAGCGCGGCGCACGCGTGATCTACGATCCGATCGCGCCGGTCCACGTCTCGGGGCACGCCAACGCCGAGGAGATGAAACTGCTCATTCACCTGGTGCAGCCCAAGAATTTCGTACCGATCCACGGCGAATTGCGCCATCTGAATCAGCATGCGGCGATTGCCCGCGAGTTGGGCATTCCGGCGGAAAACACCGCCGTTGTGGAAAACGGGTATTCGATCGAGTTCGAAGGCGGCCGCTTGAGGGTGTGCGACCGTGTCCCAGGCGAGTACGTGTTCGTGGACGGCAGCGGCGTGGGCGACATCGGCCCGGCGGTGATGCGCGAACGCGAGCGTCTGGCCCGCGACGGATTCGTCATCGTCCGGCTGGATTTGGATACCGAAACTTCGCGACTGGCTTCACGCCCGAGCATCCTCTCGCGCGGATTCGTTTTCGTGCCGGAGTCCGGCGAACTGCTGGCTGCGGCCGAAGAGAAGATCCGCGAGGTGGTCGCCCGCGGGAACGGAAGCCGCCTGGCGGAACGGCTGGAATCGGCGCTGTCGGAACTTTTCTACCAGGAGACCAAACGGCGCCCAATGATCTTCGTGATTGTCAACCCCGTCGCCGGCTCGGCCGGGGAAAAATAGCAGTCGGGGAATACATCATTCCGAAGGTTGCGACTTCGTTGTCGTCGTTTTTTTAGGGGAATCAAAGGAGGAAATTTGGTTTGCGGCGCTATGGGGGCGTGGTCTGGTTTTCAAACTTTGCGCAAATCACCTCGCCCTCCCGGATAATGCCCTCTACGGTCGAATCGTACCAGGGCGATGCACGCAGTTGGGAAAAGATCGATCGCGCTTCGGTGCAGTTGCCGGGCTCGTTGCCGTAAAAAGCCTTCACCGAACCGTAAGTATAATAAATATCCAAAGTGTTGGCCGAGAGGGACGTGCCGGCGACGTCGACGGATTGCTCCTCGTTGTCCGCGGCCAGACAGCCGCGGACGGCGCATTTTAAAACTTTAATAGCGGTCTCGTAATTTTTTGCATGATAATAAATGACGCCCAGCCTCCCGTATACGATCGGATTGGTGTTGTCGAGTGTGAGGGCCTTTTCCGCGTTGAGTTCGGCGGCGAAAAAATCTCCCCGATTGGCGTAGGTTTGCGCTATGGAAAGGTAGGGCCCCGGGTCTTTATCATTGAGGCTCGCGGCAATGGCAAATTCATTGATGGCTGAGTCGATCATATCCTGCGAAGTTTGTTGATTGGTCGCGATTTCCCCCATTTTTCGGTAATTCACTCCCAAACTCATGTGTAGAAACGGAAGATTCGGATTGATCTTGATGGCCTTCTTGTATTCGTCGATGGCTCCGGGGTAATCCGCGTTGCTTTCCAGCACATAGGCATACGCCCGGTGAACGTCCATAATGTCCTTGCCGAGGCCGGCCGCCTGGGCCCCCACATCCAGGGCAGTGGACCAGTTCGACTGGTCCGCCAGTACTTCGGCCCGGAAGGCGAGCGCGAGCGCATTTTGGGGATCCCGGATAAGCGCGTTGCCCGAAGCCTGGTAGGCGTCGATGAGATTTTGTTGCCGCGTGGCTTCGTCCGGAGGATTGGATGCCGTCCAATCCAGGACGAGCGTTTTAATGGCGAACCCCTGGGCGGATTCTGGGTCGAGAACGAGGGCTTTATTAATTGAATCCTGGGCCTGCTGCATTCGCTGCTGTTTGTCGGCGATGGATAATAATAGCGTGCTCGAATAAGTTTGGATTCGCGACAGTTCCGTCCAAAGTTGTGCATTTTTCGGATCGATGACGACGGCTTGTTGATAGGCGAGTATCGCCTTATTCAAATTTCCAGCGTCGAAAAAAGATTTTCCCTCTTCGGCCCAGGAAACCGCCGACCGGGTGGGTATAGACGGCGCTGCGAAAGGGGAACGGACGTAATTCAACTCGAAAAGTCTGACGAGACCCAGCCCCAACAGGATCAGCGCCGCATACGCCGCCGTTTTCTTTACGGTCAGATGGGGAGGGTCGGAGGTGGGTTGAAAACGGTTCCGGTGGAGCTGCATATTCGCTGGTTCCTAACCGCCGGGAGTGGGGGTGATTTCCTTGCACAAGATCAGCCCGTCGGTTACGTTTGCCATGACCGTCGCGTCATCCGGCACCTGCTGTTGCAGCAGTCGAAAAATGGGAACGGCATCGGAGCACCGGCCGACTTTCGCCAGCGCCAGGCCATAGACATAATAATATTCGGCTACCCGGCCGGCCTGCAGCGGTAACCCTTGAATGGGCCCGGAATCCACGCGGCCGCCGGAGACGGTCAGAGTCAATTCGTTGACTGCCTTGTCGTATTGGCTATTGAAATAATACATCTCCCCGAGCAGACCGCGGTACGTTGGATCCTGCGGCGCCAAATTGACCGCCATCTCGGCATATTGCGCGGATTTTCCATATTGGCCGTCGCCGGCATAGACTCGCGCGATACGCGCGATCGGAACCGGATCCTGCGAATTGTATTCCGAAGCTTTCAGATAGGCTTGGATGGCGTTTTGTGTGTCGGATTGCGCCTGGTAGCAATCCCCCAGGGGAATCCACAAATCCGCGAGCTTTTTGTGAATGTCGATGGCTTTCTGGTATTCTCTGAGCGCCTCGAGATAGTTCCCGGTGGAAAGGAAAATATACCCCATGGCGCGGTGGCTTTCCAAACGGTTTGGCGCCAGGGTGATGGCCGTTTGAGCTTCGGCGGAGGCGGTTTTCCAGTTGGAAGTGTCCATGTCCATCAACATCTCGGCATAATAGGCATGGGTTACCCCCAGATTGGGGTCTAGTTCGAGACTCTTTTGTAATTCCTTATTGGCATCCGCGAAGGTATTTCCGCCTTGGGATTTTTCCATCCAATACAACGCTTCCCCATAGACCGAATAGGCAACCGCGCTTTTCGATCGGAGCACGGCGTTCTGCGCGTTTTCCAACGCGCCCTGGTAATCGTGTGCAAAAATCTGAACTTGGGATGCAGCGACATATAAATCGCTGTTTGCCGGAGCCAGCAGGATAGCCTGCTTGTACATTTTAACCGAGTCCGTCAGTTTTCCGTCCAGGAACAGTTTTGCGGCGTCGTCCGCGTAGGAAGCCGCCGGACGCGTCGCCGTGGGTGTTGGAAGAAACGGCGGCGGAATGGATGGGACCACGTATGCTTGAAACAGCGCTGCCAGAACGATCAACAGGCAAAGGATGAAAATTAATGCCAGGTTAAACCGGCGGGGGCTTTTTCGTTTCAGCCTGTATTTACTCGATTGGAGGTACATATAAAGCCGTTGCAGTCATACTAATTCTTCGGGGAAATCCAGTCAAGGCGGCCTTGTTTAATCCCGGACGGGTTGCAGTATAATCAGCCCCATGCAAAATCCGGAGCAATCGTCTGAATTGGCACCGAAAAATCCCCCTGTCCGCCGCGTGCGTTGGATCTGGATCGTGCTTGCGGCATTGCTGTTGGTTGTCGTCGTCGGGGCGTCAGCCGGTTATTTTTCCGGCCAGTCGCTGCATTCCCAGCGGGAACAAGCATTAACCCACGCCCGCGATACCGAACAATTCAACCTGGCGATCGCCGACTTCCAGGCCGGCCGCTTTAAAATGGCGATCGAACGCCTAAACAATGTATTGCAAAATGAGCCGGATTTTCCCGGCGCCCTGGAAAAGCAGGAAGAAGCTCTAGCGGCGGTCAATGCCACGCCCACCCCCCTGCCGACAGAGACGCCCGTCCCGTCCCCCACACCGGATGTCTCCAAGGCCGACCAATTATTGAATCAAGCCAAACAACAATTCGCGGATAAAAAATATCCCGATATGATCACCACACTTCTGAAGCTGAAGACCGAAATCCCGAGCTTCGAACCGGTGCGCGTGGACGGTCTGTTGTGGGCGGGCCTTCGATACAATGGAGTACATCTGATCCAAGACACCAACCGGTTGACGGAAGGATTATATTATCTCGACCTGGCAATCAATTACGCCCCATTGGATAAAGAAGCATCCGATCTCGCGGATTTTGCGCGCAACTTCCTGGGTTTATACCAGGAGGCTTATTATTATCGGACCAAGGACATTGAAGTCAGCATGACGGACTTCAAACAGGTGTTGACCATGCGGCCGTATTATACGGATAATCTCATAAAGGATTATGGGGATATCGTCATCGCCAACGCAGAAGCAACCGGCAGCCCCTGCGGCGCGCTGGAGATATACACCAACAATGCGATACCGCAATTGGACAGTTACGAAACATTCACCCAAAAGCGCGATCAAGCGCAGCACGATTGCGATGCATCTCATCCGGCGCCGATGGTGACACCCGAAACAGCGACGGACATTCCCACCGCGACCCCATAAACTGCGTCTTTGCTGTGATTCCCAAGGGAATAGGCGGGTTATTTTGGAAGATATCGGGATCTTCGCGATCAATGTTTTTTGCGCCTTTTCCGGCTCTTGACAAGCGCACGCTTGTTCTTTAGAATAGACAATGTTATAACGTTGTTATCCGCATTGCGGATCGACGATTACAAAAGAGCCCTTAAGGCGAGCAGAAACCGGGGCCATTGGTCTATAGGTCTGGACGCCTGCCGATGCGAACGAAAAGCATCGGCTGTTTGTGTCTGTGGGGC
>JBEKLP010000005.1:0-57521 GCA_050010135.1 Anaerolineales bacterium
TGTTCGGCTTGTGCGAACCGACCGGGCTGACGCTTTCGTTCTTGAAGTAGATGTGCGCCGGCGTATCGAGCGCCTTCTCCAGCTGCACCGCGCGGATGAGGGGCGTGGGCCGCCAGAGCTTGTAGATCTCCCGCACCGGATCGGGAATCTCGATGTACCGGTCTTGGCTGACTTCCTGCATGATCAGGTTCATCGGAAACAGCACCGAGAGGAAGTCCGGCGTGACGGGCTGGAGCGTTCCCGGATGCAGCGGCGGCGACATCGGGAAGGGAAGGTCCGGCTGAATGTTGTACCAGGCCTTGGGGATCTCGTGTTCACCCAGATGAAATTTCGATTTTTCTGCCATATCTCCTCCGTGAAAAAATCGTGTCGGATATTCGAATTCCCGTCGCCGGGACCGGATGCCGTCCGGTGGAAATACAAACGCCCGTCCCAATCTTGGGACGGGCGTTTCAGCTCGTGGTGCCACCCAAGTTCGGCCGGCGCTTTAAAAATAAAACCCTGCGTGAATGTGCAGGGTTCGATTTGCCAGCCTCACTCATCGGGGCTTTCGAGGATGCTTCGAAAGACCCCCGCCCGATAACGGTGGCGGTTCCGGCGCGGGCTATCGATTTCTCGTTCGCCCGGCAACTCCGAGGTCCATTCCGCGTCCGGATTTCCGCCGGCCTTCCACCTTTCAGCCGGCTCTCTGAGGAACCCGCGGCGCGTACTCGTCCTCATCTTCGTTGTTGATGTTTTTAGATTGGATGGGAGTATATCCCATTGGGGGACATTGTCAAGATAACACCCCCCTGTAGTCCGCCCATTTTTAAAAGAAAATGGGCGGACGGTGGTATTTAACAGGGTGCTGAAAAACAGGACAGTTGTCATTGCGAGCCTGCCCTCGCGAAGCGGGGGCGACCGAAGGGAGCGAAGCCCCGGCCTCGCCCCGGCAAATGCAACTCTTGCAGAGCAGGGGCCGGGGCGGGGCAATCTCGCTTTTCGCGTTAGAAAACCCAGATTGCTTCGCCCGCCCCGGTTGGGGTGGGCCGGGGTCGCTTCACTCCCCCGGCCTCGCCCGGCGAAGCCGGGGCGGGGCTCGCAATGACAAATCCAGGCTTTTTCAGCACCCTGGTGTGGGAAAAGGAAATGAATGGGATTAAAAAGCTAACTTTTCATATATTGACTCAATAGAACATTTGTGCTAATATATTCAAACTGCCGTTAATTCAAGCAATCCGTGCATAAATCCATTCTTCCTTCCGTGCGAGGGTCTTATGGAACAAACAATCTCCCACCTTCCGCAGCATATGTTTCACGATTCCGCGGCCGTTTCCTATTCCACGCTCACCCGCCGTGAACACGAAGTCCTGGTTCTGATCGCCGCCGGTCATACCAACCGGGAGATGGCGGAAAACCTGGTGGTCTCGCCTGAGACGGTAAAAACCCACGTGCGCCACGTCCTGAACAAGTTCGGGGTGGCGCGCAAAGCGGAAATCTACGCCCTGATCCACAGCGCGAAGTATCAATGAACCACCGCGTGGCAAGCCGCGCGGTACCACAGCCCCGCCCCGGCATTCCCTCACTCCTTCGGAGTTCGGGACGGGCGCCGGGCGAGGCCGGGGAGCGCAACCCCCAAGTTCTCGCGCCGCAAGCGGCGGGGTATTCATCATCCCGCGAAAGCGGGATAAAATTGCGCGGGGCTTTCTTTGAGCCGAAGGCTGATTTTGTAAATGGGATAACGCCGGCGTGTTCATTCGCGGCCGGATTATTGCTCAAATGAAACCTCTGAAAAAGTCCGCTCGTCGGGGGGATAAATCCCCCGACTATTAACAGCGCCGGATAAATCCGGCTAGTATGATAATAACGAAGGGCACGGCAGATCGAAATCCGGCAGGTCTTGAAGACCGCTTTGAAGCATGGATCGCCGTGTCCTTCATCCGTTTAGCCCGAACAGTTGGTTGGTCTCGAAGACCGTATCCAATGCTAGCGCGGGCTCTTTATATTATATCCACGGAGGCTCTCATGGAGACACCATCCAAGGATCCCTTTTTCGGCGTCGATATCTCCAAGAAAAAGCTGGATACTGCAATGTGGGGCGATACCAGGTTGTGGAGTTTCTTCAATGACGCCGAAGGAATTCCACAGTTAATTTCTTTTCTCCAAGAGAAATATCCTGCCTTGGTGGTTGTCGAGGCAACCGGCGGCTATGAAAAAGCCATCGTAAAAGCTCTCCAACAAGCCAAAATCCCAGTTGCCTTGGTATCTCCCAAAAGAGTACGGGATTTCGCACGTGCCAGCGGACTCCTGGCGAAGACCGACAAACTGGATGCGCATAATATTGCCCATTTTGCTTATGCTTTGCATCCTCGTCCCACTCCTCCTTCTACACCCGAGCAGATTCGTCTTGACGAGCTCCTTGCTCGCCGGCGTCAGATTGTACAAATTATCCAAGACGAGAAAAATCGTTTACAAAAAGGCTCTCAGGAGATGAGAGACCGTATTCTGGCCCATTTAGCGTGGTTGGAGGATGAAGAAAAGAACCTAAGCCGTGAAATTCAATCCTTGATCGACCATCAACCCGAAATGAAGGCCAAAGCAGACCTGGTTAGGACGGCCAAAGGAATCGGCCCGATTACGGCATCAAGTATTGTTGCCGAGATCCCAGAACTTGGATTGCTCGATCGGAAGGCAATCGCCGCCCTGGTCGGTGTGGCGCCCATGAACAATGATAGCGGAAAGAAAAATGGGAAACGCCGCACCCAAGGTGGGCGACAACCTTTTCGCTGCACATTATATATGGCAACCCTTTCCGCCATTCGATTTAATCCCGTTATCCAACGATTCCATGATAGGCTAATCGCACATGGGAAGGCAAAGAAAGTTGCTAACGTTGCGTGTATGCGGAAATTTGTGACTATTCTAAATGCCATGGTCCGAGATAATCGGCCCTGGCGAAGTCAACTTGTCCTTGCCTGACCTGTTGACTTTAAGCACAGTTGCTTTAAAGCCCGGCTTTGAGCCGGGCGCCGTTGAAAGTTCGGAGCTTTAGCTCCGGACGAACGATGATTTTTAGAAGTTTCCAAATACAAAAAACACTGGTGCCAATAATAAATTAAGCCCTATTCAATATTTTACCATTTTGGACAAAATTTATTTGAATTGACGCATATTATGGAAAATAAAAAAATAATTGACCATTTTTATCGAATAATGAAGAAAAGCGACATGCAACTATTTTTTCCCCCGCCAAGTATTACAATTATCCTTACATTAAATTTAGCAGCCTGATTATTCCCATTCGGGAAGGGAATATGAATAAATTCCTATTCGTTCCACCCCTTCGCCACTCCGCGCTGGTGTTAATTAAGCGCCAATTTCCGCGCGTCCTTCGAGTATTTCTGATTCTTGGGTTTACCTATTTCACTTTATTTATCAGCGTAAGCGTATGCCAGGGGATAGGGAATAGTGACCCGAACCCCATTAGTGCTCTCGTCTATACACACCACCCAACCCACACACCACACCCGACCAATACGCCGATCCCGCCGCCACCGACCAACACACCCATCCCGCCGCCACCGACGAACACGCCCATCCCACCCCCACCGACTAATACTCCCATCGTGCCTACCAACACTCCGATCGTACCGACCAACACTCCCGTCGTGCCCACCAACACACCCGTCGTGCCTACCAACACTCCCGTCGTGCCCACCAACACTCCCATCGTACCGACCAACACTCCCGTCGTGCCGACCAACACTCCCATCGTACCGACCAACACTCCCGTCGTGCCGACCAACACACCCGTCGTGCCGACCAACACACCCGTCGTACCGACCAACACACCCGTCGTGCCGACCCACACTCCCGTCATGCCCACCAACACTCCCGTCGTGCCCACCAACACTCCCGTTCCAACGAACACGAACAATCCAACCTCGACTCGGACCGGGACGGCGGTCCCCACCGATCCGGCTCAATCGGGAGGCACAACCTCCATTCCGCTACCTTCCAAAACTCTTTCCCCGATGAATACAGCGGGCGTCATGTCGACACAAACGGCTTCCACAACGCCAACCGGCATGCGCTCCGCTTCCACATCCTCGCAGGGAATGACCGGCTTGCCAGCGACGGCATCATTGACTCCGACAAACAAGGCTGCATCCTTTCCGGCGCCCGTGACCGGCACCGGGTCGAACCAGAAAGCGAATGCGAAGGGCGCGCCCTTTCTATTGTTGCTCGCCGCGCTGGGCATTGGAGGCGGAGCGGTTTCGGTCAATAAATTATGGGGCGTGAAGGAAAATTACGTCCCTTCCAAACCCGGCGGGGAGGCCGCCGTCCCGACCACGGTAATTAATCCCGCCACGGTCGGCGCGCTTGGATTCGCCGCCTGGCTGGCCGGACAGGTTCCCGTTCTGACGCCGGACGAAAAAGAAGTTCTTGCGAAAGTGGAGAACGGCGTAGGATCGGCGGCAAATCAAGTCGGCGCCATTTCCGATCTGAATGCGATAGCCGAGATAGGCACCGAAGAATTCCTTCAATTGACCAAAAGCTCTCCGTTCCTCTCGTGAGCAAACCATTGTCCGGGGTTTGTCGGAGGATCGGTAATTTTTTTCTGTTGGAAAAAATTTATTCGGATTTTACGCCGAACAGTCGATTGAAAAAGGATGATGATATTATTGCGAGATGGGGCGGGATCGCGATGACGAGCCTGGGATTTTTTTAACATCCTGTTAAGATGGAAAGTCTCTCAATAATTAAATACTTCTTAATTTGCCAATTGGGGCCGGAAAATATGACATTTGTCACTTATCACGCAGGACTTTCGTACTTATGATTTAGTAGTAAACTATTCGGAGTTCACCGGTAGATATGCCATGATTTCCTCAGGAATACTTCGAAAGGGGAAGTTTTGTTTAAGCCCCTGATCGAAACAGAGGTGGGAGGGTATTATGAATAAATTGTTACCCGATAAATCTTTGCACCGGTCAGTACCGGCGAATTTAAGGCGCCAATTTCGAGGCGCCCTTATTGTATTTCTGATTGTTGGGCTTTCTTATTTCTGTTTATTTATCGGCGCGAGTCGTGGGCAAGCCGAAAAACTGCTACAGGATACAGCGGAGGATACTCCCACCGACACTGTCGTACCACCTACTGACACTTTCACTGACACTCCCGATGCCCCCGGAACCGCCACCGCAATCCAACAAACCATCGATGCCCAAGGAACCGCCACCGCAGTCCAACAAACAATTGATGCCCAAGGAACCGCCACTGCGGCTCAACAAACCATCGATGCCCAAGGAACCGCCACGGCGGCTCAACAAACCATCGATGCCCAAGGAACCGCCACTGCGGCTCAACAAACTATCGATGCCCAAGGAACCGCCACGGCAGCCCAACAAACCGCCGATGCCGAACAAACCGCCACGGCGGCACAACAAACCGCCGATGCGCAACAAACTGCGGATGCCCAAGGCACCATCGATGCCCAACAGACCGCCGTGGCCCAAACTCTTACCGCGATTCCGACTCGTACGAGAACGCCTACCCCCACGCATCTGCCGGGCGGCCCGACCGACACCCCGAGGCCCACAAAAATAATCCGGCCGCGGAGCACGCCGATCAACACGGGCACCGCGGGCGCCGAGGCGACTCAGACAAAGATCGGCGGAGCGGCGGCGGGAGCAATTACTCCGGAACGCTCGCTGACCATGTCCCCGAGTCCCACGCCGACCTTTGTATCGATCGGACCGATAACGATTATCCCCCTGCCCCCGCCGGTATCGAAGGCGGTGAACCGGACCTATCTGTTGTTCCTCGCCCTGCTGGGCATCGGCAGCGGAGCGGTCTCGGTCAATAGATTATGGGGCATAAAGGAAAACAACGGTTCTTCCCACGCCGGCGAAGGAGCCGCTGTTCCCGCCACGGCCATTAATCCCACCACGGTCGGCGCGCTGGGATTTGCCGCCTGGCTGGCCGGGCAGGTTCCCGTGCTTACCCCGGATGAAAAAGAAGTCCTGGCGAAGGTGGAGAACGGGATCGGCGCGGCCGCAAATCAGGTCGGCGGCATTTCCGATCTGCATCAGATCTCCGAGACCAGCACCGAAGAATTCCTTCAATTGACCAAAACCTCCCCGTTCCTCTCGTAGGCAAAACGCGGTCCGGGGTGGGTTTGGAAGAGCGGCAGGCGTTGGAATAGAGTCGAACTTGGGAACACGAGGTCTTCCATGGAATCCAGCATCGAATTGCTCAACCGCTTTGGAACGGATTATCCGGAACCGGAGGATAATGCGTCCGACTTGCGCAAGAGATATTTCGACATGCTCGCCCGCACCTGGGTGCAAAGGGCAAGGGGCCTGTCCTATGCCGCGGTTGTCGGTTTATCGATTCTCGCCGTTTGTCTCGCCTTCCTTGGCGGGGGAATAATCCTTTATTTTTTTACGCAAAGCGGAGCGGTGGGCTCGCAGGGCAAGAACATCCTTTCGCTGGTTTCGATTGTCGTCTATGGAATCGTCATCGGCGCCGTGGTGCTCCATTTTCTGCCGGTCCTGAATATTAATCATCGCACCACAGACTATACCTTCCGGAATTATCCAAAAATACGGGATGCGGCATACCGGTTTGCCGACGCCTCCCAGGGGGAAGCGGTGCGGGATTACATTCCCATCCTGCGAATCACCGGAAGAACGCTGTATTACATCGCCTATATCAAAAAGGGTGATAGAACAAAAATGCCGGTCGGCATTTTACTTCTCGACGATCAAGGCCGCGCCGTTCAGCAGGATGAAGCCCTGGTCAAGGCCAAGCTGACGGCGTACATCGGCATCACCTGCGGCCACGTCAACCAGCGCAGGGCGGGAATCATCCGCCGGTCGATGAAGAACGTCGTGGGCAGGCAAATCCCGGACGCCGTCAGGATCCTCAAAAGCCAGGAACAACAATTCGCCGACCGCGGACTCTCCCCCCAATGGACTTCCGTCCTGGAAGGCGCCGCGATTCTCCCGCAGGCGTTGAAGGAATCGATTACGATTTTGGACGGGGAAGAGGCGTTTCGAAAAGCCATGGGGTACGCTTTTGCGCTGGAATTCTGGTACGACGACGCGATGAAACTCCGGGAATTATATTTACTCTACGTGCGCTATTTCAACGCGGCCTACCGCCGCAAGATCATTTCCCTGACCACCAACGCCTCGTTGCTGATCCAAACCATCGAACCGATGACGGACTGGCAAAACCGGAATGAGGTATTGACCGCGCTGTCCACCCTGGCCCTGGCGGGCCCGAACGGCGTGCTTTCCCGGGTTGCTCAAAAAGAATATGAGGGGATCGTCAACGAAGGCGAGCGAAAAGTGTACCAGGAAAAAACGCTGCAGGCGCAAAAAATGGGGTGGCCGGTTGTTTCGGGAGTCTGGCGCCAGCGGAAAGCTTGGAATCCCAGTGAACGTTAAAATCCAAGCAAATCGGGGCATTCGGTTTTTTCGCCGGGACAGAAAACGATAACGATAGAAGCATTCTCCAGAGGAGTTTATTGATTGAATTTTATTAAAATCACCTTCGTCCGGAGCTAAAGCTCCGAGCTTTCAACAGCGCCCGGCTAAAAGCCGGGCTTTAAAGCCGGATTTATTTTATCCTCGCGAAGCGGGGACCGGCGCTGTTAATAGTCGGGGGATTTATCCCCCCGACGATCGAACTTTTTCAGAGGTTTCATATAACAAATACGGATCGACGTCTTGTTCCGCAGGGGATCCCCTAACTCCATCGGATCTCCTGCGGAGATTCATTTCTCCGGCGCTTTAAACACCAGCTCCAAACCCTGGAAACCGAATTGGATCCGGTCCCCGTCGCGCAGGGTTCTGGTTTCGCCCGCGGGAACTTCGACCCCGTTGACGAACGTGCTGTTGGTGGTTTTTTCCGGCCGCAAAACAAATCCGTCTTTGGTGCTCTCGATCACCGCGTGTTTGCGTGAGGAGATCATTTGGGCATCCCATTCCGAGAGGTCGATATCCGGGGTGATCCCTTTCCCGGACCGTCCGATCACGTTGCAGGGCTTTCCAATGATGAACATCAGGCCGCGGAGACCGGCCAGACGGGGTTGGCGCAGGATTTCAAGAACATGCCCGGAGACGGCCGGCCGGCGGTCGGGCGCCTCGGTGCTGTTTGCACCGCCCGGTTCCTGCTTTTTTGTTTCGGCCGACGGTTGCGGTTCTTTCGACGCCAGGAACAGCACCTCGGAGCTGGAGATCCCCGCATCCGCAAGCGTCTGACTCTCCGGCAATTTCTCCCCTTCTTCGGTTTCCAAATACAAAGCGCCCGACGGGACGTCTTCGAATTCCTTCCAGCCGACCACCTGCGCCAGGTCCGCCATCATTTCCAGCATCGGTTGGTCGCCGGGTATTTCCAGAAGCACCCGGTCCTTTCGCCGGCGGCTGCCCAAAGTTATGAAAAGTCTCGGTGTCATGGCGATCCCCCTCCTGAAAATCCGATTATATACCGGAACTCGACCCGGAGAGTGGGAAGAATCGCCGGGCCGGTGAAGTTCATCCGCTTTTTGGCTTGGCCTCTCGGGATCAACATTAGTCCGATCAACAGGAAAAACAAATCCCCCTGTTTGACAAACCATTCGCATGTAATTATCATGGCCCGTACGATGAAAGGGGGATAAGATTTCTCCAATTCAACATAAAGAAACCTCTAAAGATCATCTTCGTCCGGAGCTAATCCCGCGCTATGCGCGGGACAGCCCGCCCCGGTACGCCCGCCGGGCGGGCCGGGGGCGCTCCGAACTTTCAACAGCGCCTGGCTTCCTGTCCTCAATCCGGTGGTTTTCCGGATTGTGGAAAAGCCGGGCTTTAAAGCCGGATTTATTTTATCCTCGCGAAGCGGGGACCGGCGCTGTTAATAGTCGGGGGATTTATCCCCCCGACGATCGAACTTTTTCAGAGGTGTTCAAAAAAAATCCACAAGAAAATTCATCCTTCTTCAGCGTACGCGCCGGTCGACGCGCGCTTTCCCGAACCGCAGATACAACGCTTCGCAAAAAAAGAGGGAGATCCCTATGACCGCAATCGATTTGGTGCCGGAGAGTGTTCAGAAATTTACGGAAGAACTTGCCAAGGCCCAGGCGGGTTTGGAATCGGTTATCGCGGGATTGGACAAATCCGTCAAAGCGGTGGAGCCGAAATGGAGCGGCGATTCGCAGCAGGCATTCCTGCGGTTCTACCGCGATTGGCGCAAGGGGATCGAGATGCACTCGTCCGCCCTGAAAAAGACCGCCGAACAATTGCAAAAAATGAGCAATGAATATAAAAAAATCAAATAGCCTTTTTCCTTTCGCGTCTCCAGGCCGGCCGGAAACATGAATGACCGCGCGGCAAGCCGCACGGTTTCAAGGAACCCAACCCACAAGAACTGCGCAGCAAGATGCAGGGTATTCATCATCCCGCTCTCGCGGGATAAATAGGAGATGTTGCGCGGATTATCGCGCCGGCCGAATTTTTTTTCGAATTATCGGTCCTTTCCATGCGACGAATGGAATATGATCCTGGGCATTCATTGATGCCGCGGGCTTCTTTTCGATAAGGTCATACGCATCTCGGAAAAGAAAATCCGCCCATTGACAAAGAGGACTCGATAGATTATTATTTTAATGCAAGGCAAGGGGGAGCAAATGGTTCAGCCTCGAAGCAAACCGTTCATACACAGACAATTTCCTCGTCCGGAAGAGGTTTTCCTTTTCCGGAAACCTTTTCATTTTGCCAACCCCACGGTGAGCCGATTAGAAAGCGGAGAAACGGTTCGTTTCCATCCGATTGCCGGCCGGGGAGGGAATCGAAGCGGGGTTTTTCGATTGGTTTTATGAAATGCGATTCCCATATGAATAGCGAAAGGGGGTGGAAAGTCATCTTCACGCCGGAAAGCACTCGAATGAGGGATGATACACAATGGCTCAGAACCGCCGGAAAACCTGTTCAAAACCATGCGGACAATCGCTGCGTTGAATTTCATTCAAATTCTAAAAGGGGGAACCATGCCGTCGATTCAGATTACACCCGAGAATGTTCAAAAAACCGGAACGGATATCAAAGCAAAGAAAGCGGAAGTGGACCAAATTATCCAAAAGGGCAAAACCCTGATGGACGGCCTGCGAGGGGAGTTTAAAGGCCACTTGGCCGGCCAGATTTTTTCAAAATGGGATGAACTTCTTCCCAAGCTGCAAAAATCCACCGAGGTCTTGGAAGAAGCCGGCCAGCTTCTGCAAAAAGCAAGCGACGCTTTCTCCCAGGTAGATAACCAAAACATTCGGTAGACATTGTGGGAAGCGCTTCCAGCCGCCGATGGTTTGCTTCGGCGGCTGGAAGCGCTTTTTCCTTTTCAGCCCGGTCTATCCCCATGCCATTTAATCGCCCTCCCCGCATTCTACCGACCCTTTCCAGGCCGTCCGTCGAGATCCCCTCGCCGCCGCAGTTGCCGCAGGAGCCGGAGGCCTTCAGTTGGATGACCATCCTTCTGCCGCTGGGCGGCATGCTCCTGATGATCATTCTGATGGTCATGCTGGCGGGAGGCGGAGGAGGACTTACCTATTTGGTGTTCCTGCCGATGATGCTGGCGGGTTATGTGGTCACCTATGCCGCCTTTCGGAATCAGAAGAAGGAATTCAAGGAAAAGCTCGCCCAAGGCAAACAAGCGTACGCCCAACAACTTCAAAAAACGGAAAATCAATTGTATTCATTGCGGGAGCGCGAACAGGCGGCCCTGCGGGGAACGAACCCGGACCTGGGAGGGTGCCTGCGCATGGCAGCCGAACGGGACCCCCGTCTGGGGGAACGCCGCCCGGCGGATCCGGATTTTCTCATGCCGCGGCTGGGGATCGGATATCTCCCCACCTCGATTTCCATTTCCCCGGCGGATGGTAAAAATGCGCCCGCGGAACTCGCCAAGGAAGTGGAGTTCGCCAAAACACTTCCCGAGAAGTTCGCCTACCTCCCGGACGTCCCGATCACCGCGCGATTGGCGCACACCGGTCCGATCGGCATTGCCGGGAAGCGGACGGACACGACCAGCATCGCACGCTCCATCTTGTGCCACCTGGTCACCCACCATTGGTTTTCCGAACTCCAGGTGGCCGCCTTCGGCCAGCCGCAGCACCTGCAGGAGTGGGCGTGGCTGGCCATGCTTCCCCACGCGTCCAAAGCATTCGATTGGAAGGGCGCGAAAATCCGGTTCTCCGACCCCAACTCCTGCAAAGTGTTCCTGGAACTCGAGACGGAACTCAAACGCCGGGAGCAGATCCTGGAGGCGCGCAAGATGGTCGGAGGAGAGAACGCCCCTTCCACCCCGCCCCTCCCCTGCCTCGTGGTGATATTGGATTCCTTCCCGCTGGAATTTTCCCACCCGGGAATCGATCTGCTCCTCAAATCGGGCAAGGCCCTCGGCGTGTATGCGCTCTACCTGACGGAAGACGCCGCGCAGATTCCCGGGATGTGCGGAGCGATCGTTGCGATCCAGCAGGGTAATCTTTCCTACAAAGAATCCGGTTTGGAAAGCATTCGCATCGATTGCAGACCGGACCGGTGCAATCCCGCGGGCGCCGAATCGATCGCCCGCGCGCTTTCGCGGGTGGATTGGGCCGAGAAGGAAGATCTGAGCCAGCCTCCGTCGATGGTCACCTTCCTGCAGATGCTGGAAGTCTCCAAGGCGGAGGATTTACCGGTCGAGAAGTGGTGGAACGACGGTTCTCCGTTCGGTTTTTTGCAGTCTCCGATCGGCAAAACCTCCGCCACGTCGGAATTCATCTTCGATCTGCGCGACCAGGACGGCTCTCACGGCCCGCACGGATTGCTGGGTGGCATGACCGGGTCCGGGAAAAGCGAGGTCCTCAAGACCTTGATCCTGGCCCTGGCCGTCAGCAGCCATCCGTACGATCTGAATTTCGCGCTGGTGGATTACAAAGGCGGGGCCGCCTTCAACGAACTGGCCAAGCTGCCCCACACCGTCGGCGTGATGACCGACATCGAATCCCACGCGTCGTACGCCGAGCGGGTGCTGCTTGCCCTGGGAGGCGAACTCGAACGGCGCAAGCGGATCCTCGAACGCGCGCGGTCCATCTTCCGGTTCGGCCGTTCCCACGTGGACGATTACCGCACCATGCGCATCAAGCAGCCTCTGCCGCATCTGGTCATCGTCTTCGACGAATTCGCCGAGTTCAAGAACCGCCATCCCGAGGAGAGCAAGCGCCTGATCAGCATCGCCCGGTTGGGCCGCTCGCTCGGCGTGCATCTGATTCTCGCCACCCAGAACATCCAATCGGCCATCGACCCGCAAATTCTGCAGAACTCGAATTTCCGGATCTGCCTGCGCACCAGCCAGCCGGACGACAGCATGCAAATGATCGGAATCCCGGACGCCATCAGCCTGGTGCGCGGCCGGGCGTATTTCTATTCGAGCGGTCGCCAGCTGATGCAGATCGCCTACTGCGGCGGGAAATACGGCGGGGAGGGCGCCGAGAAGCGGCCGGATCAACTCCTGGTGGTCCATCCCGATGGTCGCAAGGAAACGCTCGCGGTTCCCCGCTCCCGGATGGGCGGGCCGTCGGGTAAACCCGGGGACGTACAGATCACGGAAGCCAACGCCATCGTCGACCGGTTGAACGAGGCGATGAAGAATCTGAAACTCCGGAAACCGGATCCCGTCTGGTCGGACCCGTTGCCGGACCGGCTTTGCCTGCCGGATCTTTTCGGGGAGAACTTCACCGGCGGATGGGACGGCCGCACCTGGAATCCGTGCCGCAAGTGGCAAGCCCCGCAGGAAGCAGGCGGGATGACCGATCCGGTCCTGGGGAAATGCGATCTCCCCCAGAAACAGGAACAACCGTTGTTTCAACTTTCCCTGGAAGAGGGCGGCGGACACTTTCTGATTTTCGGATCGGCCGCCTCGGGCAAGACCACCCTGTTAAAAACGCTCGCGGTGTCCATCGCAAGGATGTATTCCCCGGCGCAGGTGCAAATCTATATTCTGGATTTTGGCGGGCAATCCCGCCTGCGCGTGCTCGAGGCGTTCCCGCACGTCGGTTCGGTGATCACGCGCTTCGAGACGGAGCGAGCCGAGCGGCTGCTGCGGTTTGCGCAGATCGAATTGAAACGGCGCAACGATCTTTTCCGCCGGAAGGGTGTCGGCACCATCGCGGACTACAATCGCCAGGCGGGCGCGGAGGCCCTTCCGGAACTGTTCTTCTTCATCGATAACTTCCTGGGTCTCAAACGGGTCTTCCCCGTGGAATTCATCAACGAAATCGCCTCGCTGGCGGGGGGCAGCGCTTCCAGCGGGATTCATCTGGCGGCGGCCGCGTATCTTCCCGCGGATCTGCCGGCGGATTTATATTCCAACGTCCACGCCCAAGCCACCCTGTATCAATCCAGCCAGACGGAATATTTTGGAATTGTCGGGTTGATCGGGGAAGCCCGGCTGCAGGAGGACGTCGGACGTCCGCCGCGCCCCGGAAGAGGTTTCCTGCGCGGCACGCCGCCGATCGAGTTCCAGGCGGCGCTTCCGGCGGACGGGGCCAACGACCAGGAACAGATGGAACAATTGCTGAATCTGGGCGAGAAAATGCAGCGCGCCTGGAAGGGTCCGAAACCTCAGATCATTGAAAGCCTTCCGTATTCCGTGGCGTTGCCGAAAGGTGCGCGACTCCCGAAGACCGCCCGGCCGCATGCCTGCGCGCAGGGGAAAGATTTCGAAACGCTCCTCCCCTTGGGGATGAAGTTGGAAGATGACGGCCCGGTCTTCCTGGTGACAAGCTCCGCCGGCAAATCCGGAAAGACCACCGCGCTTCTGACCTGGGCCCTGGGACTGGCCGAAAATTATTCCCCCAAGGATTTGCAGTTCCTCGCCATCGATTTCCACGCGCGGACTCTTCTGCCGTTGAAAAACCTGCCCCACATGCTGGAGTTCATCAACAACCAATCCGAAGTCGAACCCTGCCTGAAGCGGCTTTCCCGTGCGATGCTGCAGAGATCGTCGGCGTTGGAGGCGGCGTTCCAAAAAGATCCGGACCGGTTCGACCGGGATGCGTTCCTCACTAACTACCCCGCCTACGTTCTGCTCATCGACGATTACGACCGGCTCGCGTTGCGCTTCGAAGGGGTGGGCACCCCACTGGCGGAATGCCTGGCGGCCGGGGGCGAGGTGGGACTTTGCGCAATCGTCGCGGGCAGCGGCGCCGATCTGCCCAGGGATTACGACGACGAGCTGATGAAGAAAGCCCGCAAGATGGGTTGCGGTTTGCTCTTTTCCGGAAACGCCGTGATCGATCAATTCAACAACGCCAAATCGCCCCCCTATCAGCCGCTGGCGGGCTTGCCGCCCGGCCGGGGATATTTCATTCACAAGGGGGAGACCCGGATTTTTCAGAACTTCATGTATTGGGAGGAGGGGAGGAAGGCCGCGGATTGCCTGCAGGAGCGGATTGAAAAAATCCGGGCCGAAAATAGTAACACCCAAAAACCTTTCTGGCCGGATTGATCTCCCGCGAGAATAATTCCATTTTTCATCATTCCAATATTCATCGACCGTTTAATTCACCGTCCCGTCCTCCGGATTCCCAAATATCATGTGTGCTGCGCACGGCCTTCAGATAGCTTTTCCCCCCTTTAGGGAATAGTGATTTCTCCAACAATAAAGGAATATATGATGGGAAATTTTAGAGTCCTTCCATCGAGAAATACGAATGTCAAAGGCTGATTTTTCCGGGATAAATCTGTAAAGAAAAAACACACGGCAGTGCTATTCCACTCAAATTCGTAACGAAAAGAACTCATACCGCTGAAAGCTCTTACGGGATTGAGAATTCCATTTTCCTGGTTATCGGACCAGATCCATGTTCCAATCGGTGGATATTCCGATGCAGAAAAAAGGTCCACGATAAGCATTGTGAGTATTTCTTTATTTCACGGCCTCAATATAGGAATACGCTGATAAGCCGGTTTTCGGATGAAGATTCGTATTGCAGGCTTTTGTAAAATAATCCCATAAATATATTTCCTCCCGGTTTTCATACGGATTAAATACTTCAACCCAAACTTGATCCTTGCCATCCTTAAATACATCCGTCAGGGCAACCCAATGATCGGCATATCCATCGGAATTGGTAAGCAATCCGTTTGTTTTTGTCCCGCAGGTATCCAACCTCGCTCCGAAGACATATTTCTTACCCGCCGACAATCCGGCGGCCAGCTCGTCCGCTTAAGGTACAGCACTTTGATGCGGATCTGCGTGCCATCCCAAGGCCCGATAAAAATCCGCAAGATTCTCCGGCGTGGTGCCCATGGTCGGTTCTTTTAGAATCGCAAGTCCGTTTCCGACTTCTTTGGAATTTGCAAAAATAGATAAATCTCCGACGATATCCGTATTACCCGTTGACGCAATAACGGATAATTCCCTGCATAAATTGGCATGTGCGCTATCGAGCAACCCCGCAAGCGGTTTGCCATCCCTGCCCGGAAGACCCATTTTTCCCAATCGCAGATCCTGTTGCGGTCCTCCCTTCCACCATTCGTTGTCTATCCAGGATTGTGGCCAGGAATTTCTTCCCCATGGCGGCGGAAGGGAAGAATTTTCTACCACCATACCATTTGAATAGCTGCCCTCTCGATATGGAATTGCAGATAAATCGATAAGATTGCTCAATTGATCCATCAGGATATACATAAATAGGCCATTGCCCTGATCCACAATAAAATATTTTTTACCGGTCTTCGAATCCGTCCAGGATCCGATAATATTGTCTATGATTCGTCCGGCTGCATAGATATCAATCCGAGCTAAACCGTAACATCCTTGCGCATACGCATAAACCCAATCTGTAAGCGCCATCCGCGTCTGGGGCACATAGAAAGGCTCGAACCCCTTGATATCCGGATGTGATTGCGGACGCCCGAAGGTCTGCCCCAGCCATTGTTCTCCCAACTGGCAGGTCAGGAAGGTGATGGCTTCATCATCGATGGCCCGGAATGCGCGCGAGAGCAAGCGGAGGCGGTCCGCCTCGCCGGAGAGGTCGCGCTGAATGCCGCTGATCAAATCCCGGGAGGCAAACGCGTCCCCTCGGGCCGAAGATTGCAGGTCCGGATATTCTGTGTTTCCACTACGTCGCATGATCTCGTTTAAAAGGTTATCGCCGGCCAGGTTAAGCACGCCGGTGAGCTGATGAAGTTCGTCCGCCAGTTTTTCCAGAAGATCGGGATCTACGCGTATTCTGGGAATCATCTCTAGCCCCCTTGTTTTCAACCAATCTTTCAACTAAAATGGATTATATATTCATATTTGTGGAAAAGAAAGGGGGTTTCCATGCCTGCCCGAGCCGTTCGGAAAATAATTCCCATTCATCCTGCCGAAGCGGATGCGATTTCCAAGGCATTCGGTGATGCAGATACTTCCTCGAATTCCATACTCGACCTGCTGAATAAGATTTGCGGCGCCCTGGATGGAGAATGGGAAGGCAACCAGAAGATAAAGTTCATGGCGGAGTTCGGGGGAACAATCCATCGCATCCAGGATATTCTGCTCCCCAGTCTCGAGGACCGGAAAAATAAATATCATGCCTTTATTGCGGAGAAGGTTGTCGAAGTGGTCGAATATTATTAATACCGGGGGGTGAAGATTTCCCTCGACGAAGAGTAACAAAAATTTTTGGCGCGTAATTATTATGATGCAAGGCTGGCGGTGACCGCCACGATGAATGGCTCGTCTTCGTCTTCCAGCACCGTGCGCGGATCCAGAAGCACGCGTCCTTCCGCCACCCGCGCGATAACGGGCGGCGAGCCGGCGCGCAGCCTGGCGAGCAACGCCTGCGGTTTGCTCAACGCCAGCGCCAGCGCCCGGGTGGGCAGCGTTTCCTCCGGAAGGCTGCCTCCGCCCACGGTCGAACGGGAATCCACCACCTCGCCCTGCCCGATGCGCTGCGCCCAAAGGCGCGCGCGCCGGTCCAATTCTTCCACCGGCGCGGCGATCATCCGCCAGACCGGTATCTCGCGTTCGGCTTCCCCCCGGAGGTAATGGATCAACGTCGCTTCGAGGGCGGCCAGGCAAAGTTTATCGGCGCGCACCGCGCGTGCCAGCGGATGCTTTCGCGCCTTCGCCACAAGTTCGGTCTTTCCGACCAGGATGCCCGCCTGCGGCCCGCCGAGCAGTTTGTCGCCCGAGAAGAGCGTAAGCGCCGCGCCGGAGGCTAGGCTCTCCTGCACCATCGGCTCGTGCCCCAGCCCGAACCGGGCGGTAGAGAGCAGTGCGCCGGAACCGATGTCGTCCACCACGGGAATGCCGCTGCGCGTTCCGATCTCCGCCAGTTCAGCGATGCCGGGCTCGGCGGTGAAACCCACAATGCGGAAGTTCGAGGAGTGGGCGCGCAGGATCATCGCGGTCCGCGGGGTGATCGCTTCCTCGTAATCCCGGCGGTGCGTCCGGTTGGTGGTGCCCACCTCGACCAGTTTCGCGCCCGACTGCCGCAACACGTCGGGGATGCGGAAGCCGCCGCCGATCTCCACCAATTGCGAGCGCGAGATCAGCACTTCCTTCCCTTTGGCGAGCGCCGCGAGCGCCAGCAGCACAGCGGCGGCGTTGTTGTTCACCACCAGCGCCGCTTCCGCGCCGGTCAGGAGGCGCAGCAATCGTTCCACTTGCGGCGCCCGGCCGCCGCGTTCCCCGTCTTTCAGATCGTATTCCAGCGTGCAGTAGCCCCTTCCGACCCGGACCATGGAATCCAGCGCCGCCCGGCTGAGCGGCGCCCGGCCGAGATTCGTATGCAGGATCACGCCGGTGGCATTGATCACTTCCCGCAGGGAAGTGGCCGTCGCTTCCTCCAAAAAGAGGAGGATCCGGTTGACAATTTCCTCGACCGGGGGAACGGCAGGGGTATCCCGAATTTCAGCGCGCACCCGGTCGAGCACCGACCGCGCGGCCAGCAAGACCAGCTCGCGGCCGTATTCTCCCAGGCGGGATTCAAGTTCGGGACGATGGAGGAGGGAATCGACGGACGGCAGGTCTCGAAGCGTCATTCGCCCGCGGAGGAATCGCCCGAGGGAAGCGAGCCGGTTTGTTCACCATTTGCCTCGGAGGTTTGTTCATCGATGGAAGGAGCCGGCGTCCACCGGCTGTTTTCATACAGACGGAGCAACAGCTCCACGGCGAGGAAGGCGCCGAAAAAAGCCCAACCCAAGAAGACCGTGAAGAGGCGTCCGGCCTGCAGCCAGACCAGGAACACTCCAAGCGATGCGGTCTCCAGCGTCTCGCGAATGAGGATGCCTTCGGAGGGGAAGCGGGCCGGTGTAAACCGGCGGTTGAGATACCACACGACCGGGGTGGCCGTGCCGGTGATGGCGAGGAAGAGCGAGAAAAAAAACAGCCAGCGAGGAAGAAGGAATGGCAGCGTTAAAAAGACCACCCCGGCCACCCCGACCCATCCGATGATCGCGAACACCGCTCCGGTCAGGAACAAGCCGGCCGGAAAAGGCGGTTTGGATGCGGGCGGTTTTGTCGGGGGCATAGGAAGATATTATATCCGCGTTCGGTTGTAGGCCGGGATCGTCGTTCGAAAAGGTAGCCGGGATCGGCGATCCCGGCTACCTTTTCGAGTTTCACGGTTATTCTATCCGGGCATATGTTTGATCACGATATGGATCTGAGCGCTACTGGTAAAGTCAATAGCTGCCCCGGAACCAGACCCGGAAAAGCTCTTGTCGCCCAGGGTTTGGTTCAGGTTCTGCATGGGGACCGTGAATATGTAAGCAAGAGCTGTTTTCCACCAGTATTTTTCAAAACTACCCTGGGATGCAGCTGTGGCTATTTTTCCAGATTTACTATCGGGAGCTCCAATAATCCCGACGAGCTCCATATCGAAAGTCTTGGTGACGCAGGCATCCCAATTTAATAAAAACAGGGTACCGACATCCGATTGACCATCCAGCGCGTAGGATCCAGTAGAATCTTTAAAGGTTCCGGTTGTGGCCTTAAATATTATATTATTCTCCGTTCCCCAAAGAAAATTAGGAGGTTCCAATGTGTTCTTTATATCCTTGACGTCCGCATGTTGTTCCACGCGGCCGGTCGCAAACAACCTATCACTTTGCGATTTCCAGGTGGCATCAAAACTGGTATCGAGGATCACTTCAAAAGTCATGGCCGCCATGATATCCTCAAGGCGACTGGATCCGCCCACAAGCTGTACATCTTTATCCAGGGTTAATAGGATGGGGAAAGCGCGGTAATCGTGCTTGGTCTTAAGCTCTTTTAGGTAATAATCGCGGACGGTCGATTCCCAGTAGGTTATTTTTTCAAGAAGCAGCAGCGGCGTTTCACCGTTGATCAACTGGATCTGGCGGTCGATTTGCAATCCGGTAGAGATCGCCGCTATCAGCCGGTCGGGCGGCTTGTCATTCTGATACTGATTGCCCAATTCCAAGAGGGTTTTTTCCGCCATTTGCAGGATTGTAATGATCGCATCCGTCCCTGCGGTGGTGTCGACATCTTCACCACTGGTGAGTTGTAAATCCTTGATCGCCGCTAATAACACGTAAACGTACTCGGAATATGGATCCAAAAATTCACGCATATACTCATAGGCTTCGTTTTGTTCCGGGTTGACTTCGGTGCCGCGGCAGAACATGCTGATGGACGGGGACGTGGGCGGACGGGGCGCGCCATTCTTGATGAATTGCCTGGCGGCGTCCAGCGCCAACCGGTATTCCTCCCTGGCCATCTTTTGATATTGATCAATGCCGTCCCGCCCGGCGTCATATCCATTGTCGTATCCGGCGGCGCTGAAGTGCCAGATCTGCGCGATGGCTGTTTTCCCCCCGCTGGTGTTGGTGGTGGGTGCAAACGCCACGTTCGAGCCATCCTGATTCATGGAAAAGATCAGGCTAACCCCGGGGTTGTCGATGGGCGCGGTGACGGTCAGTTGGACCGCGTCCGTAAACTGCAGCCCGTCCGGCTCAAACTGGACCCCGCTGACGATCTTCGCATCCGATCGGGATACATCCATCGTGGCGAAGGGCGTCATGGTAATTTTTTGGGTCGACAACAATGCATCCGCAGGGATCGAAAGCATCCAGCCGTAGCCGTTGGCATCTTCGACCGTGAGAATGACGCCCTCCTCGGAATTGGGGTCAAAGACCTTACTCATTTGCCGGGCAGAATCGAGAGTGTAGGTAATCGACCCGAGGTCGCCCAACGCTTGCGAGTTCCTTTCCGCAACAGTGGCGCGGGAATTCGTAGATGATGGCGAAGACGGCGCCGAAGAAGATGTGACGATACACGCCGGACCTGCGGCAAAGATCAGAAATCCCACAAAAAGGATATCCCGATATGTTTTATTTTTCATAAACCATTTCCTTTCATGACCGTCTCAAGAAATTGGTTCCTAAAAATCCGGCTTCCACCGCCGCTTTGGCGGTTGATCACTAACAACTTTTTTTGCCGTGATTATTCCTTCTTCAAGGAGTTTTTATACCAGTCGCCCAACGAACGGCGGCCAACCCGCCGGTCAGCCTTTAGCTAACCAACATTTTACCCGAAATGTAAAATCTGGATTTTATTCAAGGGGCGGATTATCTGATCCGCCGAAATTAATCGTATGTTATTTTTCCGGACTTGATTATCGTTATGTAACCGGGATCGACGATCCCGGCTATAGGCCGTTTTCCGATCAATCCCTGCAAAAGAATATTCGCGAGGATTGGATTACGTGGCGGAGATGAACCACCGACTGGGTTCCGCGTTTTCATCCACCGGCAGCACGTCGATCAGTTCATACTGGCGCGATCCCAACCCGAGCGCCTCGCCGTATTCCGTCACCTTGTACGGATCTTTCAGCGGCCCGTGCATGCGGGCAAACGGATGCACGCCGGGGGTGAGATATTTTCTGAGCGACGTGGTCATATTCTCTTCGATCAGCGGCAGCTTGGCGGTGGCGTCGAGCACGGCCCGGTCGATGGCGACGATATCGTCCGAGCCGAATATTCCCGCGTCCGGCAGGATCGACATCCCCGTAAAGCCGAAGCAATCGCACACCGGCGTCATTTGCGTTGCCAAGCTGATGTATGTTGCTTTCCCGGGCGCAAAGGTTGAAAGGGTGATCGCCGTGCTGATCGCACAGGCTTCCTGAAAGGCCAGAAAATTCACCGGATCGATTTTGAGCGAGCCGGGAGGCGCCACCTTGAGGCAGCGGCCGCACTGGATGCACGGCTCGGTGTGCAGATGGATCTGCCGCGAATCCTTGCGATCCTCGACCAGCGCGCCCACCGGGCAGGAAGCAATGATCTTCGCTCGCGTTTCCGCGTCCGGGCACTTTTCGGCAAACCAGTACGGATCGAAATGCACCGTATCGTGCATCGCCCCGCGCGTTTCCCCGACCATGCATCCCAGGGCGATGTTTTTAAACGCCCCGCCGAATCCGCAGGCGGGATGGCCCTTGATATGCGCCAGGTCGATCAGGAAGGTCGCGTCCTGGATCATGCCGGCCACCTTCCACTCTGTCAAATTCTTGAACTTCTTTTGATGGACGTAGAAATATTTTTCGTCCGGGCCGGCCGCTGGGTAGACCGGGCAGCCGAGCGTCTCCGCGGAATAACCCCGTTCTTCCGCCCCGGCGGCGTCCCAATTGACGTCGGCCACGAACGGTTTGCCCCCGCCGTCTTTGACCGCTTTGACCACCTTGCGCACGAACACCGGATGGATCGTGGAGGTAATGATGTTGTTGCCGGTGTGCATTTTAATCGCCACCGCCTCGTCCTTGACCCGCTCGCGTAGGTTCAATCGATCCAGGATCAAATCGAGTTTGGCGGGAAGAGTTTCTTCGGCGCCGATGCGCGCCTGGCGGGGCGAACCCCAATAGACTTTGCTGGTCATGCGATGGCTCCTTCCAGATGCGGATGAACCCATCCGCGCTCTCTTGCGTGAATGATCCCGCCCACCCGGGCCTCTTTACCGGTTGCCGGCGCCGCGCAACGCCTTTTCCAAAGCGGCGAAATCCGCCCGGGAGGTCAGATCCAAGCTGAGCGGCGTCACCGACACCTTGCGCTCCACATGAAGTGCGAACACGTCGGAATCCATTTCGGCTTCCCGTGGATCGAAAACAATTTGGTAGGGAATTTGCGCCGGGTCGGAAAACGATTTCCGATTGGGTCTTTCCGGCACATAGTATCGGGTGCGCGAAAGGCGGGTCAACTTCCACGGCGTGCCGGCCGTCGCGCCGGAGGGAACATCCACTTTCAACGCGGGCGCATCCGGCGGCAGGCTGAGGGCCAGGAGGATCCGCGCAAAGCGTTCGGTAAATCGCACCGCCGTGGAAAAATCGAACGCCAACTTGCTGTCCCGATGCCCCTCGAGCGGCATCTCCAAGGATACCGCCAGCGCCCGGATCCCGGCCGCGGCCGCTTCCAGCACCGCGCCGATCGTTCCCGAAATGGTGACCCCGAAGCCGACATTCTCGCCGTAGTTTATCCCCGCCACCACGAGCGACGGAGGTGCGGGAAGAATTTCCAGCAATGCGAAAAGCACGGCTTGGGCGGGCGTGCCGTCGACGGAATAGACCGGATGGTTCGCGCCGCCGTATGTTCTTTCCAGAACCTCGATCCGGCCCGACGTACTCCCCGGATGACTGCGGCCGGTGCCTGAGGAAGGGATGCCCGGCGCCACCACGGTCACCTCGCCCAAGGTTGAAAGCGCCTCGGCCGCCGCCCATAACCCCGCCGATTGGATTCCGTCATCGTTGGTAAGGAGAATGCCGGGTCGGGCCGCCGGACCGGCTGTCATCGATCGGAAGTCCAATTTATCGTCGCCATGGGTTTTGGAATTATAATCCCCGCAATCCGCCACCCCGCAAGAACCCGGCTTTTCTGCATTTGTTCCCCAAGGGTGAGCGCGCATAGGGATGGTGCATGCCCGAAGCATCCTACGACGTGATCATCCTGGGGGCAGGCCCGGCCGGCTACGTGTGCGCCATCCGCGCCGCGCAATTGGGGCTGAAAGCCGCCGTGGTCGAAAAGGAATTCCTGGGCGGTGTATGCCTTAACCTCGGATGCATCCCTTCCAAAGCGCTGCTCCGCAACGCCGAAGTCATCCAAATCCTCAAAACGGGAAGCAAAGAATTCGGTTTCGAGGCCGGAGAGATCCGTGCGGATTATTCGTCCGCGATTCGGCGTTCGCGCCAGGTTTCGAACCGGATGGTCAAGGGGGTCGAATTTCTTCTCAAGAAGAATTCCATCGATGTTCTGCGAGGCTCTGCGCGCGTCCCGGAACCTGGAGTAGTCGAGGTTTCCCCGACGGATCGTGCTGCTTCCTTCCCGGGCCAATCCACGCGGTATCGGTGCAGGCATATTGTCTTCGCCACCGGCGCGCGTCCGTCCTTTCCGCCGGGCGTTTCACCGGACGGCGTCCGCGTCCTCACCTATCGCGAAGCCGTTCTGCGGGAGACTCTTCCCGCCTCGGCGGTCATCGTCGGCGGCGGCCCAATCGGTCTGGAGTTCGCAACGCTGTGGAATTCCTACGGTGTGGCGGTCACCATGGTGGAAATGCTCCCGCGCATCGCCCCGCTCGAGGATGAGGAGGTAAGCGCGGAGCTTGCCAAAGCGCTGACGCGCCGCGGCGTGGACATCCGCGCCGGATCCGTCGTAGAGGCGGTTGAGCCCGGGAGCATGGGGGTAAAGCTGCGCGTGCAATCGGGCGGGAAGATCGAAAGCTTCGATGCCGAATGCGTGTTGCTGGCCGTCGGTTTCCGGCCGAACATCGAAGATCTTGGATTGGAGACCCTGGGGGTGAAGAGGGAAAAAGGGCGCGTGTCGATCGACGAACGCATGGCGACGAATATCCCGGGGGTTTGGGCCGTTGGCGATGTGACCGGTAAACTCATGCTGGCCCACGTCGGGTCCGCCATGGGCATCGCCTGCGCCGAGAATATCGCCGGACGCAGCGGAGCATTCCTGGATTATGATTTTATGCCGCGCGCGATATTCTCCCGCCCGCAGGCGGCCGCCTTCGGCCTGACCGAAGCACAGGCGAAAGAGCGGGGTTATACCCTTAAGACCGTCCGCTTTCCGTTCCAGGCCAATGGGAAAGCGCTCGGGCTGGGCGATTACAGCGGGTGGGTTAAACTTCTCGCCGATGCCAAGACCGGGAATCTGCTCGGGGCGCACCTGGTCGGCCCCGAGGTGTCGGAATTATTGCCCGAGTTGACGCTGGCTTACCAAGCGGGCTTGCCCGCGGAGGCGATAGCCCGCAACGTGCATGTCCATCCCACCCTGAGCGAGACGCTGATGGAAGCGGCGCACGGTTTGGGCGGCGGATACATCCACCTGTAAACCGCGGAGGGGACGCAGAGAATGCGGTTGCCCTTCGATTTTAAAACCCGGTCCGCGCGCATCGGACGCGCCGGACCCAACCGAGAAAATGGAGTACATCATGTTAACCATCGAAACCATCGATAGCAATAAACGATCCGACGTCATCCGGTTTTATAAAATTCCTTTTTCAATGTATGGCAACACCCCGCAATGGGTGCCCCCGCTATGGGCCGATCTTTCCATGCAGCTCAACCGGAAGAAGCACCCGTTCTACGAGCACTCCGATGCGGACTTTTTCATCGCGGTCAAGGACGGAAAGGATGTCGGCCGGATCGCGATCATGGAGAATAAACCTTACAACAAGTATCATAACCGGAAAGTCGCGGCGTTCTACCTATTCGAATGCATCGCGGACCAGGGGGTGGCTAATGCCCTCTTCGAGCGGGCGTTCGTCTGGGCGCGCAAGCGCGGGTTGGATACCGTCATGGGGCCGAAGGGGTTCGGCCCCCTGGACGGCTACGGGATGCTCGTTGAAGGGTTCGATCACCGCCAGACGATGATGATGTCCGCCTACAACAAGCCTTACCTGCCGCACATGCTCGAAACCATGGGCTTTCACAAGGAAGTGGATTTCATCACCTGCCTCATCGCCCGCGAGGGTTTCCGCATGCCCGAACGAGTTCACCAAATCGCCGAGAGGGTGCTGAAGCGCGGTGCGTTTAAGGTGCTCTCGTTCCGGAACAAGAAGGAACTCCTCCGGTGGATCCCAAGTTTCATCAAAGCTTACAACGCGGCGTTCGTCAAGAATTGGGAATATTACCCCCTCTCGGATCGGGAAGTGAATTTCGTCGTCGACAACATCATCCAATTCCTGGATCAGGACCTGATCAAAATCATGACCCGCAAGGACGAAGTGGTCGGATTCATCCTTTCCTTCCCCGATATCTCCGCCGCGCTGCAGCGGACCCGGGGGTATATTCCTCCCCTGGCCCTTATGGATAGCATTCCCCCACCCCTGGCCATCCCGGACATCCTCCGGGAGGCAAGGCGCACCAAATGGCTCGCGCTCAACGGCGGCGGAGTCTTACCTGAATTTAAAGGGATCGGCGGGAACGCACTGATGTACTCCGAGATGGAAAAGACCGTGAACGGCCGCGTCCAGCAATTCGAATTCGGAGAACTGTGCCAAGTGGCGGAAACGGCGGTGGAAATGCGGTCGGATCTTGCCAATCTCGGCGGCAGGGCATACAAAAACCACCGCGTATTCGTCCGATCCATTTAAATCCGGTGTCATCCCGTCGGATCGCAGGAGCAATGCGAGGGAACGACCGGAGGAAAAAAACGCGTCCTGACGAAAGGGAAGCCACGGGTTTTTGATGTATCCAGGAGATTCCCTATGTTGAAAATTGAAACAATCGATTCCAATAAGCGCTCCGACGTCATCCGGTTTTATAAAATCCCTTTTTCCATTTATTCCGGATGCAAGCAGTGGGTGCCCCCGCTTTGGGCCGACCTCTCGATGCAGCTCAACCGGAAAAAGCATCCCTTTTACGAGCATTCGGATGCCGACTTTTTCATCGCGGTCAAAGACGGCAAGGACGTGGGCCGGATCGCCGCACTGGAAAACAAACCATACAACAAATATCACAGCCGGAAGCTGGCCAGCTTCTTCCTCTTCGAAACCGTCGACGATCCGGAGGTGGCTGACGCTTTGTTCGGGAAAGTGTTCGAGTGGTCGCGCCGGCGCGGCCTGGATTCCGTGATGGGCCCGAAGGGGTTTGGGCCGCTCGACGGCTACGGGATGCTGGTGGACGGGTTCGAACATCGCCAGACAATGATGATGTCATCCTACAATCACGCCTACTACATGCGCACGATGGATCGCCTGGGGTTTCAAAAGGAAGTCGATTTTATTTCCTGCTCTATTCCCCGGGTGGGGCTTGCTCTCCCCGAGCGTTTTCACCGCCTGTCTGACCGGATTCAAAAACGCGGCACCTTCACCGTGCACGACTTCCAATCCAACAAGGTTATGATGATGTGGATGCCGCGCTTCATTGACACCTACAACAAGGCCTTCACGAAAAACTGGGAATACTATCCCCTCTCGCAACGCGAAGCGAAATTCGTCGCCGATAATATTTTCCAGTTGATCAGCCATGACTTGATCAAAATCATCACCCACAATGAGGCGGTGGTCGGTTTCGTCCTGGCGTTCCCGGACGTTTCCGCGGCGCTGCAGCGCACCCGGGGATACATCCCCCCCTTCGCGTTCCTCGACGCCATTCCTTCCCCCATGGCGATTTTGGACATCCTACGGGAGGTGAACAGGACCGATTGGATCTCCCTCAACGGTGCCGGGATCCTCCCCGAATTCAAGGGACTAGGCGGAAACGTGCTGCTGTATACCGAGATGGAAAAAACCCTTAACAGCCGCCGGCAGCAATTTAAATGGGGCGAACTTTGCCAGGTGGCCGAAACCGCGGTCGAAATGCGTTCCGATTTGGTTAACATCGGCGGCAAGCCGTATAAAAACCACCGGGTGTACATACGCGCACTGTAGAAAAATGCTTCAGTCGAAATATCCGAAGGTAAAAAATATCGCGTCGCCCTTTGCCCCGATAAGAAAGTGGAAAGGAATCCGCAAGCTTCCGGTCCAAGGTTTATAAAGAAAAGACGCAATAACTGCATCTCCATGAGATCCACACAATCGGGAGAATCACGGCCGGAGGCGGTTTCCTCGGGACTTGGTTTTAACCTATGGTTAATCTTGAAAAAACGCACGTATGGTAAAATCGTAGTAGACAAGTCTTCGGGTGCCCCCCTCACCCGAGGACTTGTCTATTTTTAACAAAAAATATTTCTCTTACGGGTTGCCTATTCCTCCTTCCCGGAGTAGACTTCACCCAATTTCCTATGCGGGTCCTCGTGGTCTCCGACATCCATGCGAATATCACCGCCTTTGACGCAGTACTCGAAGACGCCGGGGTCTTCGACGCCGTATGGTGCCTGGGCGATCTGGTCGGGTACGGACCGGATCCGAACGAGTGCGTCGAACGCATGCGGGAATTTCCCGAACTGCTGTGCATCGGCGGCAACCACGATAAAGCCGCGATCGGTGATCTGCCCCTGGATGCGTTTAACGGGGAAGCGCGGCGGGCGTTGGAGTGGACCCACCGGCAGCTTACCCCGGAATCGATCCAATTCCTTCACGACCTACCCGAGCAGACCGTTCGCGAACCGTATACCCTCACCCATGGGAGTCCCCGCCGCCCGCTCTGGGAGTATCTACTGGATGCGCCCAAGGCGCAGAGCAATTTCGCTTCCTTTAATACTTTGTATTGTCTGGTCGGCCATAGCCATGTAGCCATCGCTTTCCTGCTCAATGAGCGCAACCGGTGCGTCACCTACCTTCCCTCTCATAGCAGTTCCTTCCACCTGGGATATCAACGGATGATCCTCAACCCGGGGTCGGTCGGCCAGCCCCGGGACCAGGATCCGCGCGCCGCCTATTCTTTGATTGATACCGACAGCCTGGGGTGGGAATGGCGCCGGGTGGAATATGATGTGGAAATTGTGCAAGCCCGGATGCGCCTAGCCGATCTGCCTTCCCGCTTGATTCTGCGTCTCGAGGAGGGCTGGTAGACTGAGTACGTCTCAATGGAACCTGCGGATCGCTTCTATCGTCAAGTAAGATATATCCGATAAAACCGGTATTTCCGGAAGGAGGCGATATGAAGAAGGCCCTTGTTTTAAGTTCCCTTATCCCCATTCTGCTGCTCAGTTCTTGCGCCGCGGCGGCCACGATAGCTGCCCCCGCGTTTTCTTCCGCCGATCGGGCGGTCCTCAGCAACGGAGCCGCGAAAGAGAGTCTCGGTGTGCCGCAGCAAGCCGCCGCGGCGACCGCCGCTCCCGCAGCCGTTTCTGTGGCTCCCGTTCCGGGCCCAACCGACCGGATCGTTCTCCTGAACGCGTCCCTGGACCTGGTCGTGAAGGATCCGGCGGATGCCGCCTCGAAGATTGCCGATCTGGCGTTCGCCAAGGGCGGATGGGTGGTAAGCTCCAACATCTCCCAAAACCTGTACGGCTCGCGAGGCGAAAAATATTATTCCGGCGATATCTCCATCCGGGTGCCTGCCGACAGCGTGGATAAACTAAAAGCGACGCTGGCGGAAATTGAGGGAATGGCGGTGGAAGTAAAAAGCCGCCAGCTGAGCGGGCAGGACGTGACGGCACAATACACCGATGCGCAATCCCAGCTCCGAAATCTGCGCGCCTCCCAGGAACGGTTGTTGACCATCATGCAGAACGCCACGGACACCAATGCGATCTTGGGGGTGGAAACCCAACTGCGGGAGGTGGAAGGTGAAATCGAGGTGCTCGAAGGCCAGATTAATTATTACCAGACCGCCTCTCAATATTCCCTGATCAGCATCACGCTGGAACCGGACATTCCTTCGGAACCCATTCAAATCGGCGGCTGGCATCCGGAAGGGGTCGCCAAGCAGGCGCTCCAGGAATTAATCCGCGGATTACAAGGATTAGTCGACTTTCTCATCCAGCTCGGAATCTGCGGGATCCCGGCCCTGCTGGTCATCGCACTGTTCGCCTCGCCCTTCTACCTGATCGGGCGGGCTCTGATCCGGCGCAACAGAAAAGCCAAACCGCAAGCCTAGTATTTCCATTGTTCGCCGAGGCGGCCCGGAGAAATCCGGGCCGCCTTTTTCATTATCATTCCACTATCGTCGAACGTGTGATTTTCATGACCACCGGTCCAATGGGAATGATCTATCCGCAACGCCTCTCCCGAGTGCAAATTCCACGTTGGCTGGATCCTCCTCGCTTCCCTGCGTCGCGTATCCGGCGCAGATCAAACCGGGCCGGATCGGCGGAGGTATAATTTCCTCCTTCCTCCCGGGAATATCCCGGCGGATTTTTTTCGCCGATCCGTCGGTCTGCGGAGAACCTTTCTGTAGAGTTCAAACTCCGGGATGGAACACGGGAAATGCCTGGAGGACGATCCGGAAAACACGTGGGTCTTCGGTTTACCTTCCCGCCTGATGAATACGCGAAACCGCGCGAGCGCATGGTCCGGGATCAGATCGAGAGCCGCGGTGTCTCCGACCCGCGCGTGCTGGAGGCGATGCGTGCCGTTCCCCGGCATCGTTTCCTATCCGCGGATGAGCGCGCCTCCGCCTATGACGACACCCCGCTCCCCATCGGCTCCCATCAAACCATCTCCCAACCGTACATCGTGGCCTACATGACCGCGGCGCTGGAATTGCAGGGGGAAGAGAGGGTGCTTGAAATCGGCACCGGATCGGGATATCAGACTTCGATCCTGGCCTGCCTGTCGCGCGCCGTGTATTCGGTGGAACGCATTCCGGAACTGGCGAACCGCGCCCGGGAAAATCTCCGGGAGTTGGAGATCGACAACGCCGAGGTGATCGTCGGCGACGGGACCGTCGGGTTGCCGGACAAAGCCCCTTTCGACGCGATCCTGGTGACGGCCGGAACGCCCATCCTCCCGGATCCACTGTTGGAGCAATTGGCCCCCTCCGGCCATCTAATCGCACCCGTCGGAGGACGCGGTGTTCAGGAACTCGAATTCTGCACGCGAATTCCCTCCGGAATCGAGCGCCGCCGGCTGATTTCGGTCGTTTTTGTGCCGCTGATCGGAAAATACGGATGGGAAAAGGAATGACTTTCGGACCCGGAGATTCTTGGTGACAGATCCCGTTATTCACCTCCACGACCTGCATAAAACATACGTCGTCAGCGAACGGGAATCCGGAATCCTGGCCGCTCTGCAAAGCCTGCTGCACCGTGAAACGGAGAATGTTCCCGCCGTCGACGGCATCTCGTTCGACCTGAGTTCCGGCGAGGTCGTCGGATTCCTGGGCCCGAACGGCGCGGGGAAGACCACCACGCTCAAGATGCTCTCGGGCCTTCTGCATCCCACCGCCGGCGATGGGACGGTGTTGGGATACGTCCCCTGGAAACGGGAGAAGGAGTTCCTGCGGCGGATCACGCTGGTCATGGGCCAGCGCAACCAACTCGTCTGGGATATCCCCGCCTTGGATTCATTCGAACTCAACCGGGCCATCTATCGGATCCCCGCCCCCGATTACCAGCGGATGCTTTCGGAAATGACCGACCTGCTGGAGCTGGGACCGCTCTTGCGAAAGCCGGTGCGCAATCTTTCGCTGGGGGAAAGGATGAAATGCGAAATCGCCGCGGCGCTCCTGCACCGGCCGCAGGTGGTCTTCCTCGATGAACCGACGATCGGGCTCGACGTGACGATGCAGCGTCGGATCCGCACCTTCTTGTCCGAGTACAACCGCCGTTACGGCGCGACGATTCTGCTCACCAGCCACTACATGGCCGACGTCGAAGCGCTCTGCCGCCGCGTGATCGTCATCCACCACGGCCGGCTCCTCTTTGACGGCGACCTTTCGGATCTGGTACAGCGCTTCACGGCACACAAAACCATCGTAGTCCGGCTCGCAGACTGTCAAACCGACCTGCATTCCTACGGCGATGTCGTTTCCTGTGACGAGGGTTCCTTCACGCTGCGCGTGCCCAAGGCCCAAACGGCACGCGTCACCGAGCGGCTGCTGGCGGACCTGCCGGTCATCGACTTGCTGGTGGAGGATCCCCCAATCGAGGAAGTGATCGAACGGGTTTTCGAGCAGGAGGCGCCGTGAGCGGCCTGCGGGATTTATACGCGCAGCAGTTCAAGACCACCTTCGCATCGATGCTGCAATACCGCGCTTCGCTCGTCATCTGGATGATCGGGCACGTGCTCGAACCGCTGGTCTACCTCATCGTCTGGTCGACGGTTTCCACCACCGGCGGAGGCAGCGTCGGGGACTACACCACCAGGGATTTCGCGGCCTACTTCCTGGTGATGATGCTGGTCAATCACGTCACCTATACTTGGATCATGTATGAATACGAATACCGCGTGCGGGAAGGAAGTCTGTCCTTCGCCTTACTCCGTCCCGTGCATCCGATCCACGCCGATATCGCCGACAACGTTTCCTCCAAGTTGATCACCCTGCCCTTCATGCTCCTCATCGCGTTCATCCTGGCGTTGATCTTCCGTCCGACAATCGTCCTCGTTCCCTGGACGGCCGCCGCCTTTCTCCCCGCGTTGCTGCTGGCCTTCCTGCTGAGATATCTGATCGAATGGACCCTGGCCTTGACGGCTTTCTGGACAACCCGGGTTGGCGCGGTCAACCAGACCTACTTCGTCGCGATGCTGTTTCTCTCCGGGCAGATGGCCCCGCTTTCCCTGTTCCCAATGCCGATAAAAATCGCAGCAACGATCCTGCCATTCCGCTGGATGGTCAGTTTTCCAGTGGAGCTGATCCTCGGGCAGTTGACCCCGCTCGAAGCAGCAGAGGGCATTCTGGCGCAAGTCCTATGGGTCGGCATTGCGTTCGTTCTGCTTCGGATGGTATGGCGGGCGGGCGTGCGGGTGTATTCGGCGGTGGGAGCATGAACTACCTGCGGCTCGTCTGGGCGTTTTTTCGAATCGGCGTAATGGGCGAGGCAGCCTATCGCATCAATTTTTTCATCCAATTGTTCCAGTCGCTGCTGGAGTTGGCCACCTCGCTGGCCGGGCTGGCGGTGATTTTTTCCTACACCAACAGCCTGGGTGGCTGGAGCCCCGACGAAGTCCTCGCGCTGGTCGGCGTTTATTTCCTCATCGGCGGCATGATCGGCCTGGTGATCCGGCCGGGGATGGAGCAATTAATAGAAGATGTGCGCGAGGGGACGCTGGATTTCACGCTGACCAAGCCGGAAGACGCCCAACTGCTCGTAAGCCTGCGTCAGGTGGATATCTGGCAACTGATCGATATCCTCATGGGGTTCGGCGTGCTGGCCGCGGCGCTGCCCCGGCTGGGGGCGCATGTGGGAACGGCCCAGGCAGCGGCGTTCGGCGTCATGCTGCTTTGCGGCGCGGTCATTATTTACAGTTTCTGGCTGATCCTGGCGACGCTTTCGTTCTGGTTTGTGCGGGTGGAAAACATCCTTGAAATATTTCAGAGCATGTACGAAGCTGGACGCTGGCCGATCAGCCTGTATCCGGGATGGTTGCGCTTCGCGCTCACCTTTATCGTGCCGGTGGCTTTTGCTGTCACAGTTCCGACCGAGGCGCTGACCGGCCGCCTGAGCGGAACCACACTCCTGGGAGCCGTCGCGTTATCGGTGGTGTTGCTTATGGTGTCCCGCTTAATCTGGCTCAGGGGATTGCGCCAATATTCCGGCGCCTCGGCGTGAAAGGAATAAGCACGGATCCCGCACCCACGATCGCGGCGGGAAAACTCGTATGAAAAGATTCCACCTGCTTCCAGCGCTCCTCCTAGCCCTACTTCTATCGTCCTGTCTCCCGGCCGCGCCGGTCGATACGCCGACGCTTGCGCTAACGTCCGCCGCAAGCATCACTCCGATCATCTCGCCGACGGTCGCGTCTACCGTCACGCAGACGCCGGCACCCTCTCCCTCGCCGTCTCCGAAAGCGCACCGGGTGCTGATCATCAGCATCGACGGGCTGCGGCCGGATGGGCTTCTGCAATCCAATATTCCCCGGATCAGCGCGCTGATTAACAGCGGCGCCGCCTCCTACTCAGCCCAGACCGTTTTTCCCAGCGTCACGCTTCCGGCTCATGCTTCCATGCTCTCGGGCCGGTGCGTGTCCAAACACGGAATCAACTGGGACGATTACGAACCCGACAAAGGGTACCTGCAGGGAGCTACCATCTTCTCCGTCGCACACGACGCGGGAATGCGCACGGTCATGGTGGTCGGCAAGGAGAAACTGAAAACCATCGCCCGCCCAGGAACCGTGGATAAATTCCGCTTCATTTACGGCACCGACGAAGAGATCGTTCAGGCTGCCCTGGAAGAATCTGCGGGGGGATTTGGCGTGCTCTTCGTGCATCTTACCTATCCCGATTCCTTCGGACATGCCGACGGCTGGATGTCGGCCACATATTTGAGCGTCATCGGACACGACGATACCGTCGTCGGGACTCTTCTTGACGGCTTACATGCGCAAAACCTGATGGAAGGGACACTGATCATCCTCACAGCGGACCACGGGGGTCACGATCAATCCCACGGATCCTTGCTCCCGGTGGATATGACCATACCCTGGATTATTTTTGGTCCGGGCGTTGTTGCCGGTCCCCCGCTGGAGGTCCCGATCCTGACCACCGACACGGCCGCGACCGGCGTCTGGGCACTCGGGTTACCTCTCCCCTCCGACTGGGACGGCCGGCCGGTGGTGGAGGCATTCGGGTTGAACGCCGAATCCGTTCCGGTCGCCACCGCTGCGGCGGGCCGGTGCGCATCGTAATGCTATTGCGATTATGATCGATTAATTAGTGGAAAGGGTTATTGAGAAACGCCCGATACATACTGTTAATGTGCCGGTGTTTTAAGCTGAGGTCGATCCACTGATTGTCAACTGGGCGACGTTTTTGCCACGGCGGCAACGACACAATTCCGGCCTTGTTCCTTCGCTTTGTAAAGCGCCTCATCTACCGCGGACAGCAGCGCATCGCGCGTTTGACCGTTTTCCGGAAATCCGGCGACGCCGATGGAAACCGTCGCGGAGCCCAGGGACCGGCCGTGATGACTAATCTCCAACAACCGCACACCCTCACAAATTTGACGGGCCCGTTGATAGGTGGATTCCAGCGAGGCATCCGGCAAAATAAGAACAAACTCGTCTCCCCCATACCGGCAGGAGATATCCTCCGCCCGGATGTTGGATTGGAGCCAATGGCCCAATACTGCCAGGAGGGTGTCGCCCGCTTCATGGCCGTACAGGTCATTAACCTGCTTGAGGTCGTCCACATCCAGCATGATCACCCCGAGCATCGCCGTCTTGCGCTGGGCGCGGGCCAACTCGCGCAGCAGCGATTCTTCCAGATAGCGCCGATTGAATAAACCGGTTAACGCGTCCCGAATGGATTGAATTCGCAGAGTCTCACGCAGCGATAAATTGGCCAAGGCCAATGCGATGTGTTCGGCGGCGGTGGTCGCCAGTTCCTGCTTCAAATCCAGCCGAGTTTCCGGAGCGCCTTTGTCCCGAAGGTTCCGTAAATGAAGAACGCCGATCGTTTCGCCCTGGTCTTTCAACGGGATGCATAAATAAATCGGTTCTTCCTCGGCGCCCAAGCGCAAATGCGGGCAGTACAAACCGGGGTCCGCCGTGTTTACGATGTGAATGCTTCCGCTCTGAATACTTCGGCAATCCTGCGGCGAAAAAGATTCCGTTCGGTCCGGATCTTCCCCCCAACTTGCAGCAACTGAATATTGGCCGCTCTCCTTGTTTAACAAGAACAGTCTCCCCGCCTGATCGGGGATTAACTTATCCATCTGGATGGAAATGACAGGGTAGGCTTCCTCCGGAGCACGGCAGGCCTCCAGCAATTCACCCATCTTGTTCAGCACGTTGATTTCCCGGTTCCGCCCTTCGAGCCAATTGACCATTTCCGCCAGCTTGTCGTTGGCGATTTGAACGGAAAGCGCCATCGTTTTTCGTTCGGTAATATCCCTGGAAATTCCGAAGGTTCCGATGATCTGCTGCTCCCGGTTTCGCATCGGGACCTTGGTCGTGGAGACCCACGTTTCGCCCCCTCCCGGCCAGGTCTCCTTCTCCTCCATTCCCACCATTGGCACTCCGCTGGCTATGATTTGCAGTTCGTCGTTATACGCCTGCCGGGCGTGCTCTTCGGCAAAGAAATCAAAATCCGTCTTGCCGATCGCCTTTGACGCATCGTCCAATCCGAAACTAGTGGCTTGAGCCTTGTTGATCATCAGGAAACGGCTTTCCGCATCCTTAAAATAAATACGATCGGTTGTGTTGTCCATCATCGTGCGGAATAGATCGCGCTCGTAGGCCAGTGCCTGTTCCGCCCGCCGCCGCTCGGCGATTTCCGCCTGCAGAGCCGTATTGGCTGTTTCCAATTTCTCGTTGGCTTGCAGGGTCGACGATTCAATCGCTTTGCGTTCGGTGATATCCCGGGAGTTACCAAAAGTTCCGATAATCCGCCCCTCACTGTTTCGCAGTGGAAGTTTGGTGGTGGAGACCCAGGTTTCGTGACCATCCGGCCAAGTTTCCTTTTCCTCCAACCCTACTAGTGGTTCGCCGGTGGAGATGATCTTCTGCTCGTCGTTATAGGCTGACCGGGCATGATTCTCGGTGAAGAAATCGAAATCTGATTTCCCCACGGCTTCCGCGGGATCGTTCAATCCGAACATTTTGGCTTGTGCCCGGTTGACGAGGAGGAAACGGCTTTGTTTATCCTTAAAATAAATACGATCGGTTGTGTTGTCCATCATCGTGCGGAACAGATCGCGCTCGTAGGCCAATGCCTGTTCCGCCCGCCGGCGTTCGGTGATTTCCATTTGTAAAGCCGCGTTGGTTTTTTCAAGCGTTATATTGGATTCACTCAACACAGCCGCGGCAATCCGTGCTTCTTCCCCCCGTTTGTGTTCGGTAATATCTCTCGAAATTCCAAATGTGCCGATAATCCGCCCCGCCCGGTCCCGCATGGGCACCTTCGTCGTGGAGACCCAGGTTTCATGGCCATCCGGCCAGGTCTCCTTTTCCTCGATCCCTTCCTTTGGTTGTCCACTGGCAATAATTTGTTGCTCATCATTAAAGGCTTGCCGGGCGTGTACTTCGGAGTAGAAGTCAAAATCCGTTTTACCGATGGCCTCTGACGGATTAGCCAACCCCAACCAGGCTGCGGTCGATGGATTAATAAGGATGAAACGGCTTTCCGCGTCCTTGAAATAAATGCGGTCGGTGGTATTTTCCATCAAGGTCCGGAACAGATCGCTCTCCAGATCGGAAGTGCCCACAGGCCCGGGGGTCTTGCGGGGTTCGGACTTTGAAGGAAATCGGTTGATTAGGGGGCGTCGGTTGGAGGTATGTTTCACCGGGGCGGCCATTTTCCGCCGGCGTTTATTTTCTACAAGAGGAATTCTCCTCGTCATATGGATCCTGCCCGGCCGGGCAGTAGTTATCCCATGAAACTCCAACGCCTATTCCAGAGGTTGTTCCATCCGATGGTTTACTGATCGCTCTCCTGTTCGTATCCCAATTCGAAGGGTCAGAGCAGCCTACTTTCCGTCCGGAGGATCTGAATAGATGAAGCCCGCTATTTTCCCAGGTGCATCGGCATGATCACATGGATAAAATCGTCGCGTCCCACCGGACGTACCACGCCCGGACTGGCCGGGCCTGTGGTTTCCAGCGCCACGTTGGGCGTGTTCACCACCGTTAACACGTCGACAAGATATTTAACGTTAAAGGCGATTTCGATGGCCGGACCCTCGACCGTGGCGTCGACAACCGTCTCGCCCGCACCCGTCTCCGCCGCGGTCGCGTTCACTTGCAATTTTCCCGGAAGGGAATCCGCACCCGGAGTGATCGTTATGCGGGCGGAATGCGAAGCTTGCCGGGCGAAGATATCCGCCGCCTTGCAGGCTTTCAGGAATTGCGCCGTGGAGACAACCGCCCGGGTGTTATACGACCGCGGAATGATCGGCTGGAAATCCGGGAAGGTGCCGTCGATGAGCGAAGAGGAAAGCTCCGCGTCCTTCAGCCGGAATACGGCTTGACCGCGCCCGGTGGGAAGGACCATCCACACCGTGTCGTCCTGATCGCCGACCAGGCGGGCCAGTTCGCTGAGCGCGCGCGCCGGAATGATCACGCTGACACTCTCGCGCACCGGCGCGGATAACTTGGAATTGCGCATGGAAAGCCGGAATCCGTCGGCCGCGGCCAGCGTAAGCTGATCGCCTTCCAAGCGGACCAACACTCCAGTCAACACCGGCCGGGTGTCGTCCGTCGCGGCGGCAATCGTCGTTTGGGTGATCATTTCCCTCAAATCGACGACGTTCAGCGACAATCCTTCACCCAATGCGGCGCTGGGCAACACCGGGAATTCCTGGGCGTCCACGCCTTTGATATCGCTGGTGAACGATTCGCACTTCAGATTGAGCGATTGCCGGCGGGGGTCCAGCGTCAGATGGATTTTTTCATTCGGCAGTGTGTTGACAAAATCCAGCAGAGTCCGGGCGGGCACGGTAATGGATCCCTCGTCTTCCACTTTGGTGCCCAGCCAGTAGGTGATGCCGATTTCCAAATTGGTGGCGGCCAGTTTAAGCCGCCCTTCTTCCGTGGCGAGCAAAACGTTGCCAAGCACCGGAAGCACGTTCCGCGGGGACACGGCCCGGGTGACGATCCCCAACCCTTTGGCGAGGTTCTCCTGTAAACAAGTAACCTTCATGGGCATCATCTCCTCCGCGCGTCAAAATCCGGGCACGCCGGGAATTGCTCCGGCCGTTAATAAAGTATACAACGACTTGCCAATATCCGGGTCCGGGCGGATCCAGCCTTCTACCCGGCGCGTTCCGGATAGCCGTCCCGGTCCGTTTCAACCAAGAAGGCCACCGCCGCCTCGCCGTCCATGAGGAGATCCATTTTTTTCCCGTCGAATTCCCGCGGGATGTTCACCAGCTTCACGCAATCATTCGGGTTGTGGACGTCTGGCAGCATTTCGGCCAGGGAATTTTTCGCGTTCGCCATCCACTCCCGCCGGAACAAATCTCCGGGTTGATCCGGATAGACCGCGATCGGAAAGATACTCGCCTCCACAAGATCCTGGAAGAAATGGGTTCCATACGACGGCTCGGGTTGCGCCCCCTGCTGGGTCAGGGCCAGTTCCACCAGCGCGCGGGTGTTGAAGATGTCGGCATAGGTAACCGGGACTCCCAGCAACGGGTTGGTTGAACCCCAGCGGCCCGGACCGATGAGAATGAACGACCGGCCCTCCAGAAGCTTATTCAAACGGCCGATGATTCCAACCACGATTTTTCTTTCCCCGCCGTCGGCGAGGGCGCCGTAGGCTTCCGGGTCGATAAAGCAAACGGCGTCCACCTGGCGTACGGCGCCCTGCGGAACGACGCGCGTGGCGACGAAGAATTTATCTTCCGCGGGTATACCTGTCGGAATTTTGAACGGAACCCCTCCCGACACCCCGGTCTGCGCCCGGCATTGCAGCAGGTGGAATGTCATCTCGGGTGTCGCGGATTCCGGATCGAGCGTGACGGCGAACTCCAAGTTCACCGGAACGCCGTATTCCCGGGCCAGCGTAGACAGCACCACCTTCAGCAATCCGACAAAATCCGATTGCTGAAGGAAGTTATCCATTGTCAAGACCATCCGCTCCGGCTGGAAGTCCGGCCCGATGGAGAAGACGGGCATCACCGTATCGCCCCGGTCGACCGAGGCCAGCCATCGTAACCCTGGATAATCGGCGCGGAGCAGCCGTGAAACTGGCCATGAGGACAATTCGGCCGAACGCAGATCGATGACATCCACTATTTTCTGCGCGTAGCGCCGGATATCCGCGGGGGTGTTCTCCGGGCGTAGCGCCGGATGGCTGAGCATGACCAGTCTGGGATAATCCTCCGCCACGCGAGCCACTGCGCGCGTGCCCAATCCCATCACTAGCCGGCAGAATCCTTCTTCCTTCCGCAGGCGGGAATCCCACATGATCGGGCTGTAGGAAAACGCCACCCCTGCCAGCGTAGGGAAGAAGCCATCGCGGTATGTGTTTCCCTGGACTTCCTGAATTAAGACCGACATGCGTTCATCGTAATCCAGCAGGCCCATCCGGCGGCGGTAAAACAACGCGTCGGGATTGAAAACGCTGGCGTACACGCGCTGGACAGCCGCAGTGAGGTCGTGTAATCTCTCCTGGACCGTCCCCTGGTTGGGGCAGAAGACGGATACGTATTTCCCGGCAAATGCGGTGCCCACTCCGTCCTCCAAAAGACTGGAGGACCTTGCGATCAAAGGTGTGTTCCCCGCCGCGAGCAAAATTTCCCGCAGTCGCTCCGCTATATCCTCGGGAAGTCGTTGGCGGAGGAATTCCTCCTGGATGGTCGGATATTCCGATCGGACTTGATCCAGCGGTTTATATTTCTGATTGGGTAATTCCAGATGGTTGTCTGCCAGGAAATGATAAAAAACGTCTGCGCCGATAAAATACGAATTCGGAATGGCCATGCGGCGGACTTCCTGGGGAAGGACCGTGCGCAGGATCTTCCAGGCCAGCAGCAATCCCCCCGCTTTGCCGCCGATTTTTCCCTCCCCGATCCGCCGGGATTGAATGAATTGGAAATCCTCCCTCGCTAGCCAACGTCGGGCCATGCGTCCGAACCCCGGCTGGTCGCTGATCATGGTCTTGACCAACACCGCGGTCACGGCTTCGATCTCCGTCCGCGCCCGTTCCCGCCGTTCTGCCGGGAGGGCTTCCAGCTGCTCCAATTGGTGCAGCAATAATTCCACCGGCGTCAACTCCGGATTGAAAAGCGCCAGGCCGCTTTCCTCCCGGTGAACGCTCCGTTCCACCAGCAACTCCTCGATCAGGGATTCAAAAAGTTTGATCGGGAGGTTGTAGGCGAAGTAAAAATCGGTCAGTTGATCGCGAATCTGCTGAAGCCGCTGCTCCCAAACATCGTCGCCTTCTTCCGCAAGCGGGTTAACCAGACCCTCGCGCTTCTGGGAGATCTCGGCCTTCTCCTTCACCTCGGCTTCCAAACGCTCCCTGGAAATCACGCCGCGCCGGTAGAGTTCATCACGCATGCGGCGCCGGATCTGCTTTGCCAGGATCGGATATTGCGAGATCTGCAAATGGATGGATAGAATCTTTGGGGCGCGAAGCGGCGGATCGGACATCCGGTCGTTCCCTTTTTCAGGCGACGGTAAACCGCGCGTCTCGAGAGGTATAAGGAATTTAAACCATCGACGGATCCAGAAGTATTATATGCCCTTCCCGAATGGGACGCTATGAAAAAATCGAATTTTATGGCGACCTAGGTTGGCTGAGCTAATCCAGTGCTCCGGAAAATAAAATGGCCCCAAACACAGAGGGCCATTTTATCTTGAATTATTCGGGACATCTCATTCGCGATACAGGTTATGCCCAACCGCGAAGCCGGACGGCTTCCGCTACCCGGCTGACCGCGACGATATAGGCGCCCATACGATTGTTGATCTTGTATTGCCGGGCTGTTTCATGCACCGAATGAAAGGCGGTGGTCATCTTTTTATCCAGCCGCCGCTGCACCCGCTCCTCGTCCCAATAGTAATCGTACGCGTTCTGCACCATTTCGAAATACGAGACGGTCACGCCTCCGGCGTTGCAGAGGAAATCCGGGATGACATAGCAGCCGTTCTTGTGCAGTATCGCATCGGCCTCGGGAGTGGTCGGACCGTTGGCCAGTTCGGCGATGAGCTTGGCCTTGATCCGCGGCGCATTCTCAGCGGTGATTTCCCCATCCAGCGCCGCCGGGACGAGTACGGTTACGTCGAGTTCGAGAATTTCCTTATTGCTGACCGGTTTGGCACCCGGGAATCCGACGACCGATCCGGTTTTCTTTTTATGCTCCATGACTTTTTCATACTCCAGACCGTCGGGATTGTAGATTCCGCCCTTGGAATCCGAAACGGCGACGGTCTTTAGGCCTAGGATCTCTCCCCCCAGCTTATGGGCGTAGGTGCCGGCGTTGCCGTACCCCTGGATGGCCTGGGTTCCACCCTTGAGGTTGATGCCGAGCACGTTCTGCGCTTCGCGCAGGCAGTACACGCCGCCGCGGGCGGTGGCGTCGCCGCGCCCCTGCGATCCACCGAGAGCCAGCGGTTTGCCTGTGATCATGCCGAATTCGTTGTAGCCCTGCATCATCGAGTACTCGTCCATCATCCACGCCATGATCTGGGGCGTGGTGTAGACGTCGGGAGCGGGTATGTCCTTTTCCAGGCCGAGGATGCGCCCCACCTGGCGGATATACGCCCGGCTTAATTTTTCCAACTCCGCCGGCGACATGGCCTTCGGATTGCAGATGATGCCGCCTTTGGCGCCACCCAGGGGGATGTCCATCACGGCGCATTTCCACGTCATCCAGGCCGCCAGGGCCCGCACGGTATCGACCGTCTCGGCGATGTGAAAGCGAATACCGCCTTTGGTCGGACCGCGCGCGTCGTTATATTGGATTCGAAATCCGTGGAAGATCTTGGTCGTGCCGTCGTCCATTTTCACCGGAAGCGTGACGTGCAACTCCCGGAGTGGCCAGCGCAAAAACTCGTGGATGGCCGGGTCCAGTTTCATGATGGCGGCCGCTTCATCGAGCTGGCGCTGGGCAATTTCGAAAGGGTTCGGCCGCGCTTGTTTGGGGTCACTCATGGATCACGTTCCTTTCTGGGTGGTGGGGATTTTCTCGGGCAACGGGGTGCCCGGATTGCACTGGGACGTTTTGGCTCCATTTGGAAATCTATAAGCGCGTCGAGGTTCTGGAATGCCGATCGGATCTCGATGTTGTTGCCTTCGATAGGCGTGTTTTTGCGATCCAGGATCGATTGCATATGCTTAAAAACCGGAACGCCTTAGGCCTTCGTAGCTTTTTATGACTGATAGTTATGGACCGGTCAGATTTTACCATACCCACTTTTTTGATTTCGGGGTTTTCCACCAAGGATATCTTCCAGAACAACCTAACTTCATCCACCCATCCCCCTTTGGGCGGGCGGTTGTATCGTATTACTCCAGTTCCGGAATGTCAGGCAGGGGAACACTATACAACCACTCGTGAAAGAAATCGCTCAAATTCTTGCCGCTGGTATCATCGGCCACAGCGATGAAATCCGCGGTGGTTGCGTTTCCATTCCGATAACGATCGTAATAATCCCGAAGGATTTTAAAAAATGCGGTATCCCCCACCTTGCGCCGGAGCGCATGCAGGGTCAGCGCACCGCGGTCATATACCAGCTGGTCAAACAGGTGAGTCGGTCCGGGGTCGCCGATGAGGATGGACCTCGATGAGGGAATGTCCGCGGAATATTGATACCGCCGAGCAAGGTCTTCCCGCATCGCTTTAACACCCTGCGTATGCTCCAGCCACAACACCTCGGCGTATGAGGCAAACCCCTCGTTCAGCCAGATGTCCTTCCATTCCGACAAGCTGACGCTGTCGCCAAACCACTGGTGGGAAAGTTCGTGGACGACCACCTGATCGTCGAGAAACGTATCACCAAAAATGATGAGGGTTTGATCCTCCAGCGAAAAATTAATGGGGAATTCGTGGACCACCGCACCGCAATCCTCAAAAGGATAGGCGCCGAAAATGGAAGTGAAGTAATCCAGCGCCGGCGGAAGAACCTGCAACGGTTGCAAAATATTGGATGGAATGTCCGCATCCACGTAATCACGGATCGGGACACCCTTGGGGGATTTGCTTTCCATCAAAGTAAAATTACTGATCGCAATCGTCGCCAGGTAGCTGGCCATGGGCTCATCCATTGCCCAATCGAAGGTCCGCGTTCCGTTTCCGCGATCCGTTTGTCCCAGCAATATTCCGTTGGCGGCGACGATATACGGTTTGGCGACGGTGATGTGAAAGGCGTAGGTGGCCTTGTCACGCGGATGATTATTGGAAGGGAACCAGGTCTCGGCGCCGCTGGGTTCCCCCGCGACGATGACTCCTCCCGGATAGAAATTCCATCCGCCAATGTAGTTTCCCGAACCATTTTGCGTTTGGTTTCCCGGCGTACCCACATATTGAACATCCACCGTGAAGAGCGCTCCCTCGGAAATTAATTCCGGCGTCGTGACGACCAATTCGCCTTGATCGTGCTCGAACACAGCGTCTTCCCCGTTAACCTCCACGGAGGTGATGTTAAACCCGTTCAAATCCAGATCGAAGCGGCCGAGAGTCTGAAGGGAGCGAGCGCTGATATCGACCTTTGCTTGGATCGTCCCTTCCGTCATGTCCACATTCAAGGTCAGATCGTAGTGTTGCACGTCGTATCCGCCGTTGCCCATTTCCGGAAAATACGGATCGCCGATTCCCGCGGCGCCGATCTCAGCCGCGCTCAACGCCGTCGGGCTTGGCGTAAGAAACGGCGTAGCGGACGCGGTAATTGTCGGGGAGGGAGTGGCAGTTATCTCGGCAACTTGCGAAGGTGTGTTCGTACTGCGCGCCCCGAATATGCCGGCGGGATTCTCCGAAGAGCAAAGGCATCCGACGAGGAATACCACGGCCATCAAACCCATTGGTATCGGATAAATCCTTCGCTCTCGTCGATATTTTCTATAGATCATCGCGTTACTATGGATTATCCATCACGGCTGGCGATCGGAGGGTTATCGTTTCACCCAAAGCGTGAACTATTTCTCGTCGATCGATACTCTCTGGCGAAAGGGATGGAAAAAAGGATTCCCGCAACGGGGATTGCACGCGGTGGGATGGACTCAGGGCAAGGAAACGTTATTCGGATCTACGGGCTGCGCTGTGCGGGTTATTCCCTGGTCCCGCGCGCCAACTCCTCTTCGAGCATTTTTCGCACGGTTTGCGGATTGGCTCTACCACCGGTGGTTTTCATCACCTGCCCGAGCAGCCACTGGATCACTGAAGTTTTTCCTCCGCGGAAGGAAGCCACCTGGTCCGGATTTTCGACGAGCGTTTTCCGGACGGCGTTCCGCAAAGTGTCTTCGTCCGTAATCTGGCCCAAGGATCGTTCGGACACCAGCGCTTCGGCCGTTTTACCCGTGTCAATCATTTCAACCAGCAGCGATTTTCCCGTCGGTCCGTTAATCTTGCCTTCGGAAACCATCCGGATCAGCGCGCCGAATTCCTCGGCCGGCAAAACCGGCTCTCCGCCCTGCCCCTCCAGGGTGAGGTTCCTCGTATTCAACAATCCGAAGAGATCGCCGGTCAACCAAGCCGCCACCGTTCGGCCGGGGGCGCCGGAGGTTTTCACCGCACGTTCGAAATATTCCGCGGTGGATTTTTCCGCGACGAGAACTTCCGCATCGTACCGGCCCAGGCTGAATTGGCAGACCAACCGATCGCACAGCGCATCCGGAAGTTCGGGGACGGTCCGGCGGACCTGCTCCAGCCACTGGGGGGAAACTTCGAGCGGCGGCAGGTCCGGCTCCGGGAAATACCGGTAATCGTGGGCCTCTTCCTTGCTGCGCTGGCTGTATGTGCGCCCGGCATTTTCATCCCATCCGAGAGTCTCCTGCCGGATCGCGTGTCCCTCGGATAACCGCGCCGCCTGCCGCTTGACTTCGTATTCCATGGAACGCGTCAGGGCCCGGAATGAGTTCAGATTTTTAATCTCCACCCGGGTTCCCAATTCCGTCGCACCTTTCGGCCGGAGGGAGATGTTCGCCTCAAAGCGAATGACCCCTTTTTCCATGTCTCCACTGTTTACCTCGAGGTACTGCAGCAACCGGCGGAGCGCGGTGGCATACGCTTTTACTTCCTCCACCGAATGCATGTCCGGTTCGGAGACGATTTCCAGCAGCGGCACGCCGGCGCGGTTGAGATCCACGAGCGATCTCGCCGGCTTTTCTTCGTGGAATAGCTTTCCGGTATCTTCCTCCAGATGCACCCGCCGGATGCGGATAACGCGCGCCTGCTCGCCCGGCAGGATTTTTAGAACGCCTTCCGTGGCCAACGGCAGTTCATACTGGGAGATCTGATAACCCTTGGGGAGATCCGGATAAAAATAATTCTTGCGGGCAAACACGCTCACCGGGGCGACTTGGCATTCCAGCGCCAGCGCCACCCGAAGGCCGAGATCCACCGCCTGCCGGTTGATCACCGGCAAGCTTCCGGGCATTCCCAGGCAGACCGGGCAGGTGTGCGTATTCGGCTCGGCGACGGTAGAATCCACAACCGCGCATCCGCAAAACATCTTCGATTGGGTGCGAAGTTCCGCGTGAACTTCCAACCCGACGACCGGTTCCCATTCCATCGATTTACCGCCTGTACGTTCCCTTCCGCCGGAAATATCCCGTTTGTAATTTACCCATGCCGGCGCATGAACCGCTCCATATGCAACAGCGCCTGTTCGATCTTGTCGTAGGCCGTCGCGTAGCACATGCGCACAAACCCCGTGCCGCTGGCGCCGAACGCCGATCCGGGAACGACCGCCACGCGTTCCTCGAGCAGCAGCGATTCGGAAAATTGCTTGTCGTCCAGACCGCTTTTGGCCACCGACGGAAACGCATAAAACGCGCCTTGCGGTTCGAAACAATCCAATCCCAGCGAGTTCAACCCGTGCACCAGCAGCTTCCGTCGACGGTCGTATTCGTGGACCATCTCTTTGACGTATCGCTCGCCGTGCAGGATCGCTTCCAGGCCGGCTGTCTGCGACATGGTCGGGGCGGACATGATCGTATATTGGTGAATTTTCCGCATCGCGCCCATCAGTTCTTTCGGCGCCGCGAGGAATCCCAACCGCCAGCCGGTCATCGCGTACCCTTTGGAGAATCCGTTTACCAGGATGGCCCGGTCGCGCATGCCCGGAAGAGAAGGCACGCAGACATGCTCGCGGTGGTAGACCAGGCGCCCATAAATCTCGTCGGAGATGACCAGCAGGTCGTGCGCATTTGCCACCTCCCCTAAGCGGAGAAGGTTTTCCCGCGACATCACCCCGCCGGTCGGGTTGTTGGGATATCCGATCAGAATCGCTTTGGTTTTCGGGGTAATGGCGCGCTCGATTTCTTCCGCCGTCACTTGAAAATTATTCTCTACGAACGTGGGAACCGTCACGCCGGTTCCCCCGGCGAAAAACACTTCCGGAACGTATGCGACAAAACAGGGTTCCGGGACAATGACCTCGTCACCCGGATCAAGGATTGCCGACAGCGCCAGATAGAGCGCTTCCGAGGCGCCCACGGTCACCAGCAGCTCGTCCTCTGGATCGTAGGAAACGTTATACAGATTGTCGAGAAGCCGCGAGATCGCCTCGCGTAATTCGATCGTTCCGGAATTGGAGGTGTAATGCGTATCCCCCTGGCGGAGGGAATTGATCCCCGCCCGGAGGATGGGATCCGGGGTGACAAAATCCGGTTCGCCGATTCCCAGGGAGATGACGTCCTTCATCGTCGCGGCAATATCGAAGAATCTCCGAATGCCGGATGGGGGAACGGATTGAATGTGTTTGGCGATAAAATCCCGCATAATTGCCTCAAGAAATGGTTTCCCCTTGCCGGTCAATCGAGCGGCTGGATTGTCCAACAATCCGCCGGAGATCGGTAGGCCAGGAGGAATTTTTCCCCCATGTCGTCCAGAATCTCAAATTGTTTGCCGTCCACCGTTCTGTGCTCGGCGGCGATTTGGCGGACGGTCCGCCATTCTCCCTGCCAGAGAAATCTCCGCGGCTGCTCCGCGTATTCCACGCCCGAATAGCATTCCACGTTCTTTTCCAAGAACGCTCTCCACCATCAACCCATGCGCATTTCGGAAGAATCCCCAACCAAAAAGGATCCAAACTTTCCCAGCAGCCGGGCCTGACAACCGATCAGGGAATCCGAGATGACCATGTGGGAAATCTCGGCCTTTTCGTCGACGATCGTATCCCGTAGGATCGAATTTTCCACGCGGCATCCCGCCGCCAGGGAAACATACGGACCGATCACCGATCGCTCCACAATCGATTCCGGATCAATAAACACCGGGGGGATTATCACCACCCCCGCCGCCGCACAATCGGCGGAATTTTCCCGGCCGTGCTCCAGCAGGTACCGGTTTGCGTGCAGCAACGTTTCCGGCTTGCCGCAATCTTCCCACTGGGTCACTTCCTCCGCCCGCATCTGCAGCCCGTCCGATAGCATCAGGCTGATCGCGTCGGCCAGATAATATTCCCCTCCCAAGGTCACCCCTTTTTCCATCTGCCGCTGGATCGCCTTCACCAGGTCGGCGCCGGAAGGAAAGAAATATGTACCGACCACGACCAGGTTGTTTTCCATGTCGGTGGGCTTCTCCATCAGATGCTGGATCCGTCCTTTCGCACCCAGTACGGCCACCCCGAACCGCCGGGGATCGTCCACCCGTTTCACCCAGGCGATGGCCTCTTTCTGATTTTTAATCGACTCGGAAAAATCGACGTCGATCAAGGTATCCACGAACGAAACAAATATCGGGCCCTGGATATACTCCCGGGCTAGCCAAAGCGCCTGGGATTGTCCCAGCAGATCCTTCTGCTCCACATAGCGGGCATGGAGGGTGGGGAAAGTCCGGTCCACGTATTCCTGCACCTGCTCCCCGAGGAACCCGGTGATAAAAACCACTTCCTCCAATCCCGGGAGATTGCAGAACATATCCAACACGTGCCCAAGGATCGCTTTTCCCGCAACCTGCACTAGCGGTTTGGGCTTGCTCCAGGTGAGCGGCCGCAGGCGGGTGCCGAAACCGGCCATCGGTAGGATGACCTTCATAGGTTGGGTGCCTCCAAATGCCACCGGGTGACTTGCTGGAATGCCCATCCGACCTTCAATATTTTTTCCTCCCCCAGAAACGGACCGCAAAGCTGCAACCCGACAGGCAATCCGTTCGAATCGCGTCCGCAGGGAACGGAAAGGCCGGGGATTCCGGCTAGACTCGCCGGCAAGGTGAGCAAGTCCTCCATATACATGGACAGCGGGTCGTCCACTTTTTCTCCGAGCCGGAATGCCGTGGTGGGAGTGACCGGCGAGGCGATCACATCCACGGCTTGAAACGCTTTCTCGAATTCCGCCTTGATCAGTGTGCGGACTTTTTGCGCCTGCCCATAATACGCATCGTAATAACCAGCGGAAAGCGCATACGTACCCAGCATAATCCTGCGTTTAACCTCGGAGCCGAATCCCTTTCCCCGGGTCCGGTTGTAGGTTTCCCATAATCCATCGCCTTCCTGCCGAACGCCAAACCGCACTCCATCATATCGCGCCAGATTGGCGGAAGCCTCTGCGGGAGCGATCAGATAATATACCGGCAGGGCGAATTCCGTATTGGGAAGCGAAATTTCCTGAAGCTGCGCGCCCAAGGACTGCAGAACGCCAAAAGCCTCCCGCACCAACCGGTTGACGTCGGGTTGGATCCCTGGAAGAAAATATTCCTTCGGAATTCCGATTCGCACTCCGCGCAAATCCGGTCCGCCGAGCAGCGCCTTCCGGTAGGCCGGAACAGGAGAAGGCATGGAAGTGGAATCACGCTCGTCGTACCCGGCCATTATCTCCAATAAAAATGCCGCATCTTCGACGGTCCGTGAAAGAACCCCCACACAATCGAGGGACGATCCGAAAGCCACCAACCCGTACCGGGAAACGCGTCCGTAAGAAGGCTTCAACCCGACGACGCCGCAATACGCCGCCGGTTGGCGGATGCTGCCCCCGGTATCCGATCCTAGGGCGGCGGGAATCATCCGCGCCGCTACGGCCGCCGCGCTTCCGCCACTGGAACCTCCCGGAACGCGGGTGATATCCCAGGGATTGTGTGTGGGCCCGTATGCCGAATTCTCGGTGGATGAACCCATCGCAAATTCATCTGTATTGGTCTTTCCCAAAATGAGAACACCACTTTTTTGCAGCCTGTCGACTGGCGTCGCCGTATACGGCGGCCGAAATCCCTCCAGGATTCGGGATCCGGCGGTGCAGCGGAATCCCCGCACGCAGAGCACATCCTTCACCGCGATCGGGATTCCATTTAAAGCGCCTAGTCCGTTTCCGCTTTTCCGGGATACCGCCCATCGTTCATCGGCCCTTGCGGCTTGGCGCAAGGCATTCTCCGCTTCCAATTGAAGAAAAGCGTGAAGGGTTGGGTCCAATTTTTCCGTGCGGCGCGCAAAAGTCTCCGTCAGATTGCGGCTGCTCAACGCTCCTTCGCGAAGAGCGTCCGCAATTTGGCTCAGAGACAAATCCAGCGGATCCATGGCTGATTTCATCTACTCGAAAACAGGGGGGATTCGAAACATATTGCGCTCATGTTCCACCGCATTGGCCAGCGCGTCGTCGCAAGGCAGGGATTCTCCAATTTTATCGTCCCGCACAACCGACCGAAGGGGGAGGACCGTTGTTGTAGGGGAGATTAGCGAAGTATCTACTCTGCGTAATCGGTCCGCATACTCCAAAATGCTTTCCAGCTGGCGCCGGTATTTGGCCAATTCCCGCTCCTCCAACTGAAGATGGGCAAGTAAAGCGATATGTTCGACTTCTACGGGCGTCAGTGGCATGGCGGGATTATACCTCAGGGATTCTTTTCATCTTCTTGTATCGTTTTTTTCTTCCGATTTCATAGAAAACGATTTTTTGAATAAAATTTTTATTCTTATAAATTACTTTTTTTTAATATTTCGGCGAGAGGATCCGAACCCCCCAATATGTGGCGTTTGAACAGAATCTATCGCCGCTATTGGCGTATTTTGGACGTATATTTTTCTTGGAAATATTTATCCACAGGGCGCTATTTTTTCCTCGGTTTAAGATTATAGTACCTTAAAGGTTTGTGGATACTCGGTTATTTGCCATTTCTCGGTTGCCATCCGATTACAAGTTTGCTAGAATCCGTTCCAGAGTTCTTTCATTCGGGGCAGTGACCTGCCCCGTTGCTATCTCCAGTGATCATTAAATAAAATTTTCTGTGGAGTTCAAGCGTATGAATCCCGAACAAGCATGGCAAGCCGCGTTGGGGCAATTGCAAATGGAAATGAACAAAGCAACATTTGATACCTGGGTTCGGGGCACGCGCTTTCTTTCCTTCGAAAACGGCACGTTCGTCATCGGCGTGGAGAACGGGTATGCCCGGGACTGGCTGGAGGATCGACTCACCGGACTGGCGCGCAAAATCCTCACCGGGGTTTGGGGCCAGCCGGCGGAAGTGAAATTCGAAATCGGAAAATCCGATCTCCCCGATGATGCGGATTCCTTCGACGACGAGGATGCTTTCTCGTCCGCCTTGCCGGAAGGTGCGGTGGTTGCATTGCCTCCGCGTCCCGCCGGGAATAATCTCAATCCACGATATACCTTCTCCTCCTTCGTCGTCGGAAACAGCAACCGTTTGGCCCATGCGGCGAGTCTGGCGGTCGCGGATAATCCCGCCCAGGCGTACAACCCGCTCTTCCTCTACGGCGGTGTGGGGTTGGGAAAGACTCATCTGCTTCACGCCATTGGCAACCTGTGTCTCGAGCATGGATTGATGGTGCTCTACGTCACTTCCGAGGATTTCACCAACGATCTGATCAACTCCATCCGCTCGCGGACCACCGATGCGTTTCGGGAAAAATACCGCCGCATCGACGTTCTGCTGATCGACGATATTCAATTTATCGCCGGGAAGGAATCCACCCAGGAAGAATTCTTCCATACCTTTAACGCCCTGCACGGCCAAAACCGCCAGCTCGTGCTTTCTTCCGACCGCCCGCCCAAGGCAATGGTTACTTTGGAGGAGCGGCTGCGGTCTCGCTTCGAATGGGGCCTGACGGCGGACATCCAACCGCCGGACATCGAAACACGCGTGGCTATCCTCCGCTCCAAAGCGGAACGCGCCGGCCGTACAATGCCGCCGGAGCTGCTGGAAATCATCGCCCGCCGGGTGCAAAGCAATATTCGCGAATTGGAAGGTGCGCTCATCCGTGTTCTGGCGCTTTCGGATCTGAGCGGGGCGCCGATCGGACCGGAACTTGTCGAATCCGCCCTGGCGGACATGCTCCCCAAGAACCGGCGTGTCGCCCCTGCGACCATCATCGAGGCCGTGGCGACCCAATTCGGAATTGACAGGGAAAAATTATTGGGTCGTGAGCGCTCCAAAGATGTGGTGTTGCCCCGTCAAATCACCATGTATCTCATTCGTGAAGAGACCAACGCTTCGCTTCCCGAAATCGGCAATGCCCTGGGCGGACGCGATCACACCACTGTTATGTATGGTATCGATAAAATCAATGAGTTAATGGAAAAAGACGATAATTTACGCAGGCAGATCATGGCGATCCGCCAGCAACTTTATCAACCATCGATGAGTACGCCAGGTTAATCAGGAACAACCTTCCTTCCCTGTATACTTCCCTCGGCAGGCTCTCCACAATGAGCTCTCTCTCCGGTGGATATCTGGTAATTTTTTGTGGATATCCCTTGGATGAACACGCAATTCTGCTTAATCCAACCCTCGGTTTTATTGGTTTCCACAAAGAACAATTGTGCTTCTTGTGGATGCTCTGTTGACAATCACTTGTGGATAAATGCCACTATTCTGTGGATAAACAGGCTGTTTTGGGGAGAGCAACCAATTACTATCGTTTACCTATTAAAAACACAAGTAAAAAACACCGAATATCGTCCGACACCAAAAACGCGTGTTCTGGTCTTAAAATAGCCGTTTTTTGCGGGTTGGGTTATCCACAGTTCTCCCGCCATAATCCCCCGCTCGCCCCGATCCATTTGCTTCTCTTTAACTAGCTTTCCAGCCGCCTTGCTTCTATCCACAACAACTACGACGGCTATTATTATTAAATCATTGAATGCGTAATTTACTGTGGAAGGAGATTCGGAAAGGCGCTTGCCGCTCTCGAAACCCAGGGTGCGAGGATTTGCGGGAAGACGCCGAGCAGAAAGAAAGAAACGATCGAAACAAGCAATAAAGCACGAAAGAGCCGTCCCCCTTCTCGGGAAATGGAAAGGGCGAGGGGAACTTGCATCATAGGACGCGCGAAACGGTACAGGGAAATGATCCCGGCGGCCATTGAAAATAATATCGCCAATTGTGGAAAAACAGCCGGCGAACCGGACGAAAAGGGGTTCGACACGGAGCGAAGGACCGCCCAAAAGGCCGGGAAAGAGAAAAGCCCGGGAATGCCGACAAGAGAAAGCCCGGAGAGTAACGCCGCGGAAAAAGCAACGGGGTTGGAGAACGCGCGGCCGCGCAAGACCGCAATCTGGTCGCTCGCCTGCTTTGGGCGCAGCGTGTGGAAAGAAACGCCCCAAACAAGCAGAGAAAGACCGCGAAGAGCCAAGAGGACCAGCCCATTCTTCACGCCGATCGGACCGGCGATGGACAGGCTCAAGAAAACCACACCCAGGTTGGACAGCGATAGGTAGCCGACGCAGCGCCCCAGGCGGCCTTGAACCAGCGACAAGGAGGATCCAATCACGCACATCCCGCTCCCTGCGAGGAGGAATACAAGGTATACAGACGAGGATTGACGAAGCCAGGAGAAACCGTCCAAAAACCGAAGTAATATAAAAATTACACCGCCAACATATAAAGAAAGAACCAACGAGACGCTGTAAGGAGGTGAATCATCGGACACTTCCGGGAGCCAGAAATGAAACGGAGGGAAAGCCAACAGGAGCCCAAAGCCGAGGCACAATTGGATAAGGATCGGTTCCAATTTCGCGGGGTCCGCGGGTAGATTCGAATAAAGTGAGATCCCAGATCCCGCCAACAACAAAAAGAGAGTACCGAAGACAGAATAGGAGATCCATCGAACGGCACCGCGCGGGGAAGGATGAGAGGCATCGGATAGGAGCAGCGACAGGAGGACTACTGAAAGGAATAGAAAAAAGGACGCGTATAGGAAGGGTTGGATGAACAGGGAAGCAAACAAGAGACTTAACACGAGCAATAGGACTGGAATCAGAATGCGATTGCTGGTAACGGCCATGCTTCCCGCGAGCAGCGCGGCGGCGCCCAAGCAAAGAAACATGATGATAGGCCGGACCTCGGGATTAAAAGTAAACGAACGTCCCAAAAAAGAGAGCGTATTGGATACAGGCAACGGGTGACCCAAAATAATCCAGGGGGCGCCCAAGGGAATGGCAGAGGCAGTAAACGCCAGAATGAGAGAATAAAGAACAGCCAGGAAAATCGTCAACCGCGAACGACGAGGAAAAAAACCATACGCCGCGAAGGCGACAAGAACCGGTGTAATAAGGAAGATCGCGGGAGCATTCATAAATTGATCCCGGAATTTTCTACGGGAAGATTGTAGGAATGAAGGATCGACAGTACCACCAGAATCGATAAATCCATAACCGCGAGCAGGGCGAGCACCAGCAGGGATTGTTCCACCCACAGATAAGAAAGCTCGAACCCCTGAAGAAGAGAGAGGAGGCTTAGGGAGACGCGAAGCGGGTGTTCGGATATCCCGAGATTAATCAGACCGATTCCAAGTAGGAAGCCCGAGGGCAGCAGGATTCCCGTCGGGGGATTTTGAAAAAAACCTCCCAAGCCAGGAAATAACACCACCAGAGAGGAAAAAACCAAAATCCATAACGCCATCCGAAAAAGCGGGGCGATCAAGCCTTCCGTATCCCGGAGAAAATCCTTTTTTTCATGGGAGATGGTGATCGCCAGGATCGTAACCGCCAACCAACCAACGATACATTTTGCGGCGGCGACCGGAACGGGTGCAATCTGGAGGGCGAGCAATCCGACACCCAACGTTTGAAGGGAAAAAGCAGTCAAAGCGTATATCCAGGAGCGCGTGACCGTGAATATCAACGCACCAATCAGGATTAGCAAATACCCCGCAAGAATGATCCAGAATAGCAAACTAACCTCCGCGGAATGCTAAAAACAGCAATAAGGCGATTCCCAACGACCATAGCATTACTCCCTCGCCGCTGAGAAAAGATTCCAAACTCGAGATCAAATACGCTAGTCGGCCGAATAAAAATAATAATGCGTTTTGCAGCCACTGCAGACGGAAGAAAGTTTCCAGAAACTGGGACAGCGTAGCGTTGATCCGGTGGATGTGCCGTGAGAGATACCAAAACCCCACAGCAACTGCAAGAAGGAAAACGGGAAAGGCCACTCCAAAGAACGAGATTGGCGCGTTCCATCCCGGGAAAAAAATAAAGATCAAACAAACAAGCATTCCCAGAGAATACAGGAAGAGAAATAGCGGTTCATTCGATGGGAATTCCTCCACCGACTCAAAGGCAAGCCGTAATATGGAACTGAGAATCAAGATATGCACGAGCAGCAATGGCAAAATGGTGGCCAGCGAAACCGTCGACCAAACACCGGAATAGACATGCACGATCCATAGCGACATTGGCGAGAGGGGACCTCCGGCAAAAACGACCGCCCATAGAACAATAAAAGCGGATAGCCAACGCCGATGGGGGAGAAATCCGGAGTATAAAAAAATCAATCCCACGCCTAAAATCAGAATACCACCGGAAGCAAGGAAAAGGCGATCTACCGATGAGGAAAAAAAGGCGGTTTGCAACGCGAAGATTGGGATGAGAAAGCAAAATATCTCACGACGATCAAAGGAGGAGGAAGCGATCCACCATTGCAATCCGGCCATGAGGACGACTAACGCAAAAAAGAGGTATGCCCAGGCGGAAAGCATATTTCCGGAGCCCAGAGTGAGTTGCGGAGGCCACGCTTTGGCCAGGAGGGATAAAACGGCGGCGGAAGGAAGGATACGCAGCAATATCTCCGCTCCGGCTGACCCGGATTTCGAACGGGAATATGTGAATTGCAATGGGGCAATCACCAACCGCAAGGTAACGCCGGCGAGAAAGAGAAATAGCGACAACCCGGAAGGATTTTGCTCCCAGACCAGGGACCAATCCATCAGGGAAGCGTGGGATGTTTGAAGGACGGGGAATAAAACCAGAATTGTCCCTAGCAGGTTAATGGCCAGGATGCTCAACGAATTATGGATGGACGAGGCGATTCCATGCGCATTAATCTCCACCGACCGGTTCAGTACCAGAACGGCGAAAAAGGAGAGAAAATCGATCCAAGCCCAGGAGACGGCTGTCGAGAGGACATTGGAAGCGGAAAATGCAATTATCCCCGCGATCGTCAATAGATAAACCAGGGCTCGAGCGATCCTTACGGGGCTGCGGCGTAGAGGGCGGGTCCATTCTATGGCAATCAACAGGCAGCAGAGATAAACCGAAAAAGATATGCCGACCAGGTCGGCGCGAAATAGGGGTTGTTCGGGGAATAATTGCACGGGCAGCCAGGAAATCGAGAAAGAAGGCGGGAAAGAGACCGGGGCGAGGAGGACTCCTAGGGCCGCCACGGGGAGCAACGAGGCGATGATCCGCAGGTTGCGTTTTTCCGGGGGAAGAAGGTAGATTGCTACGGCGCCGATTAACAACAGGAAAATTATCAGAAGGATAATCATAAGATCGTCCGGTGGGAAATTCTAGCATAATACCGTGGAACACGAATGCCGGAGGACGACATCATAGTGGGGGTCAGCGCGGAATAGCTGAGCGGGCGGGGTTGCGCGGATGAATATCCGGTGTGGACGGGGATGCCCAGGAAAATCCTTCGAACCTGGGTTATTGTGGATGGATTATGCGGGAGATGGCACCGTCAGCATATGCTCCAGAATCCGCTCCAGAGCCATCGAATGGCAGCACACGCCGCGGAGATGAAAGAAATCACAATCGCATTGCCATTTTCCCTGATCAAATCGAATTTGATGGTTGTTATTATCGCCGCGAAAAGTGATGCTAAACTCATCGAATTGAAAACGATCCGGTTCCTCGGCATACCGCTTGGCCTTTTCGATTTTTCCGATCATCCCGTAGTCCATAGGCAGTCTCCTTGAAAAAAAAAGGCACGGTAGCGCAAGGCCCCGTGCCTGAGAATGGTTTACCAGAATTTTCGATCGACACCGCTCATGGCGGTATTGCCTCCAATCGAAAGGATAACCAGAGTATAGGATAAAACCTGAGAATTGTCAAATTCTATGACGCGTGAAGCGGGAGGATCGAACGCAGCGCAACACCGGTAAAAGAGTGTTCGGCTTCCGCAACTTCTTCCGGGGTTCCAAACGCCACGATTTCACCTCCCCTTAATCCGCCCTCGGGTCCCAAATCGACGATCCAATCCGCGGTTTTGATCACATCCAGGTTGTGTTCGATGACGATGACGGTATTTCCTTCGTCGGTCAAGCGGTGCAGTACATCCAGCAGCTTTTGAATATCGGCAAAATGCAGACCGGTGGTCGGCTCGTCGAGGATATACATCGTACGACCCGTGGATTTCTTGCTTAATTCCTTGGCTAGTTTGACGCGTTGTGCTTCGCCTCCCGAAAGCGTTGTGGCGGGTTGCCCCAATTTGACATATTCCAATCCGACGTCATTCAAAGTGCCCAGAAGGCGGGAGATTCCGGGAAAAGCCCCGAAAAGTTCAAGAGCTTCTTTAACATCCATCGCCAGAACCTCGGAAATCGAATGCCCCTTGAACTTCACCTGGAGCGTCTCGCGATTAAACCGTGTACCTTTGCATGCATCGCAGGTGATCCACACATCCGGAAGGAAATGCATTTCCACGCATTTCTGCCCGTGGCCTTTGCAGGCTTCGCAGCGGCCGCCATGCACGTTGAATGAAAATCTTCCGGCCGCGTAACCTCGGGCTTTGGATTCAGGCACTTGGGCGAATACGTCGCGGATGTCGTCGTAGACCCCGATGTAGGTTGCGGGGTTGGATCGCGGCGTCCGGCCGATTGGATCCTGGGTGATATTGACGACCTTATCGTAATATTGCAACCCCGTAATTTTGCGGAACGCGCCCGGCTTGACCAAGGCACCATGGAGCCTGGCGGCCATCGCCGGATACAGGGTCTCCGCGATCAGTGAGGATTTTCCGGACCCCGACACGCCGGTGACGCAGGTAAATACTCCCGCCGGAAAACGGACGTCGATATCCTTTAAATTGTTATGCCGTGCGCCGTGAATGGTCAGCCAGTGGCCGTTGGGAGATCGGCGCCCATTGCGGCTTTCCGCTTGGCGCGTTCCGGCGGCAACCACCAGCTCACCGCTCAGATATTTTCCGGTAAGCGAGGACGGATTTTTCGCAATGTCCTCCGGCGGACCCGACGCCACGATCTGCCCTCCCAGCGCGCCTGCCCCCGGGCCGAAGTCGACGACGTGGTCGGCGGATTCGATCGTTTCCCGGTCGTGTTCCACCACAATGACCGTATTGCCCAGATCCCGCAAGCGGAGAAGCGAGTCCAGCAACCGCCGGTTATCCCTGACATGCAATCCGATCGAGGGTTCGTCCAGAATATATAAGACGCCCACCAGACCGGAGCCGATTTGCGATGCCAGCCGGATCCGTTGGCCCTCCCCGCCGGAAAGCGACGGGGCCGACCGGTCCAGGGTGAGATAATGGAGCCCAACGTTCAAAAGGAACTCCAACCGGGCGGTGATCTCCTTGAGTATCTCTTCGGCAATCGCTTTTTGTTCGGTCGAGAGGGACAAACCGGAAAAGAAGTGCAACGCTTCGGTGATGGACATCGCATGAACTTCGACGATGGTTTTTCCGGAGAAACGAACGGATGCCGCTTCGGGGCGCAAACGGGAGCCGTGGCAGGTG
>JBEKLP010000006.1:0-53659 GCA_050010135.1 Anaerolineales bacterium
CAATATCTTCACGCTGTATGAACAGAATATCGGCGCGCTGACGCCGATGCTGGCGGAAATCCTGCGCGACGCGGAGAAGGAATATCCCGCCCCTTGGATTGAAGAAGCGATGCGCATCGCCGTGGAAAACAACGCCCGTTCCTGGAATTACATCGCCGCGATTCTCTCGCGTTGGAAGAAGGAAGGAAAGGGCGGGGGAAAGCCGCCGTCGGACGAAGACCGCAAGCGGTATGTCGAAGGAGAGTATGCGGACTTTATCGAGCACTGACCTTCCCGAGCCGTCGGTCATCGGACCCGGAAAACCGGGCTGCCCGATCTGCGGCGGGATCGGATATTTGCGCTACAACGTGCCGGTGGGCGATCCGAACTTCGGCCGGGTGACGCCGTGCGTGTGCATGCAGGGCATTTTGCAATCGCAGGCCAGCGAGCGGCTGTACCGGTTCAGCAACCTCCAGCGACTGCAGCATATGACGTTCGAATCCTTTTCGCCGCATGGCAGGGTGGCGCTCAGCCCGATGGCGCAGAAGTCGCTCGAGCAGGCCTACAATCTAGCCTTCGCTTTCTCGCAGACTCGCGCGGGATGGCTCCTGCTGGAGGGCGGATTTGGATGCGGTAAGACCCACCTGGCGGCGGCCATCGCCAACTTCTCCGTCGATCACGGCATTCCAACATTGTTCCTCACCGTGCCGGATCTCCTCGATTGGCTGCGGGCGTCCTTCGAAGGAACCGACGAGCGGTTTTCGCAACGGTTCGACGAAATCCGGCAGGTGCCGCTGCTCATCCTCGACGATTTTGGGACGCAAAACACGACCCCCTGGGCGCAGGAAAAGCTTTTCCAGCTTCTGGATTTCCGCTATCTCAACGAGATGCCCACGGTGATCACCACCAACCTGCGGCTGGAAGAGATCGAGGGCCGGATCCGTTCGCGCCTTTCGGATTCCGAGCGGGTCAACCGCGTGCGGATCCTCGCGCCGGATTACCGCCAGCCCATTAAAGAATACGCCTCAACCGATCTTTCCTCGTTGTATCTGCATTCCCGCCAGACCTTCGCCTCGTTCTTGCTGCGCGAGAACGAACATCTTTCACCGGAAGAATCCAAAGGCTTGCGGGTGGCGCTGGAGCATTCGCGCCGCATGGCCGAATCGCCGGTGGGATGGCTTGTGCTCATGGGCTCTTTCGGATGCGGGAAGACGCACCTGGCCGCCGCAATCGCCAACTACCGCGAAGCACAGGGTTTTCCATCGCTCTTCGTCGTCGTTCCGGATTTGCTCGACTACCTGCGCTCGACGTTCAACCCCGCCAGCCCGGTCTCCTACGACCGGATGTTCGAAGAAATCCGCTCGGTCAATCTCCTGGTGCTGGACGACCTCGGTGCGCAGAATGCCACACCCTGGGCGCGGGAAAAATTATTCCAACTTCTGAATCACCGCTATAACGCCGAACTGGCGACGGTCATCACCACCTCCGCCGATCTCCCCGAAATCGACGCGCGGGTCCGCACCCGACTGCTGGACAAGCGCCTGTGCACCATCTGCGGCATCACCGCGCCGCCGTTCCACGGGGCAAGGCCCGCCGCGGTTGCCGGGAAGAAACTGCGGCGGCCGAAAGCATAGTGGACCAAATATTGAATAGGAATTACTCTGTTTCAACGACACGATTGTTGCGAATGTAATTGGAATGGTTTATCATTCCCGCGTGTTCGTAGCCTGCCCTCGAGTGTACTTTTCGGGGGGCGGGAATCCACGCCAGGCTTTCATCCAATTTAGGAATGCGGAACGACACGATCGTTCGGAGCTGAAGCTCCGAACGATTAACCTCGCCCGGTTAAACCCGGGCTCTTAAAACCAACTTTATCGGGAATGACATACTTTTTGACTGATGTCATTCCCGCGTGTTCGTAGCCTGCCCTCGAGTGTTCTTCTCGGGGGCGGGAATCCAGTCCAGACGATGTGAGGTTTTTACACAAGCCTAATGGATGCCCGCTACGTACACGCGGGCATGTGGAATTTGTCTTGGGTCTTTAAAGGAAAAGAGCGTCCTATAAAGACGCTCTTTTTGATATTGAACAGTTTTGATTCTTCCCTATGCTCCGTATTTCATCAGCCGGTTGGCATGCGCCAGCGCCAGCGGCATCAGCTCCGCGGTCGGGAATGTGCCCAACCCTCCGCGGGCGCACATCCTTTCCCCGAAGGCGTTTTCCGCGTCAGGGCGGACGGTTTCCGGCGCCCACAGCAGGAGCGGAACCGGGTGCCAGGAATGGCTTTTAAGTTTGGCCGGGGTCGAATGGTCGCCGGTGACCAGCAACACATCCGGCTTGCTGGCTAGCAAGGTGGGCAGCGCGGCGTCCACCTTTTCGATTACTTTGACTTTGGCCGCGAAGTCCCCGTCTTCCCCGCGCGAGTCCGTCGCCTTGATGTGGATGAAAAGGAAATCGAAGTCCTTCCAGACCTTGGCGGCGGCGTGGAATTCATCCTCGGGAGTGTCCCCCTCGAAGGAGATCCCCTGCATTCCCACAAGTTTGGCCACGCCGCGATACATCGGATAGACCGCCACGCAGGCGGATTTTACTTTATAGATCTCGTTGAACTGCGGCAGGCGGGGGTCGCCGGAGAATCCGCGCAGGGTGAGCATGTTGGCGGGATGGTCGTCGGCAAGGATCTTTCCGGCCTGAGCGATCCATTCATTGAACAGGTCCGCTGTTCGTTGCGCCTTGGGCTCGATCGCCTTGACCGGGAGGGGCGGAACGCCCGTCTTCTGCGGATCGGTTTCGGTCAGGCAGGAGGACAGCCCCATCCCGCGCATCACGATCACGAAGCGGTGTTCCTTGACGGGCTTCACTTCAATTTCGATCCCGGGGAGTTTAATTTTGGCGAGCTTTTCCACCAGCAGCTTGGACGCGTCGGTGGCGATGCGCCCGGCGCGCCGGTCGGTGATCTTGCCGCCGGAATCCACCGTGCAGAAGTTGCCGCGCGCGGCCACGTCGTCGGAGCCGACGTGCACGCCGATTCCAAACGCTTCCAGCACGCCGCGGCCGATGTCGAACCTGAGCGGATCGTATCCGAAGAGCGCCAGATGCCCCGGGCCGGAGCCGGGGGTTATGCCGTATCCGACCGGATTCATCTGCCCCAGGCATCCCTCGGCGGCGAGGCGGTTCAGATTTGGCCGGACGGCGGCCTCGAGTTCGGTCGGGCCCCCGGGCTCGACCGGTATCCCGCCCAGTCCGTCCATCACCAGCAGGACGATTTTGGTTTGCGCGGTTTGGGAAAGCGAACGCATCAGATCGAAATCCGCCATGGAAACCTCCGTGGGAAACGGCCCGGACAGCGGGCGGTAAAAAAATCCCGCGCCCGGGAGCGGGCGCGGGAAGGATGGTTGGAGTAGAACGGATCAGCGAACGGCGACCTGCGTATCCCGGTCGAAGACGTGGATCTGGCTCATGTCGAAGGACACCTCGAGCCGGTCGCCCATCCGGGCGCGGGTGCGCGGGTCGACGCGGGCGATGAAAGTGTGCTCGCCGCTGACCAGATACAGGAAGACCTCGTTGCCCATCGGCTCGGTGACGTCCACGCGGGTTTCCACACGGGCCGCGGCGATGCCGGGGGGCGCGAACTGTGGATCGTGAATGTGCTCCGGGCGGATGCCGAAGATGATGTCTTTTCCGACCCGCGAGGAGTAACGCTGCGCTTTGTCGGCCGGGATCGGTACGGCAAATGCGCCGGCGTCGACGAACAGCGTCGAGTCGCTGCGGGAAATCTTGGCATCGAAAAAGTTCATCGAAGGCGAACCGATAAACCCGGCGACGAAGACGTTGACCGGCTTATCGTACAGTGCCTGCGGCGTATCCAACTGCTGGAGGATGCCGTCGCGCATGACCGCGATGCGGGTGGCCATGGTCATGGCTTCCGTCTGGTCGTGGGTCACGTAGACGAAGGTGGTCTGCAGCCGCTGGTGCAGCTTGGAAATGTCGGCGCGGGTCTGCACACGCAGCTTGGCGTCGAGGTTGGAGAGGGGTTCGTCGAGGAGAAACACCTGCGGTTCCCGGACGATGGCGCGGCCGAGGGCGACGCGCTGGCGCTGGCCGCCGGATAGTTGGCGCGGCTGGCGCTTGAGCATGTCGGTCAGGCCGAGCACTTCGCCGGCTTCCTTCACACGCCGGTCGATTTCCGGACGCGGAACGCGGCGCAACTTCAGTCCGAAAGCCATGTTGTCATAGACGGTCATGTGCGGGTAGAGAGCGTAGGATTGGAACACCATCGCGATATCGCGGTCTTTCGGGGCGATATCATTGACGATCCGCGGTCCGATTTTAATTATGCCGTCGGACACTTCCTCCAAACCGGCCAGGCAGCGGAGCGCGGTGGTTTTGCCGCACCCCGAGGGGCCGACCAGGACAAGAAATTCCTTGTCCTTGACCTCCAGATTGAGGTCGTTGAGCGCAACGACGCGTTCGAACCGTTTCGTGACGTGCTCGTACGTGACACTAGGCATGGTGCATCTCCTTTCGGGAAAGTATAGTGATTGGATTATATCACACGCCGGATTGACGGTGATAGTCTTTCCTGCTATCATCCCCCAGCGAAAAATTTTCCATGAAAAAATCACCGGAAAGGCTGGCCGACCGCCTGAAATCCTGGTTGGCGTTGGGGAAAATCTGGTTAACGCCGGGAATGGGGGTGAAGCGGTGGCTGATCGGCTTGGTAACGGGCACGCTGCTGGTGGGGCTGGGCTTTTCCGTGTTCATGCTGGATCTATACCGGTCCCGCCCGGATTCGCCCGTACTTTCCGCGCTGGTGTTGAGTTTTATCCCGCGGCCGATCCGGATTGCGGTTTTACTCGCGGCCGGCGGCGGACTGATCGGCTTCTCGCTCTGGCGATTAAGCTATGCCCTCCTGGCCCCATTTACCAGGGGCCGCCGGAAGGTTCCGGAAGCCATGGCCGCCTATTACCGGCTGGGACGCGGGCCGCAAGTGGTGGCGATCGGGGGCGGAACCGGACTTTCCATATTATTACGCGGCCTGAAACAACGGACGACGAACCTGACCGCGGTGGTGACGGTGGCCGACGACGGAGGCTCCTCGGGGCGCCTGCGGCGGTCGCTGGGGATCCCGCCGCCGGGGGATTTGCGCAACTGTCTGGCGGCGCTGGCGGAAGATGAAGCGCTGCTGACGCAACTCTTCCAATACCGGTTCGCCGAGGGCGATGGAATTCACGGCCACGCGTTCGGAAATCTTTTCGTCACCGCGATGGCCGGCGTTACCGGAAATTTCGAAAGCGGTCTGGCGGAAGCTGGACGCGTGCTTTCCATTTGTGGAAGGGTGTTTCCTTCCACGCTGAGCAACGTCACGCTGGAAGGCGAGCTGGTGGGGGAACGCGCCGACGCGTTGCAACGCGTCAGCGGCGAAAATCAAATCACGTCCGTTCCGGGCGCGGTCTGGCGGGTGTGGCTGGAGCCGGAGGACGTGCGCGCCTACCCGGGAGCGGTGCAAGCGCTGTTAAGCGCCGAGCTGATCGTGGCGGGCCCGGGGAGCCTGTTCACCAGCGTGCTTCCGAATCTGCTGATCCGCGAGATCCGCGAAGCGCTCGTCGCCAGCCGCGCGTTGAAGATCTACGTCTGCAACGTGGCCACCCAACCCGGTGAAACGGACGGTTTTTCGGTGGGGGACCATCTCGAGGCGATCCAGCGGCACATCGGGGTGCAACCGTTCCATGCGGTGCTGGCCAATTCCAAACCGGCGGGCTCGCTGCCGGAAGGGATGGAGTGGGTGGGCGGCGCGCTGCCGGAGGGGCGGGTGAGTGTGTTCCAGGAGGACCTCGCCGACGGAGGAAATGCGGGACATCACGATCCGCAAAAACTTGCCGCTGCTTTGATGGATTTGCTCGCCAGGCGCGCGGCGTTGTTTCCGATGTAATTCATTTTTCTATCAGGAGGAACGCAATGGCAACCAAAGTAGGCATCAACGGGTTCGGACGAATCGGGCGGCAGGTGCTCAAGTCGATCGTGGAACGTCTCCCCCAGGATCTCGAGGTGGTGGCGATCAACGACCTCTTCGACGTCGACACCAACGCGCATTTATTCAAATATGATTCCACCTACGGCAAATTCACCGGCAGCGTGGAAGTCAAGGAAGGCAATCTCGTCATCGACGGGCGCACGGTCAGGGTGCTGCAGGAAAAAGACCCGGCCAAGCTGCCCTGGAAGGACCTGGGAGTCCAGATCGTGATCGAATCCACCGGACTGTTCACCGACGCGATCGGCGATCCGGCCAAGGGAAAACCCGGTGCCAACGTGCACATCCAATCGGGAGGGGCGAAGAAGGTCATCATCTCGGCGCCGGCCAAGAACGAGGACCTCACCGTCGTGATCGGCGTCAACGATTCGAAATACGATCCCGCCAAGCACCACATCCTTTCGAACGCGTCCTGCACCACCAACTGTCTGGCGCCGGCGGCGAAGGTGGTCAACGATAAATTCGGAATTCTCTACGCCGTAATGTGCACGATCCACTCGTACACCAACGATCAGGTGATCCTCGACCAAGGCCACAAGAAGGAATTGCGCCGCTCGCGCGCCGCCGGACTCAACCTCATTCCGACGACCACCGGCGCGGCCAAAGCCATCGCGCTGGTCATCCCGGAACTCAAGGGCAAGTTCGACGGCTTTTCGATGCGCGTTCCGAGCCCGACGGTTTCGGTCGTCGATTTCACTGCCACCATCACCAAGACCGTCACCAAGGAAGAACTTAACGCCGCGTTCGTCGATGCATCCAACGGCGCCCTGAAGGGAATCCTCGGCGTAACCTACGGCAAGGCCGCCGATCCGCTGGTGTCGACCGATTTCAAGGGCGACGACCGGTCCTCGATCGTCGATCTGCAATACAACATGGTCATGGGCGGCAATCTGGTGAAGGTTGTTGCCTGGTACGACAACGAGTGGGGTTATTCGTGCCGCACGGCCGATCTAGCCAAGATCATCGCCCAGAAACTATAGCCCCGGGATTCCGGCGGAGGAACCATGATACATAAGAAGACCGTTCGTGACGTAAGCGTGAACGGCTGGCAGGTGCTGATGCGCGTGGATTTCAACGTGCCCATCAAGAACGGCAAGGTGGGCGAGGATACGCGCATTCGCGCCGCGTTGCCGACCATCCAGTATCTGATCGACCAGAAGGCGATGGTGGCGCTCTGTTCCCACCTCGGACGTCCGAAGGGCGGGCCGGATCCGGCCTTCTCGCTCTCGCCTGTGGCCGAGCACCTCAGCGGTCTATTGAAGAAGAAAGTGGCGTTTGCCACCGATTGCGTCGGCCCCGTGGCCGAGGGAACCGTTGCCGAACTGAAGCCGGGCGACGTGGCGCTTCTGGAGAACACCCGCTTCTACCCGGAAGAGGAAAAGAACGACGTGAATTTTTCGCGGCGGCTGGCGCTGCTGGGAAAGATCTACGTGGACGACGCTTTTGGATCGGCCCACCGCGCGCATGCCTCCACCGAGGGAGTGGCCCACTTCCTTCCGGGCGTGGCCGGGTTCCTGATGGAAAAGGAAATCGAATTTCTCGACAAGGCGGCCAACAATCCGGACCACCCGTACATCCTTATCCTGGGCGGGGCGAAAATCAGCGACAAGATCGGCGTGATCACCAACCTGCTGAATAAATGCGAGAAGCTGCTCATCGGCGGCGGGATGGCCAACACCTTCCTGAAAGCTAAAGGACTGGCGGTGGGGGATTCGCTGGTGGAAGAAAGCAGCCTGGACACGGCCCGCCGGATCATAGCGGATGCTGGAAGCAAGCTGGTACTGCCGGACGATGTGGTGATTGCAGATAAATTCGACGCCGCCGCGCAATTCAAGACGGTGGCGGCGAGCGCCGTTCCGGACGGTTGGCGGATCCTGGACGTCGGACCCGCGACGATCAAAAAGTTTTCCGATGCGCTCAAAGGCTCGAAGCTGGTGGTTTGGAACGGCCCGATGGGCGTGTTCGAATTTCCGAACTTCGCCAAGGGAACGCGGGACCTGGCGCAGGCCGTTTCGACATGCGGGGCGGTCACCATCGTGGGCGGCGGGGATTCCGTCGCGGCCGTCACCGAAGCGGGATTGGCGGAGAAAATCTCGCACATTTCCACCGGCGGCGGGGCCACACTCGAATTCCTCGAGGGCAAGGTGCTTCCGGGAATCGCGATCCTGCAGGACAAATAAGGTTTCGCGGACCGATTCGCAATCCAAAGAAGGGCGCGAGATCCAGCAATGGATTTGGCGCCCTCATCGAATCAACATAGAATAGAATGAAAACACCCGGCGGCACGACGGCCGGGATCCGTATCCTGCTCTTCCCGATTTGCTTTTTCGGCCGGAAGAACCCGGCTGATGAACCGCGGATCCGCCTTTCCGGGGAGGCGCCATGCCCTTCGTCATCGGTCAAAACGTCGGACCCTACCGCGTGATGGAACAACTCGGTCAAGGGGGAATGGCGACGGTCTACAAGGCGTACCACGCCTCGCTCGACCGGTACGTCGCCATCAAGGTGCTGCACCCGGCTTTTCTGGAGGATCCTTCGTTCACCGCGCGCTTCACCCGCGAAGCGCGCGTGGTGGCCAAGCTCGAACATCCCCACATCGTCCCGATCTACGATTATTCCGAATTCGAGGGCCAGCCATACCTGGTGATGAAATTCATCGAGGGCGAGACGCTCAAGGCACGGCTTGCGCGCGGGCCGCTCTCGGCCGAGGAAGCCGTGCGGGTGATCGACGCCGTGGGCGCGGCGCTCTCCTACGCGCATTCCAAGGGAATCCTCCACCGCGACATCAAACCCTCCAACGTTCTGCTCGTGTCGGACGGTGGAATCTATCTGGCGGATTTCGGTCTGGCGCGTATCGCTCAATCCGGCGAATCCACGCTCTCCTCGGACATGCTCTTGGGAACGCCGCATTATATTTCCCCGGAACAGGCGCAAGGTAAAAAGGATCTGGATGCGGGCACCGATATCTACTCCCTGGGCGTGGTGATGTACGAACTCGCGGTGGGGCGGGTGCCCTTCAACGCCGACACCCCGTTTTCGATCATCCACGATCACATCTTCACACCGCTGCCGATGCCGCGCCAACTGAACCCGAAGGTGCCCGCCGGAGTGGAACGGGTGCTGCTCAAAGCGCTTTCCAAGAATCGCGCGGACCGGTATGCGGACGTCGATTCCGAAGTCAAGGCTTTCCGCGACGCCATCCATGAAGCCGTCGCTGTTCCCGCCCCGGTCAAGGGTTCGGTGACCACGATTAAATTGCCCGCCGAAAAGGCGAGTGCAAAAAAAGCCGTCGGCGGAAAGAAGCCTCCGCTGTGGAAGCGGATCCCGAGGTGGTTGTTGATCCTTGTCGCGGTTTTTGCATGCGGTTGCCTCTGTCTCGTCGCATTGGGTGTGGCAAGCAGCATTTCAAAGAAGCAGCATCAAAGCGCAACCCAAACCGCTCAGGCACTCACGCCCGCTCCGGCCGGGCTTGGAAGAACGCCGGAAGCTCCCACACCGACACAGGGATTCACCATTCCGCAGGACGCACGCAACGCCTGGAACCTGTTGCAGCAGGGACTCGCCGATCTGGATCAGGGAAACCAGGATGCGGCCAACAGAGCGTTTACCGACGCGTTGCAGAGCATTCCCGCAGCCAGATCGGTTGTGATAAACCTGGCTGCGCAAAAACTCGGTTCGCGCGGCCAATGGCTTATAGCGGGAGAGTTCTGCCAGAAAGGATCGCAAGCCAATCCGAATGAAGGGGCGCTGCGCGTCACCTGCGAAGAGGTTTTATTCCACGTCGGAGAAGCGCCGGACGGCAGGGATTTGCTCTCCGGAATGGCGAATCAATTTCCGCGGTGGTCGACCGCGCAGGCGGCGTACGGACGATGGCTGGCGACGTTCTCTGCTAATCCGAACGATGCAGGTCCCTACATCCAGAATGCGGCGGATCTTGCGCGCAATGAAGAAAAACCAATCGTCAAAACCGTTCAGGCCGAATACTCGTGCATCACGGGCCATACGGCCAATGGATTAACTTCCTTGAACGAAGTGTTGAAGGATCCCAATACCTCACCCTGGCTCAGGGTAGAAGCGGAGAAAATCATCGCAAAATGGCAACCGAAATAAGCAAGCGCATTCCCTGCATGGCGGCAAACTGGAAGATGAACAACACTTCCGCGCAAGCGGAAGCGTTCGTGCGCCAGATCCTTCCGGGATTGATGGAGATCGGCGGCGTGGAACGGGTGATCTGCCCGCCCGCCACGGCGTTGCCGGCCCTGGCCCACATTCTTAAAGGAAAGGGGATCGGCCTCGGTGCACAGAACATGCACTGGGAGGAAAAAGGGGCCTTTACCGGCGAGCTTTCCGCCGCCATGGTGAAGGAATGGTGCGCCTACGTCATCCTCGGTCACTCCGAGCGGCGCGCGCTGTTCGGCGAAACCGACGAGATGGTGGCCAAAAAGGTGAAGGCGGCGCTCGCCGCCGGGCTGATTCCGATCGTCTGCGTGGGCGAGACGCTGTCCGAGAACGAAGCGGGACGAACCGACGAAGTCGTCCGGCGCCAGATGCGGGCGGCTTTTGGCGGCCTCACGGCGGAAAAATCCGCGCGGACGATCGTGGCCTACGAGCCGGTGTGGGCGATCGGCACGGGACGGGCCGCGCACGGGCCGGACGCCAACCGGGTGGTAGCTGGATCGATCCGCTCGGTGTTGAAGGAATCGTTCGGGCAGGCGGTTGCAGGTGGTGTGCGCGTGCTGTACGGCGGCAGCGTTACGCCGGCCAACATCGACGAGTTCCTCTCCGAACCGGAGATCGACGGAGGGCTGGTGGGCGGTGCCAGCCTCAAGCCGGATTATGCGGAAATCGTCCGCGCCGCGCAAAAACGATTGTCCTGAAACCGAGGACAGGCTGCGCTCTCGGAAAACAGGCTTTCCGGTTATTTTTTCCGCAGCCTTTTCGTAAGCACGAAAATTTGATATGCTTGTCAAAACGACCTCGGCATGCGGCCGGGGTCGTTGTGCGTGGTATCCAGGAAATCGGCCGGTATGATTAAGGAAAGAATCGACATTCGCAACATCGCCATCGTCGCCCACGTCGACCACGGGAAAACCACCCTGGTGGACGGACTGCTGCGGCAATCCCACGTATTCCGGGATAACCAGCAGGTGGCCGAACGGGTGATGGATTCCAATGACCTGGAGCGCGAACGCGGGATCACCATCCTGGCGAAGAATACTGCCATCAGCGTGTGGGATCCGGTGGCGGGGCTGCAGGTGAAGATTAACATCGTGGACACGCCGGGCCACGCCGATTTCGGCGGCGAGGTGGAGCGTGTGATGAACATGGTGGATGGCATTCTGCTCCTGGTGGACGCCGCCGAGGGCCCCATGCCGCAGACGCGCTTTGTATTAAAAAAGGCGCTGGAAAAGGGACATCGCGCGATCGTGGTCATCAATAAAATGGACCGCAAGGACGCCGAGCCGGATATCGCGCTGAATAAAACTTTCGATCTGTTTATCGAACTGGGCGCGAGCGAGCGGCAGGCGGATTTCCCGGTCATCTACACCAACGCCATCACCCAGCAGGCCGGCCTCACCCATGAAATGGGTCCGGATTTGCAGCCGCTCTTTTCCGCCATCCTGCGCCACATCTCCCCGCCCATGGTGGATCCGGATGCGCCGCTGCAGATGCTGGTGGCCTCGCTCGGATACGACAATTACCGGGGCGTCACCGCCGTCGGCCGGATCTTCGCCGGGCGGATGCATGCAGGCGAAAAAGTCGCCCGAATGACCCTCGCCGGCGATATTCTGGAGGAGCGCGCGCGGTACCTTTACATTCACCAGGGGTTGGACCGGGTGGAAGTGGAGCAGGCGGAGGCCGGCGAAATCGTCGCCATCGCCGGGCTGGAAGGAATCGCGATCGGCGAGACGCTGGCTGATCCGGAAAACCCGGTAGCGCTTCCGCAGATCAAAGTGGAGGAGCCGACCGTCCGGATGATCTTCGGCGTGAACACCTCGCCGTTCTCGGGGCGGGAAGGCCGCTGGGGAACGTCAAGAAAATTGCGCGAGCGGCTGTTCGAAGAGCTGCGGCATAACGTCGCCCTGCGCGTGGAGGAAACCGGCGCAACGGACACCTTCGTCGTCTCGGGCCGGGGGGAATTGCACCTGGGAATTCTCATCGAAACCATGCGGCGCGAAGGATACGAGTTCCATGTCTCGCGCCCGGAGGTGATCTTCCGGACGGCGGAGGACGGGACGATGCTGGAGCCCTTCGAGGAAGTCCACATCGAAACCAGTCCCGATACGGTCGGAGCCGTGGTGGAAATGCTCGGCTCCCGCCGCGGGCAGATGATGAATATGGTGGATTCGCAAAAGGGCAGCGTGCAGCTTACCTACATCGCGCCTACCCGCGGCCTGCTCGGCTTCCGCTATCAGTTTCTGAATGCCACACGGGGAAACGGCGTGATGAATGCCGTGTTCCACGGGTATGATTCGATGGCCGGGCCGGTGCCCACCCGTTCCACTGGTTCCATCGTGGCCTGGGAGGCCGGCACGACGACGAACTTCGGACTGAAAAACGCCGAAGAGCGCGGGGTATTGTTCCTCGGGCCGGGAGTGGAAGTCTACGAGGGAATGGTGGTAGGGGAACAACAACGGCCGGGAGATCTGCCGGTGAATGTTTGCAAGAAAAAGCATCTGACGAACATGCGCTCGTCGAACAAGGATATCGAAGTGCGCCTGGTGTCTCCACGCCAGATGAGCCTCGACGAATGCCTGGAATTTCTGGCTGAGGACGAACTCCTGGAAATAACGCCCGTCGCGTACCGCATCCGCAAGAGGATTCTGGATACCGAGGAACGCGGAAAAGGGGTGAAACGAGCCAAGGAAGAACTGGCCGAGCGGGAGGGCAAGGAACAGACCCGGTAATCCCGGGTGAATTCCAATACCGAAGGACGCCTCTTCATTTAATATTGCGACCCGGGAGAAGCGAACCACGGATTACACGGAGTAGAGCGGATTTCACGGATAAATATATATAGCAACCTACGGGGTAAGTATTTTATATGTCATTGCGAGCGACCGAAGGGAGCGAAGCCCCGGCCTCGCCCGGTGGGCTTACCGGGGCGGGGCAATCTCCCAATCGCGGACATAAAAATACCCCCCAACCAATGGTATAAACGATTCTTCCACCAATGATAAAACCAGATTGCTTCGTCGCTTCGCCCCTCCCAATGACATAAGTTTTTTCCCTTTGGCCGGTTGTGGCCGCGTCAATCATTCATAGTCGGAGGAATGACAATTTCCTCGACGCGAGGAATTTCCGAACCCATTGTCATTGCGAGCTGCGCCAGGGGCGAAGCCCCGGCCTCGCCCGGTGGGCTTACCGGGGCGGGGCAATCTACCAATAGCAGCGTTCAAGCAATTTCAACCAATGGAATAAATGATTCTCATGCCAATGTAAAACCATATCGCTTCGCCCGTCCTGGTGGGGGTAAGCCAGGATCGCTTTGCTCCCACAGCCTCGCCCGGCGAGGCCGGGGCGGGGCAATCTCATTTCACGCGTCAGAAAACCCAGATTGCTTCGCCCACCCCGGTGGGGTGGGCCGGGGTCGCTTCGCTCCCCCGGCCTCGCCCGGCGAAGCCGGGGCGGGGCTCGCAAGGCCATAAGTTTTTCCCCCTTGGCAGTTCGTGGCCGCGTCATTCATTTATTGTCAGATGGTTTTCCGCGCTTCGATTGTTCGCCGATGATCGGCGTAATGGTCATAGGTGTTTAACACCACCCACTGGGCGAGCGGTTTGGGGTCCGGCCCGAAGCAGAGGGTTGATGCGGCCAAAGCTTCTTCCCCGATCTTGACCAGCTCCGACATCAACCAGCGATGGGTTTCATACCAGTCGGATTGCACTTCCACCAGCGCCCGGTCGCGGTTCCGTTCAAACAGAATCGCATTGACTTCATTTTCGTCGGCCCGGTTGATCACAGCCGGATCGACGCACAGTGCTTCGGCTGCCGGCATGCCGAGGAACTGATTGAGGATCAGAAATTTTTCCCAGGCGGCGATATGGGCGAGAATGTCCTTGACCGACCATTCGCCGGGATCGCGGCGGATGATTTGCGGTTCGCTCAGAACGGAGAGAACAGCAGAAAAGGCTTCCCACTCGTCGTGAATGCGGGAGTGCAGAATCTCCAGGTCAGTAGGCAGGCTGGGTTCACTCTCCGTCATGATATCCAACTCCATCCTCAAAGAAATTGTGGCCCGGATCGTCGATCCGGGTTGCAAATACTCTTAAAGCCCTACTCGTTCGCGTCGAACGCCGTTCGGTCGCCGGTGGGCGATGCGATCAGCGATGCGGCGCCGCTGATGTTCCCCAGCTGCATCGTCCAGGAGGACATCGTACCCTGTGAAAAAACGAACTGGGTGTTGTTGACCCATGCCAGCCGCATCACGCTGCCGGGGACCGGAACCGTCCCTCCGCCGAGCGACCCGATGAAGACCGTCGTCGGGGCGCCGACGTAGTACGCGAAATGCTGTCCGTCCGGAGCGAACGAAAGCACCGCCGTTGTGCCGCTTCCCAGATGCAGCGCGGTGGATCCGTCAAGCGCGGACACATAGCTGTCCTTCACGCTCGGATCCGCCGTCGGGCGGAGGTATCCCACTCGGTCGAGGGAGGGCGAAAGGATCCCCGACGGCAGGAAGAAAAGTCCGCTCAAATTGGAGACCAGGGTCGCCGCGCCGCTGGACCCGTCGACCGACCAGATCGCGCCGGTGGGCGCGGCCGCGAACGGATCCTCGGACGGGATGATCACGCCGAAACGGGAAGAATCCGCTGCCCAGACGACCGGCGGATAATATTGATATTCGCTATACGTGATGATTGCGGGGAAGATAATGACGCTCGCGTGCAGGCCGGAGCCGTCGATGGCGGCCACCGAAAGGAACGTGGCGCGCGAGATGGCCATCTTCGTGCCGTCGGGCGAAGGGTGCGGATCGCCGCCATTGCCCGCGGTGTAAATGGTCGTGATCGCGCCGGTATCGGCATCCACCGCGAAGAGATCGTCGTTCCGGGAAAGGCCGGGTCCCTCGAATTGGCCCCGGGTGTTTAGAAAGATCCGGTGCGTGCCCGGAACCCACTGCAATAGATTAACCTCCACGTACGACGCTCCGCCGGGCGCTTCCAGCGCGCCGACCTGCGCCGAAGTGAGTAGTGTGCGGTCGCCCGTCCCGTTGGAATTCACCACGCGGACCTCGGCCGGTCCGCTGGAGCCGCTGTGCCGGATGTAGACGACGAGTGCGCCGTCATCGGAAAGGTATACCCCTTCCACGCCGGTCATGGTCGAGAGCTGGACCGGCGCGGCAGGCGGCTGGACGATCCACGGTGTCTGGCCGGAGATAAACGCCACCCGCAGGTGCGGCTCCGAGGTGGGCGAGGGGGCAAGCGTGGCGGTGACGGTCGGCAGGACGGTCTGGGTTGTCGTTGAGCCTGGTGTATCGGCAATGGTTGGACCGCCGCCCACGGGCAGGGTGACGGCGGAGCCGGATGCGGCGGATTCTGTGAGGGTGCCAGCCACCTGACTTTCGATGGAGTGGCCTACAGCCAGCGCCGTATTAACGCTCCCGCCGGAAATGTTGCAAGCGATCGAGACCAAGCCGAGGGAAAGCGTGATCAGCAGAAAGTGTTTGGTCCGCATAATGTTCTCCTAGTTCCATTCCTTCAGCGCCAGCAATTGGAGCAGGACCAGCGCAATCAGGGCGCCCGGAACGGCACCGCCGAGATTAAGCGCACCAGCCGTCCAAAAACGGAAGCCGGTTCCCTCGGCGATGAAGTGTCCGGCGGCAAATCCGATCCAAGATACAAGAATGCATAACCCGAACATCCGGTAGGATTTCGAAGGGCGGACAATAAAGAAGACCGCACCGATAAAAGTGGCCAGGCACAATCCAAAAATCCACGCCAACGGGTTCATTCACTCGCCTCCGAAATAATCGCTGTTCCGAGGCAGACCTCGCCCCGGTAAAAAACGGCGGCTTGGCCGGGAGTGACGTCGCGCATCGGGCGCTCGAACCGGACTTGCACGATGCCTGCGTGTTGCACCGTCACTAGCGCCGGTTCTTCCTTTGAAGTGTACCGGATTTTCACTTGGGAGGGAAAGACATCCGCCGGCGGCGCACCGGCGACCCAGGCAGCATCTTCGGCGGACAAGCTCCGGTGGCCGAGCTCTTCCACCGGGCCGACGACGAGCGCATTGCGCGCAGGATCGATTTCCAGAACGTACAGCGGGCGGGGGGAAGAAACGCCGATCCCCTTTCGCTGGCCGATGGTGAAGGCCGCCAATCCCGGATGCCGGCCCAGCACCTCGCTACGGCGGGAGAGGATCGGGCCGGGTGTGAAGGACTCGGGCGCGTACTTTTTCAGGAAACGGCGGTAATCGCGGTCAGGGATGAAACACAAATCCTGGCTGTCCGGGCGTTCGGCGACGGGAAGATTCAAACCCCGGGCGCGCTTACGCACTGCGTCCTTGGTCATTCCACCGAGCGGGAAGAGCGTGCGGGCGAGGTCCGCCTGGCCGAGCGAGGCGAGCACGTAAGATTGATCCTTGGCCGGATCCATCCCGCGCAGCAGCTCGAAACCAGAAGCGGTTTTCTGGATGCGGGCATAATGACCGGTGGCAAGGTATTCCATGCCGAGGGCCAGCGCATGCCGGAGGAGAAATCCCCAGCGGACCTTGCGATTGCACTCCAGGCACGGGTTGGGCGTGCGGCCGCGGCCGTACGCCGCGATCATCGGCGCGACCACTTCCTGGCGGAAAAGCTCGGCGGCATCGATGATATGGAAGGGAACGGCAAGCTGCTCCGCCACGCGGCGGGCGAGGGCGACGGCGTTGGAGGCGCAGCAGCGGTTCTCGAACTCGGTATCCGGGTCGGCCCACAACCCGAGCATCAACCCGGTCACTTCATAACCCTGCTGGAGAAGCAGCGCCGCGGCGACGGAGGAATCCACGCCGCCGCTCATGGCGACGGCCGCCTTGGGACGCGGGGATGGAGGCATGGGGTGCATTCTACTTGCCGGTAGTATGGGCGTCAACGATGAGAGCACGGAGTACATCAACTCGAAGCAGCCTTCCATGAACACCGGCGGCTCGCTCGGTGGTTATACCCTCCGAATCTCGAATGATTTGCAATACAATAACCATCGGTATATCATAAGAAGAAGACTGATAGACCCCAGACTGGGACATCGGAATCCTTTAGCGTCAAATACAAATTTGGGCCCGGCCGATTAGAAGTAATAGGAGGACGCCCATGAGACGCTCAGGAAAGACAGCAAAACCCGCGTCCGCCGAACAAAGCAAATCACAGCCAGATTCGGCTGTGAAAAGAGGTGGTGTTCGCGAAGTATTTCAACAGCGGCCGATCAATCCTTTATATGCAGCCCTTATTTTGGCGATTTTCATCGTGGGAATCGACCTGGGAGTCATCTTATTAGTAAATAATCCTCAATTACGATCTGTCTTCTCGGATGCGATTTCTCCGATTCTTGATTTTACGGCAAGCATCGCATTATTCATCGCCGCAAAATATTCCGCCGTCCGTTCCCGGCAGCTTGCGATCGCCTGGGGAACAATTGCTTTGGCTACCCTTTTTTATTCGCTGGGGGGGTTAGTTTGGTTAATTCTTGAAATCTTGCTAAAGGAACCACCGTTTCCATCGATAGCCGACGGGTTATTCCTTATTTATTATCCTATTTTTCTGGCGGGAGCGTTCCTCTTGCTGGAAAATCCCGAAACCACCAGCGAGCTGATCGGCCGAACGCTGGATATGGCCATTGTCATGGGGTCAGCCACACTAGGATTCTGGAATGTTTTACTCTGGCCGATCGCAAGCTCCAATATCGGTCAGCCGATGCTGGAACGGGCGATATTATTGGCTTACCCGATCGGCGACTTGGTGCTTCTCGGTGCTTTTCTTATCATTCTTTATAATCCTTCCAGGAAGCAGGGCGCCTTACCGATATTCTTGCTGGCGGGAAGCCTTCTGGCGGTAATCATTACAGATTGCATTTACTCATACCAATCTCTCTTGGGAAAATACGTCAGTGGAGGTCTCCTGGATCTTGGTTGGGTTGTGGGATCACTGCTGACCGGCTTGGCGGGCGTTTCCCAATGGGTGGCTGGGCGATCAATTAAAATTAATGAAAGAGTCACACTCGTGGATGTATTTCGGAACCGGTTCAGGACAATTCAGCCCTATATCACATATTTCTGGCCGGCAGCCGTTTTTTTCATGCTTATCGGTGGAGAAATGGGGTTAATACCGCTACCGATGGGCGTTCTACCATTTTCTTTGGGGGCTGTAGGTATCATTATTTTGGTTGTTAATCGGCAATTCATCACCTTAACCGAGAACAACAAACTGAATAGCCGGCTTCAGATATCGATGGACAGGATTCAAGCCCAGGCAGCCGAGTTGGAGAAGACAAATCTTGAGTTACAGACCGACATCGCTGAGCGCAAGCGTGCGGAAGAGGCTCTGCACGAGCGCGGGACACAGCTAACAGAGGCCTTGAGGATCGCCCGCATGGCTTACTGGGAGTACGACGTCATCCACGATCAGTTCAAGTTCAACGATCAGTTCTACACTCTCTTTCATACGACAGCGGAACAGGAAGGCGGCTACAGCATGTCTTCCGCTCGCTACGCCCAGCGGTTTGTCCACCCGGATGACGCGGCCTTAGTCGGCGTGGAAATCCGGAAGGCGCTAGAGACAACCGACCCGGAATACCAGTCCGAGTTGGATCATCGTATTATCCGTGCCGATGGCGAGACGGGCTACCTCTCCGTCCACATCCGTATCGAGAAGGATGCCCAGGGCCGGACTGTGAGGACCCGCGGCGTGAACCAAGACATCACCGGGCGCAAACAAGCGGAGGCCGCACTCCAACAAAGCGAGGCTCTGTTTCGAACGCTATTTGAACTCTCTCCGGATGCCATCGTGCTCATCGATCCTCACGATCCCAATTCCCCTTGGCCGATCGTCGATTGCAATGCGGCCGCTTGCTTGATGAACGGCTATACGCGCGACGAAATGATTGGGCAGTCCATTGATATCATTAACTTGGCCCCTTCCGGGCCGGTTCAGCGAAGCGCGTACATGGACCAAATGCGGAAGGGCGGTATCAATAGATTTATAACCCAGCATCGCCGCAAGGACGGAACCGTTTTCTTTGTCGATGTTTCGAACACGCTCTTCACCGTTGGCGGGCGTGACTTGCTATTAGGTATCGACCATGACATCACCGATCGCAATCGGAGGGAAGAAGAGATCAAACACCGCTTGGCCGAACTCGAAGCCATCAACAAGGTCTCCTCCGACCTCCGCGCCGCCCAAACGCTGGAAGAGATACTCCCCCTGTTGCTGGACACAATTTTGGATGTCATGCATGCGGCCCAAGGAAGCATTTGGCTCTACGATCCGATCAAGGGTGAATTGGATCCGGTGGCCACGCGCGGATTCGAAGCGCAGACCGGAATGCCGCCGCTGCCGTCGGTCAAACCCGGCGCGGGAATTGCCGGGCGCGTCTTCGCCAGCGGGCAACCTTATGTCTCTGGCGATTTCCAGTTGTATCCGAACCTCTCCAAATCGACGCGTCAATTGATTCCGCCCGGCGTTGGCGGAGCCGCCATCCCAATTCGCGCGGAGGAAAACATTCTTGGCACGATCATCGTCAACGTACCTTTGCCACGGGAGCTGACGCCGGACGAAGTCCACCTCTTGACTACCCTGAGCGAGATTGCCGGCATCGCCATCCGGCGCACCAGCCTCCGCCAGCAGACGGATCGCCGCTTGCGGCATCTAACCGCCCTGAGTGAGATTAGCCGCGTGATCACTTCCAGCGTCGACCTGCGCCTCAACCTGACCATGCTTCTTAACCAGGTTATCGCGCAGTTGGGCATTGACGCCGCCGACGTTCTGTTGTTGAACTCCATTTTGAGGACTCTGGATTACGCTGCCGGGAGCGGCTTTCGCACCCGAACGGTCGAGCGAGCCCACCAGCGCATGGACGAAGGCTACGCGGGTCGCGCTATCTTGGAAGGCCATATCCTTTACGTCCCGAATCTGGTCGAGCGGGACGACAACCCGCTCCTGGCAAAGACCTTGGCGGGGGAGTCGTTCGTCAGCTATTACGCCGTGCCGCTGATGGCGAAAGGGCAGATCAAGGGCGTGTTGGAAATCTTCCACCGGGTGCCGCATGAACACGACGCCGAATGGCTCGATTTCCTCAACACCCTGGCCGAACAAGCGGCCATTGCCATTGATAATGTCACGCTGTTCGATAACCTGCAACGCTCCAATATTGACCTTACCCTGGCTTACGACGCCACCATCGAAGGCTGGTCGCATGCTCTCGACCTGCGCGACAAGGAGACCGAGGGGCATACCCAACGCGTGATGGAGATATCCATCAAGCTCTCCCGTGAATCCGGATTGAGCGAGGCGGACCTGGTGCAGGTGCGCTGGGGTGCGCTCTTGCACGACATCGGCAAGATGGGCGTACCGGACACGATTCTATTCAAACCCGGTCCCCTCACCGATGAGGAGTGGAAGGTGATGCGGATGCACCCGCAGTTCGCTTACGACATGCTCGCGCCCATTGCCTACCTCCGTTCCGCGCTCGACATCCCCTACTGTCACCACGAGAAGTGGGATGGCACGGGTTATCCGCGCGGGTTGAAGGCCGAGCAAATTCCTCTCACGGCGCGGCTCTTTGCAGCAGTAGACGTGTGGGATGCGCTGCGGTCGGATCGCCCCTACCGACCGGCTTGGCCCGAAGAGAAGGTACGCGAGTACATTCGATCATTGGCGGGAACCCACTTGGACCCAAAGGCCGTCGCGGTGTTTCTCAAGGTGATGAGTGAAAACGCATAAAACTTCGACCGTGAGCGGACAAACCATTCACACTGGCGGTCAGCGGTTACGCCGCCGGTCAACTGGCCGGCGTGACTCGCATAGGTTTGAACCTTAATTGTGTAGGACTCGCGCCGCCGCTGCACCCAAGCGTTGGGCCTCGCGGGAATGAAATCCTAAATGTTCCTTCAATTTATTGGACGGAATTCGATTAAGATATAATACTTGTCTTGTAACAATGAGAATTGGATTTATTAAATATTCTATAGCCGAACGGATTTGTAATAAAAAATAATTTACTTCTCCATCGGGTGAACTGGTAAAACCACAACAAGGGGCTGAGAAAATTGGTTTAATAATTAGCTGCGTTAGTGTTCCGTTATTTGCATTCAAAGGCTCATGTAAGAAGGACCCCAGCGCGCGCCTATAGGCGACCCCCCGTTTCGCAACTCACATCGCCCTCACAGAACGAGAGCGATGTGCTACCCCCGCTTCTTCCGATTCCCCCACTTCCCCCGCTTCGCGAGGGCGGGCGCACCGATGCTCATCGCTCCACCGTTTCGCAAACATCAACACTCAAAGAGCAAAACCGGGGTGGGGATGCTTCCCCCCTCGCGAAATCTTCGCATCGGAAGGTTAGCGATGCTCATCGCTCGGGGGGCGGGCGCGGGGGCAGGCGGAAGGCAAGCCGAGCCGCCGGTCGTTAGGCTGTTAAATATCCTTATATTGCGTTGTTTTGTAAGGGAATATGTAGCGAAATCAGGGTAATATTTACCTAGTATCTACATATCAGCATAGGGGTTGTAATAATTGAAGTATATAGTAATCGTATAGGCCTTCATAAACTAGCCAAATGGCGACGGAGCCGTGAAGGCCACTAGGAAGATTTCCTTGGAGGTAAAAAATGAAACTCAGCGCGCCAAAACAAATCACTTTCTGGGTTGCAGTTGTAGTAGCTGTTGTTGGCGTAATTGCCAGCCTTGTAACGATCCCGGTTCTCTCGGGAATAGCACTTTGGATTGTAGTGATTGCCTTCGTAATCCTGGCTTTGGGAAACTTGGTTGAAGGTCTGTAATTGAAAAGGTAGAGGTACAAGCTGGTAGTTGGTTGGCTCCGCAACAATGCTAGCTTGTACCTTCTTTTATTTTGAATGAACGAGTTTGCAATAACATATAACCATTTAAAAAAACAATCAATATTAATAACATACCCTGTTCAATGATCAAACCAGCCCAATACGCGGCCGCAGCCATCCATTGGGCGGAGAATAATGCGGTGTATATATAAAAAATGTGTAAAATATCCCCGGCGCAGTCTTTCACTATATCATTACAATAGAAAATCAGACATAATATTCTTGGACTCTGTATCTTCTCAGGCGAAACCGAGTAATAAATATGAAAAAAGTATTTATTTTATTTTCAATAATGGCATTAATCTTGATTCTATCCGTTGGTATTAAAGACAGCATATTAACCCTGACCAATGACATTAATAATCACTTATGGTTAAACCTGGTTGGCCGATGGCATAGTTCCGAAAACGCCCATCATGAAATAGAGTTCTATCCCGATGGAACCTTTATTGAAAAATATTCTGGGGTGGCGAAGGGTTTTGGTGATTATCAGGTGAACGATAACAGCATTGTGTTAATATACGATCTATCGAGTTGTAGTCAAGAGACCGGAAATAGCTGCACGGTTTACATGAAGTTATATTATGATTTTACAACCATAAAATTAATAAATAATGAAAATAAGATGATCTTCAATAAGATGGGAGGTCATTAACTGAAAGAATTATAAAAATAAATTGCTTCCAATATTATAATTGATGAGCATGGTTTGGGAAACTCAAAGTATTATATGGATGATTTACTATCTAGGGTATGTTACCGATCAACCAAGAAATAAACCGTCCAACAAGCGGCTGCCGACCCGGCCTTCAATTGAGAATTATTCGATCGGAAGCCCACCCGCTCCGCAAACACGGTTAACCTGAAAGGACACGGGATCAAGCATGCTTAGAGAGAGCGGGCGGGAGGCTGCGCCGGAAGCTATGGAGCCGCCTTGTCATGTGCATCTGCTTGCGATAAAAAAGTACTTTTCAAAATAAGTATTTTTGCAATACGGCATAGAAGAATTTGGTATACGATAGAAAGTCCGTTGCTTCTATGATGGGCTATGAAGCTATGAAAATGACAAAGGAAGGACAAGCCATGTTTTATAAGCGCAATCCCGATGGATATAAGCAGGTTTTGGAAGGCATCAAGATTAAAACATTGGTTTATGGTGACAAGATGCTGCTAACAGAATTTCAGCTCAAGCAAGGGAGCCAATTACCTCGACACGCGCATTCAAAGGAACAAACAAGTCATTTAATTGCCGGTCGTATTCGGCTTACCATCGGAGAGAATACGTCTGAGATGGAGCCGGGCGACAGTTGGTACGTTCCCGGCAACATTGAGCATGGGGCGGAGATACTTTCAGATTCCATCGCCATTGAAGTATTCTCGCCCATCCGAGAGGATTATTTACCAAAAAATATGTAAACGGGTAAATCGCGAATATTAATTCTGGTTGCCTAACCCGCGCTGGCAGTTGGCCGGCGAAGGCGCGGCGAAATAAATTTCAAACCGTATTTTAATTTTCAGGTAAAATGCAGATGGAAGAAAGATCGGCTACCAGCTGCAGCGCCATCTTTTGGGCGACAATTTTCTCTATGGGATTATCCCTTTCTTTAATCGAGTTCTAAAAAAAATGACCGAAATGATGCTCGTAACGGGAGATCACAATGGACATGAAAATAAAGGATAAGATCGCGGTCATTACGGGTGGAAGTATAGGAATTGGAGAAGCAGTAGCCCGGGCACTGGCGAAAGAAGGAGTCCATTTGATCCTTTGCGCCCGTGCGAAAGAACGGGTGGAAGAAACGGCCAGGCGTATCTCGCAAACGTTCAACGTGAAGGCCCATGGAATCCAGGCAGACATCTCGCGCGCGGAAGACATCGATCGTTTGATCCAGCAGACGAAAGAAATCTTTGAGGGCGTGGACATCCTGATCAACAACGCCGGAGTAGGAAGCAAAGAGACCATCGAGGAAGCGCCCGACGATAAATGGCAATATTATTGGGATCTGCACGTGATGGCGGCGGTGCGCCTGGCCCGCGGCTTGGTGCCCCTGATGCGCGCAAGGGGCGGCGGAGTGATCCTCAATACCGCTTCCATTTGCGCCAAGCAACCGCTTTTCTATGAGCCGATCTACAACACGACCAAAGCGGCCTTGATGATGCTCTCCAAGTGCATGGCGAACGAATTCGTCAAAGACAACATCCGCGTCAACTGTATCAATCCGGGACTGGTGCTCACTCCGGATTGGATCGCCACGGCCAAGAAGCTGACCGAGGGGGGCGATACCACCTGGGAAGCGTACCTCGATCAGCTCGCAAAAAAATCAACCCCGATCGGGCGGTTTGCAACCCCGGAGGAGGTGGCCGATATTTTTGTTTTCCTGTGCTCGCCCCGGTCCAGCTACTGCCTCGGTGCGACCCTTTATGTGGACGGCGGTTGGTTGAACACCGTAGGATGAGTCGGCGCCCCTGGATCAAGCAGGTTTTTTTCGCCGGCAGGATTTATTTTCCAAACAGAGGATATTATGAGACAAGCTGTCATGACTGCTCCCGGCAAGATCGAATTCCGGCAAGTTGAGCGCCCGAAGCCGTTGCCTCATGAGGTACTTATCGAGATAAAACGGATCGGCGTATGTGGCTCGGATATTCATGTCTATCATGGACTTCACCCCTATACCAGTTATCCGATCGTTCAAGGTCATGAGGTCTCGGGGTTGATTGCCGAAATCGGCCGGGATGTTGCCGGATTCCGGGTAGGTGAATCGGTTGTGTTTATGCCCCAGGTGACCTGTGGCACCTGTTATCCTTGCCGGAATGGCATGGAGAATATATGCAATCAATTGAAGGTGATGGGATTTCAAACGGATGGCGCGGCGCAGGAATATTTTCCCGTCCCAGCCGACCATGTGCTGAAAGTACCTGCTTCCATTTCCCTCGACCACGCGGCCATGGTCGAACCGATTGCGGTGGCTGTCCACGCGCTCGGGCGGTATGGCGACGTGCGCGGGAAAAAAGTCGTTGTACTCGGGGCTGGAACCATCGGGAACCTGACGGCTCAGGCGGCGCGGGCCCTTGGGGCTTCGAAGGTACTGATTACAGATGTCAGCGAATACAAACTGGTATTGGCGCAAACCTGTGGCATTCCCTTGGCTGTCAATCCAACCCAAACAAACCTGGGAGAAGAAATCGTCAAGGAACTGGGTTCGGATCAGGCGGATGTGATTCTCGAATGCGTTGGCTCTCAAGAGACAATCAACCAGGCAATCGAATTTGCACGGAAAGGATCCGTGATTATTGTGGTCGGCGTATTTGGAAAAAAACCAACTGTCGACTTGGGTTTCGTTCAGGATCGCGAGTTGACGCTTACCGGCACGCTGATGTACCAAAAAAAGGATTATGAGCGTGCAATCCATTTGATAGGGCGGGGGTTGCTCAACTTGGATGGAATGATAACTCACCGGTTCCCCTTTGCCGCCTACGCGGAAGCTTACCAGGCCATTGATGAATCGAAGGGGAAATATCTCAAAGTGATGATGGAACTATAGTCTGAGAAGTTGTGAATGGACAATTGTTGCTTCGTCGACCTCTCGTATAAAATGAATTGCGGAATGCACGGTTGGCACTCGGCCCGCCCCTGGGCCATCCAATCCGCTATGGAAAACGTTTCGCAAGGAAAAACATATGAAAAATCAAGTTGAATTAATGAATTTATTTTGGACAACCGCAGGGGTGTTCCCGGGCCTTGGCGAAATAAGCCGGTATGATTTTAAAGACCGGGTTCAAGTTGCTGCCAAAGACGGGTTTAAAGGGATTGGAATCTGGCACACGGATTTGGAGCATATCCTCCTGCACAGAACGCTCAAAGAAGTGAAAAAGATACTTGACGATAACGGCATGAGATATGTCGAGCTTGAGTTTCTCACCGACTGGTTTCTCGACGGTGCCAGAAAGGCAGAATCGGACAGTCGCAAAAAGAGATTATTTGAAGCGTCGGCAATATTGCACGCAAAACATATCAAAGTGGGGGACTTTTACAACTCATCCTGTCCCATGCCCCGAATCATCGAATCATTTTCGGCAATGTGCAAAGAGGCGGAGACTTTCGGCGCGACGATAGGTTTTGAAATCATGGGGAGCGCCATGATCAATAATATCCAGGACGCATTGACAATGATGGAAACAGCAGGAGCGGTAAATGGCGGTTTAATCATCGACATTTATCAGGTCGCCAATCTTGGATGGACATATGAGGAGATAAGCCGCATTCCCTTGAAGTATTTGACGAATGTGGAGCTTAACGACGGAACTTTACCCGGGAACCCCGATCATGATCCATCCAACAGAAAATTCTGCGGGGAAGGCGAGTACGATATCAAGGGTTTTATCCGTTGCGTGAAAAATGCGGGTTATACCGGTCCTTGGGGGGTGGAGGTTATTTCTGAACAACTGGCAAAATTACCATTGGAAGAATTAAGCAGAAGAGCATTTACAACCACAATGGCTCAATTTGTGGATTAAAAAAAGGATAATAATTTTCCATGGAAACAAACTTGGAAGAAAATTTGAAACGGTCCTAGAAAGCACGAGTGTAACCAAAACGTAATCAATGAGGACAGAATGATTCCAAAAAGATCTATTCGGCCGTCAAAGAGAAGCGCCGTTTCCACTGCAAATGTCCAGGGTCTTCCACCAATTACCCTCCCGAGTCCCAGGTTTACTCGCGGCAGGTCTGTTTTTACGGCATTGAAAAACAGAAAAACCGTCCGCTCGATTGGTAAGAAAAAGATCCCAATGCAGATGCTTTCCAATCTTCTTTGGGCAGCCTGTGGGGTGAATCGGAAGAAGGGCCCGTTTGGAATTCGGGGTAGAACCGCGGCATCGGCCAGCAATTCACAGGAAATCGATCTTTATGTCGCCATGGCCGAAGGTGTTTATAGGTATGAAGCCAGTTCCCACAAACTGATTTCAGTGTTGGGGGAAGATCTACGCGCTTTGGCCATCGGTCCCGGCCAGGGGAACTCCGGAGCGAAAGCTCCCGTACGCCTTATTTATATTGTCAATATCGATAAATTCAGCACGGCAGGATTTCAGGAGCCGGGACTCTATAATCTGGAAATTCAGAAATCCTATTATTATGTTGACACGGGCCTCATTGCAGAGAACGTTTATCTATTCGCCGCATCGCAAGGTTTGGCCACGTGGTTTCACAATTGCAACCGGGCGGCGCTTGCCAAAAAGCTAAAACTTCGGTCTGGTCAGCGTGCGCTCTTCGGCCAGACCGTTGGGTATCCGGGTCACGCTTAACTTATCAGGAGTTGAAACGCGCGCCGATCAGAATCAATCCGACTCTATTGGGCGGAAAACACGTGGACGGAATTTTATTCCGGCACCATGTTCCCGTTTCGGGTGAAAAGAGGTTCGCGAGGAAAAATGAAGAGACCGAAGATAGTCATCACGGGAATTAATGGAATGATCGGTGGCATTATTTCGAAACCGTTGAAAAATTTCTACGAGGTGTATGGGATAGATATCCGTGGCCCTTTTTCCGATGGAATATTTCCAATCGATATCTCCAAGTATAACCAACTGGTTAAAGTCATAGAGAAGATAGGTCCGATTCAATTTATCGTGCACCTCGCGGGTGAGTCGAGTTTAACTGCCACTTGGGAGGCAATCTTACGGTCAAATATTATTGGAACACGAAATGTGTACGAAGCAGCCAGAGCGATGAAGGTCCGGCGGGTTGTATTCGCCAGTTCGAACCATGTTACGGGCGCGTACGAAGGGTTCGAGCCAGACACACGCCGGTTTCTGAAAAATGAACCCAGCAAAATATCGGTTCTGAACCCTATCCGGCCAGACAGCGACTACGGCGTCAGCAAGGCGTTCGGCGAAGCCGTCGCAAGATATTATTATGACCGATGGGGGATCGAATCCATTTGCCTCCGGATTGGAAGCGTCCGGCCCGATGACGACCCCACGAGCAATCCCCGGTTTGCAAAGACATGGCTCAGTCATCGTGATCTTGTCGAGCTCATCGAAAAAAGCCTTACCGCCAGCGTTGGATTTGGCATCTACTATGGCATTTCCAACAATCAAGGGGCGTTTTGGGATATTTCCAACACTCGCTTGGAGCTGGGATTTAACCCCTTGGATGATGCGGCGCGCTCCGGTAATGCGAGGTAATGCATTATCCACCGGCATCACGGTGGGATGAGGAGAAGGAACAAAATCGTGCAGAGTGAACGCGAAGACGGGTACGAACTGTGGTTGCGATATCGCAAAGTGAGCAACCCCGACCGATTGGCCCAATACCGTCAAGCAATCCACCGCGCAGGAGTGTTTGGTAAAAACGAAACGGCCGAGATTATCCGCGGCGAGCTTGAGCGGGCGTTGCCGGCTTTGCTGGACGCCGATATTCCTTTCGCGGCAGATAATCTTTCCGGAAATGCGCTGATGGCGGGAACGGTTCGGGAGCTTGGAGCGGCGGGGATTGACGCAGCCCAGGATCAATGCAGCGCCTTGGGCGACGAGGGATTTCTGATTCAATCCCAACCCGAAAAGGATTCCGACCGGATTGTGATTACCGCGAATTCCGATCACGGCGTTTTCTACGGGATATTTCACTTCCTGCGGCTTCTCCAAACCCAACAGGACATCCGCGAACTGAAGGTGATCGGCATTCCGCGCATCCGCCGGAGGATCCTCAGTCATTGGGACAACTTGGACGGATCGGTCGAACGCGGGTATGCCGGCGCTTCGTTGTGGAAGTGGAGCGAATTGGCGGGAATCTTTGATCCGCGATATCGCGATTACGCACGCGCCTGCGCATCCGTCGGAATCAACGGCACAATTCTGAATAACGTAAATGCACAAACAGAAATCCTTCAACCCGACTATCTGAATAAAGCGGCCGCTTTGGCCAACCTGTTCCGCCCATATGGTATTCGCGTATACCTGTCAGCGCCTTTCTCCGCACCCATGCAACTCGGGGGTTTGGGAACAAACGACCCGAGGGAAGCGGCCGTCGCAACTTGGTGGCGCAATAAAATAGAGGAGATATACCGATGGATTCCTGACTTCGGCGGGTTCCAGGTTAAGGCGAATTCTGAAGGCCGGGCAGGGCCGCAGGATTATGGAGCAACCCACGACGATGGCGCCAATATGCTTGCCAAAGCCTTGGAGCCGCACGGCGGAGTGGTGTTCTGGCGAGCCTTTGTCTATGACACAACCATCGATCCAGACCGGGCTAAATGCGCTTACAAGGAATTTGCGCCGCTGGATGGCAATTTCCGGTCCAACGTTTTTGTACAGGTTAAAAACGGCCCGATCGATTTCCAACCGAGGGAACCGTTCCATCCGCTCTTTGGCGCGATGGATCGGACGCCGCTTGCGCTTGAATTGCAGATCACCCAGGAATATCTCGGCCAGTCCGTTCATCTCGTTTACTTGGCTTGCATGTGGAAGGAAATTCTCGAATCGGAGACATATGCCAATGGGCCGGGTTCATCGGTCGGCGGGATTGTGTACGGCTCGGTGTCCGGCGGGCGCGATTCAAGCATAGTCGGCGTGGCCAACACCGGCGCCGACCGCAACTGGTGCGGCCATCATTTCGCGCAAGCCAATTGGTATGCGTTCGGCCGCCTCGCCTGGGATTCCCAATTGAGCGCGGAGACGATCGCCGACGAATGGATCCGCGCAACCTGGTCGAATGATCCGCTCGTTGTAGAGAAGATAAAGTTCATGATGCTCGGCTCATGGCAAGCCTGCATCGATTACATGGTGCCGCTGGGTTTGCATCACCTCATGCAGGAAGGCCATCATTACGGTCCCGACCCGGATTTCCACACCGCGGTGCGTCCGGATTGGAATAATGTCTACTACCACCGGGCGGACGCAGCGGGCATCGGCTTTGATCGTAGTAGCGGTGGCAGTAATGCCGTCGGGCAGTACCGCAGTCCGTTGCGCGAACAATTCGATCGACCCGATCCTTGCCCCGAAAAATATTTACTATGGTTTCATCACATCCCTTGGGAGACTCGCCTGCGCACCGACCGGACGGTCTGGGAGGAGCTGCAATATCGCTACCACGATGGTGTAGCCTACGTGGAAAAGATTTGCGGTATCTGGCGAAGCCTACGGGTTGAGATCGATCCTGAACGCTACGAACACGTCGCCAATCGGCTGGCTCAGCAGCTGGAAAATGCCCGCTTATGGCGGGATACGTGCATACACTATTTTGGTCAATTTATCGGAGAAGAGGATTCTGAATAGGGGATTATTTCGTTCTTGAATTGGCATTTCGGGCGATGAATTCACCTGTCCCATAACCCGTCTGCCGATTTTAACCTTGATAATTTGACACGCATTTCACCATATATTTTCTGAAAAAATCCCTACCTTTTTACATAAGAAGAATTATCAACTTGAATATTTCCCATTGGGATTGGCCGGATAATGCTCTCAATGGGGAGGAATCCTTTTTGCCCCCGATCGAACCGGCCCTATTCTGCGTTCTCAAGGCAGACGCTTGAATTGCAAGCGAAATTGCCGTAGAGTAGAAGAAGTATTTGGATCATTGGACTGCCGGACTTTGGGCCATTGATCTCTATGAATGTTCGATGGGGAGGAAATTCCATGGAGTTAAAAGGAATCTCGTCGGTTGATATCGGATCACCGGTTCCCGAGTTCCGGCTTCCTTCAAATACCGGAAAAAATATCGGCGCCGGGGAATATAAGGATCGATCGAACCTTGTGCTGTTTTTTGTCCGCGAGTTCAACTGAATGCAATGCCGCTATCATGTCGGCCAGTTGGGTCGATTGTATCCGCAATTCCAATCCGCCGGAACGGAAATTCTGGTGATTTTAGGAGCCAATACCGGACAAGCGAAAAGTTACGCTGAGAGTCTGCACGCGCCCTTTCCGATATTGGCCGATCCGGATCGGAACGTGTATAAATTGTTCGGGTTGGAAAAAGCGTTACTGGTCATTCAGCGCACTGCCTCCGTGATCGTCGATCGGCATGGCATTGTCCGCTATATCAAACGCGTGACCAATCCTATGACATGGTTGCAGGAGAGCAAGGAGTTGGTAGATTTTATTAAAACGCTTCCCTAGGATATTATTTTCGACTTCGGGAAAATCACACAATATTGGAAAGAGAGGGGAGCAATACCGCGCTGCTTCTCATCGAACCGAAAGAGAGGAGCTGAGGTCGTCGGGGTTAAAACGGCGGATGGCTGCAGAATGAAAACCGCTGTTGAAAAATCATGTTAAATATTTTGGAGGAAGAAATACATTATGTGCGATGAGAACTACAAAACGGGTGGCCTAATGCAAACGGCGGTACGTGCGTTTTGCCGGGCGCGGATTCCGATCCTTACGGTCGCCTTAACCTACGCCGTTTCCGTCGCCGTAGGAATGATTATGGTGCACGCCGGCAATTCATTCGCACTAAATACCCGCGATCAAATCGTTGCCGGCGCGCAATCCGGCCCGATCCTGACCGCGTTGAATCTAAATAACCGGCTACTGGCCGGTTTGCTGGATTATGTCGGGAATTTATTCGGCGCGTTCTCCACTTCGATCGCAGGTTTGGGGGTTGTGTTTATCTATCCGATCGTTGCCTATCGCGGCTGGATCGGGGGAATCGTATCCGTCGACGGCGCGCATCTCAGCCGGTTGGCCGACGCCAGGGAGGCCGCCTACTACCTGATCACGCTCGTGCTGCAACTCATTCCGTACTCGATATCCGGCGGAGCCGGAGTGAATATGGGGCTCGCCTATTTCAAACCTAAATCCTGTTATCAAGGAAATAAATGGCTCGGGATACCCGCCGAAGCCATCCGCGACGTGTTGCGACTTTATCTGGTTGCGGCGCCGTTATTTCTGCTGGCTTCCTTGTGGGAATTCTTTGCGCGATAAAAATTGCAGAAATCGGTTTTCCCGGTAGACTTCCATGGAGGAATGGAGATCGGCGGATCTATAATTGGATTATCGGAATATTGGGTTCGCCTAATCCCGGTAACGATTGGTTGCAGTGATGGATTATTCAAGCCTTGCGGATAAAGAAAAAATCGAGCGAACGGCGAAAGCTGTTGAGAGCCGCGGGGTTTCCGTGATCGTCGCGGATACGAAAGAATCCGTTTTACCTATTGTGGTAAATCTCATCCCCGCGGGATCCACCGTGATGACCGGAGCCTCGCTGACCCTTCAGCAAATCGGTTTTATAGAATTGCTCAAATCGGGGAACCACCGCTGGCGCAACCTGAAAGCGGAGATCCTAGCCGAGAAGGATCCCACCCGGCAGTCGCTGCTGCGCAAGCAGGCCACTCTCGCCGACTACTTCCTCGGCAGCGTCCACGCGATCGCCGAAACGGGAGAGATCCTTGTCGCCAGCGCGACCGGAAGCCAGATCGCACCCTATGCCTACTCCAGTAGCCACATCATCTGGGTGGCAGGCGCCCAAAAGATCGTCCCTTCGATGGAAGACGGCTTCCGGCGAATCCGCGAGTACGTTCTTCCCCATGAAGATCAACGGATGAAAACGGACTTCGGCCCGGGGTCGGGAAGTTTTATTGGGAAGATCCTTTTATTCGAGCGCGAAGCCCCTTACCTGCATCGGAGTTTGACGTTGATTTTGATCCGGGAAGCGGCAGGAGATTAAAAAGATCCAGGGCGGAAATCTTCCAAAGGATCTTCGGCCGGAAAAAAATAATAAAGGGCGACCATGGGAAGGGGACGACTTACCATGGCGTCCTTTTATTTTTCAGGAGATAGAGGTTTGGATTTCCCGACGTATAAGGGGAGGGGCTCACCGAAATCAGGTTGAAGGATTCCAGTTTCGGGATTGCGATCTCTTCCAGCAGGCAGCTCACAATAGATTCGGCCAGATGATGATCCGAGACGCCATCCGGGAAAACAGATCCCGGAATCGTTAACTGGAAAGTTACCGGAAAATATTGGTTTAACCCGGTTTGCGCGCGCGTTCCTGGAACCGGCGCTGCCTGGCCCGGTTTCCGCAATCCCCTGCGTCGCACCAACGCCGGCTGTGATTTTTGCTGGTGTCCAGGAACAGCCAGCCGCAGCCGCGTTCGTCGGCGCACTGACCCACATGCTCCAGGTCTTTGGAAACCAGCAACTCCGCCGCAGAGAGCGCAACGGGTCCGAGAAGAGAATCCAAGGTATGCGGATCCACGTTCCAGTCCCAGGCATATCCTTCCGCCGTTCGGCGAATTTGCGCCCCGTCCGTGAGCTTCCGGATCGCTTGATTCAAATCTGCGATATCGGCTTCCGTCGGAGCCAACCCGTGAACGGACGCGGCGAAGATGCGGTAGATGGCTTCCCGCAAGATAACGGCGCGCTTGAGCGCGCGGCCGGCGTCCGCGGGCCGGTCGGCCGCGTCGCCTATCAATTTGCGCGTTGCGCTTTGGGTGAGAAGGTTTTGTGTCCGGGCCCAGCGTACCAGCTCTTCGTACGTATGCAGCCTCTCCTCCGGGGTGGGGCTGGCATGCCATGCGACGGTATTTGTGAACTCCAGGCATAACCGGGGGTTTTTCGGATCGGAAGTGCTTTTTTCGCGCTTGGGCATATCGCTCCTTTATAACATACAAAAGACACTTGACATGTTATATCCAACATGCTAGGATGTAACAGCCATAAATATTATAGCACATTATATCCCAGGCGTCCAAGGACAAAGAGAATCAAGCTGCGACGGTTGTTCACAGGATTATGGCGCCACCCGGACTTTCTCAAGCTATGGACCGGCGAGACCATTTCCCTCCTCGGTTCACAAGTGACCATATTGGCGATGCCGCTGGTGGCCATCCTCACCCTGGACGCCACGCCTTTCCAGATGGGGGTTCTCGGGACGTTGCAATATATCCCCTGGTTGCTGATCGGACTTGCGGCCGGTGCATGGGTCGACCGCATGCGCCGCCGCACGGTCTTGGTGGCGGCAGATATCGGCCGGGCCGCGCTATTGGGTTTTATTCCCTTCGCCGCCGTGGCGGGCGTCCTCAAACTGGAATACCTTTATGGAATTGCTTTTCTGGTCGGAATACTCAATGTCTTTTTTGACGTCGCCTATACGGCGTTCCTGCCGACCCTCATTCCGCGGAAACAGCTGGTGGAGGGGAACAGCAAACTTTCGGTCAGCGCATCGATCGCCGAAATCGCCGGTCCTGGAATTGCCGGCGGCCTCGTCCAATGGTTGACGGCCCCTCTCGCCATTGTGGCGGATGCTGTCTCCTTTCTCGTATCGGCGGTTTCTCTGGCGTGGATTGGCGCCTCGGAACCTGGAATTATCCCGGCGGATGGATCGCGGAATATTCTGGCTGAGATTCGCGAAGGTCTGCGACTTGTATTTCTCAATCCGATCCTACGCACCTTTGCGGTAGCCAGCGTGACGTGCAATTTTTTTATCGACGTTCACCTGGCCGTGTTTGTGTTGTACGCCATGCGAGGACTGGAAATTACCCCGGTCACGCTCGGCGCCATTTACGCTGTGGGTAGTGTGGGTGGCTTGCTTGGCTCGATTGTCGCCAACCGTCTGGCGAATGGATTGGGGCTTGGTCGTATTATTGTCGGAATGCAGATTCTTATCACGCTCGCCATGGCCGCGATCCCGCTCTCCGGAATGCGGGCGGGAATAGCCGTGCCGGTCATCGCCCTGGCGGAGGCGGTCTGGGGGTTTGCCGCCGTCGTGTACATCGTGAACACGGTCAGCCTGCGCCAGGTAATCACGCCGGACCGGCTGCAAGCGCGGGCGGCGGCAAGCGTGCGGTTCGTCACTTGGGGGGTCGCGCCACTGGGTTTCCTGCTCGGTGGAATCCTGGGTGAACGGATCGGATTGAAAACCACGCTTCTGGTTGCGGTGTGCGGTCCACTCATGAGTATTTTTTTCCTATTGTCATCGCCCGTCCCGCGGCTGCGGAAACTGCCTGCATCCGAAGCGGTCTTGGAACCCCCGGTCTCCACCGTCTGAACGCCGGCATCCTTGGTTAATTTAAACGTTAGTCGATCCATCGGATATCGGCAGCGATAACCGCACTATCCCTTCGATGAATCGAAGAGCAACGTAAAATTCTTCCTGCACCCACGGAAGCCGGGATTGTCTGTTCCTAATGGTCAATTCACCATTCCAAGGCTTATAATCTGCGTACCCGGCAATCGTTGATGCGGAGTGGTTGAGAAAGTTACGCCTCCGGTAAGCGGGAGAATGGATTGCCAATGCCAGACGCCGTACGGCAGAATTCCAATAATTTTTTATCAAATGACCGGTCGCTCCTCCTGCGGTACGAAAGCGAAGACGATCAATCCTATATTGTTTCCCGCACCGACGGCGCACGCCTGACTATTCCCAAGAACCGCGGCGTTCCGAAACCGTTTGTCGATAAACCGCCGCAACCGCTTACGCCGGCCTTCCGCTTGCTCGTGGCGGACTTTCTCGGTCTGGCGCCGGCCGGGCTGGGGACGATCGTCCTGGCGCCGCTCGCCGTGCTGTGGTCCTTGGCGGTTTTATTAACACGTCCTTTGAATCAGAACGACCGCAAACGGGTCGTCGCCGTTTGCGCGATCGCCGCCGTGCTGCTCGCACTCGCTATTCCTTTAAGCGAACTATTCCTGGCGCGCCTCTCCTCATAGGCAGTCCATCATGATAGCCCGGGCTTTGTATCTGGTCGCAGCGTGGTTTACCGTCAGCATGGTGGTGACGTTGGTGGTGGGAACCCGCCTGCGCCGGACTCACTTTGCGTTATCCTTGCTTTGGCTCGGGGCGGTGTTGGCCGTGGGCGACGTTTGGGCTCTGCTCACGTTCGGCCGGCCGCCGGAGGTGATCACGCTTACCGGCGCGGCCGCGATTCTGGGCTTGGGTTGCATCTTATGGCTGCGCGATTGGAACGCTTTCGGGCAGGTGGCCTGGCTGACCACGATCATCGTCACCCCGATTTTTCTCGTATATGCCTATTCGGTCATCATTGCCGCGCGGCTCGCCCCCGCCTCGTTCCTCGCGGCCCAGATGTTTCTCTACGTCCAATCCGTCGCCGCCTTGGTGGCGCTGACCCAGATGCACGAAAACCTCGACGTGAACTGCCGCGTACGGTGGCGCAAACGGATCGACCGGATCCAGCCGGCGCCGGGTTTCACGCCGATGATCTCGCTGCACCTACCAACCTACGATGAACCGCCGGAGGTTGTGGAGGGCACGCTGCGGGCGCTGGCTGCGCTGGATTATCCCGCCTTCGAAGTGCTCGTCATCGATAACAACACGCCGGAGGAGAAGACCTGGCGGCCGATCGAAGCGCTGTGCCGGGAATTGGGATCGCGGTTCCGTTTTTTCCATTTGGAAAAATGGCCGGGGTATAAGTCCGGCGCGCTTAATTTTGCACTCGCTCAGACTTCGCCCTCGGCGGAACTGATCGGGGTGGTCGACGCGGACTACCGGGTGGATCCGAAATTCCTGCGCGAGATGGTTCCGGCCTTCACCGATCCGCAGGTGGCCTTCATCCAGGCTCCGCAGGATTACCGGGATTACACGCCGGGATCCTATTCGGAAGCGATCTATTATTCGTACGAATATTTCTTCGAAGTGCCTATGCCGGTCCGCAACGAACACAACGCGATCATCTTCGCCGGGACGATGGGGCTGATCCGCAAATCGATCCTGCAGGAGATCGGAGGTTGGAGCGAGTGGTGCATAACGGAGGATGCCGAGGCCAGCCTGCGGGTCCTCAAACTCGGATACAAGGCGCTGTACTATCACCGCAGCCTGGGGCGCGGGTTGATGCCGTGCACCTTCGCCGGGTTGAAACGCCAGCGGTTCCGCTGGTGCTTTGGGAACATCCAGATCCTGCGCAAACACTGGGAATCCCTAATGCCGTGGGCGCATTGGATCGACCCGCAAAACCGCCTCACGCAGGCGCAACGCTACTTCTACCTTGCCGGATTGGTGCAATGGTTCACCGACGCGTTCAATGTCGCCTTCCTCTGTTTCCTTGTGGCGGGCGGGATGATTAAATTGTATTCGTCCAGTTTCACGATCCTGCCCACAACCTTTCCATGGATCACCCTTTCCTTCATCTTCATACTCCTGAATATATGGCGACTCGTATGGGTAATCCGGAACGCGCTGAAGCTTTCGCTGGGGCTGGCGCTGCGTTCCCTGTACGGCATGTTCAGCGTGGGGTGGGTGGTCGCCTTGGCCGTTTTCCGGGGCGCGATTCAATCTAAAACCGCTTTCCTGCGCACGCCCAAGACGATGGGCAACGTACGGATGGTCAACGCCCTGTTCGCCACCCAATGGGAGGCGGGCATCGGCCTGCTTTGCCTGGGGATAGGGGCGGCGGTCCTGGCGTTGGCCGACCGCTCGCCGAATACCTACTTTATCGGCGGGTTGCTGCTCTGGCAGTCGACCTTATACCTGGCCGCGCCGGCATACAGCCTGTTCTATAAAGCCTGTAACCTGTGAAGTGGCGGAAGGAAAATCCCTTTTTACGGTATGCAGATCGCCGTCCGGACGGTTCGGATTGCGATGATAAGCAAGGTTTGAATTCAATTATCCGTTCCGAGAGGTGGGGCATATGGAAAAGATGCACAAGCGAATCGCCATGGAGCACGATAAAAAGATCGCCCTCGTTGCCCACGACAATAAGAAACGCGATCTGGTCGAATGGGCCAAATTCAACCGGGATCTTCTGGCTCACCATAGGATATATGCCACCGGCATGACCGGCAGAATTCTGGAAAAGGAGTTGGGTTTTCCGATCATCAAACTCCAGAGCGGACCGTTGGGCGGCGACCAGCAAATCGGGGCGAAAATCGTCGAAGGCAACATCGATTTTTTGATCTTCTTCTGGGATCCTCTCGAGCCGGTACCGCATGATACGGATGTCAAAGCCCTGCTGCGAATGGCGGTGGTGTGGAATATCCCGATCGCATGCAACCGCGCTTCAGCGGATTTTATGATTTCCTCGCCCCTGATGGACGGGGAGTACGACCGCTTGGTGGCGGATTACGACGACTATCAAGCCCGAATCATTATCCGGGGTGAATCAGGTTAGGGGGAAGATCCATCCATCCTGTTTGAGTGTTTCGGTTATCGGCAATCCATGGTAGCCCGTCGGTCTCCATTTGGATGGTAAAAAATTCCAACCGGTCGAGGCGGAACGCCTGGGCTGATTGCCCATACGATAGGGGAGCCTGCAAATTTCCTTTACAGTACACTTTTCCATATCTGGCTTTTATCGTCCGATGAGATTATTCTTAATGTCTCCGGTGGAGGGAGCGAAGAAACGGTATTGGTAAAAACCATGGGCCGGATGTTTGGCCGGCGGCTCAGGAGAATGGAAAAGGAGATACGCAATGACCGACTCCCGCATGTCCACTTTTGAAGACGCGCATCCGTACTTCGCAAAAACATCAAATAACAAGGTCTGGGAACTGCTCCGGAAATCCGACCGCACGACTTCGGACGACGAACTGATGGTTCACGCGGCTCACGCTTCCTGTTACCACTGCTGAGCGCGGGCAACGGATTGAATCAACAGCGCGGCGAATGGCTGGTCGCGCATGTCTATACCGTCCTAGGATTTAAGGATTCGGCCATCCGGCACGCCAACCGATGCCTGGAACTCACCGAGGAATATTCGGAATTGATGATGGATTTTGACAGGGCGTATTCCCAAGAATGCATGGCGCGAGCATATGCTTTGGCGGGCAACCGGGACGAAGCCAAAAGATGCATTGCGCTTGCGGAAAAAGAAGGTCAAGCCATCGCCAAGGAGAAGGAAAAGTATATTTTTATGAATGACTTCAAGGGCGGCAACTGGTATGGGGTCAAATAAAGGCTGCCGGGGTTTCATACGCGCTCCCGAGTCGCACGGAGGAGCATTTCGTCGCTAAATTCCACCCGCGAGACGCCAAAAGCGCCTGACATGAAAACCTTCTACAACGACTTTTATGCCGCCGTCGGGCACAGCCGCGCACATGCGCTTTTTTGCGAGCGTGTCTTCGGCAAGGACCTGAGCCAGCACGGATTTACCGATCTGGATCAGTTGGAGCTGCTTTTACAGATAATACCCATGGTCCCCGGACAACGGGTGCTCGACTTGGGATGCGGCATCGGCCGGATCGCCGAATATCTATCCGACCGAACGGGCGCTTATATCACCGGGCTCGATTACATCCCCGAAGCCATAAACCAGGCGCGGATGCGGACGATCGGCAAATCGGACCGGCTGTCGTTTCTCGTGGGCGACATTAACCATCTGGAGCTTCCCAACCGCACGTTTGACGTCCTGCTTTCGATTGACACGATATATTTCAGCGAGGATTACGGATCCACGATTCGGAACCTCAAGGCGGCGCTGAAACCTGGCGGGCGAATGGGAATTTTCTATTCGAACGGCCGCGAACCGTGGGTGCCGACAGCTGAGTTTAAAAAGGATACCCTGGCGGCCGAGAAAACGCCCCTGGCGGATGCGCTAAAGGCAAACCGCTTGACGTTTCAAACCTGGGATTTGACGTCTCAGGATTATGCGCTGGCGCAACGGCGAAAAAAGGTTTTAGAGGAATTGAAACCGCAATTTGAAAAAGAGGGAACGATGTTTATCTATGAGAACCGCCTTGGAGATGCGGAAGGTATCAGCCAGGCCGTCGAAGAAGGGCTGCACGCACGATATTTCTATGATGTTAAAGTTGCGGAGGTTGGGGCAGAGTGAAAAGGAGTTGATTAAGTTTGCGGATCGGATATCCCATGACCCGTCAAACCGGAATTGACTGCCAGGTATAATTCCATATCTGGGCAATCGTGGAAATTGGATTTTCATCGAGGAAGGATCATCCATGCCGAAAAGAACCCTCACCCGTGAACTCAAAGCGTCCAGGGGTCGTCGCGTCAAGGTTCAGGGCTGGCTCCACAATCTCCGCAAACAGGGAAAAGTGAACTTCCTGATTCTCCGCGACCGGACGGGAATTGTCCAGGCGGTGGCTTCGCCGGAGGAGATCGAAATTCTTCAGGGTTTGCAGATGGAGACCGTCCTCGAAATCGAAGGAACCGTGGTGGACGCAGCTCCCGCGCCGGGCGGATTCGAGCTGCAGAATATCGTTCTCAAGATCATCAACCCGGTGACCGATGTCGCCCCGTTCAGTTTCCATCAAAAAGAATTTAATGCCAACCTGCCGTACTTCCTGGATCATGCTGCGGTCGGCCAGCGATTTCCGCGCCAGCGGGCCATTCTGAAGCTGGCTGCCTCCGCGGTCGAGGGGTTCCGAAAAACGCTGCGGTCGCTCGGGTTTACGGAGATCTTCACCCCAAAGATCGTCGCGAGCGCGACGGAAAGCGGAGCCAACGTATTCCAGATCGATTATTTTGGCCAGCCCGCATACCTCGCGCAAAGTCCGCAATTTTACAAACAGATGATGGTCGGGGTGTTCGAGCGCGTGTTCGAAGTGGCCCCGGTTTTTCGGGCGGAAAAGTTCGACACCGCCCGGCACGTGAACGAATACCTGAGCCTGGATGCGGAAATGGGGTTCATTGAAAATCACTTTTCGGTGATGGACGTGGTATCCACGGTTATCCGGGGGATGCTTCAATCTATCCGTGAAAATATTTCCGTCGAAGACCGGGAACTGCTCGAGCTCGAATTCCCGGCCGTCCCGGACTCCATCCCGTCGATCTATTATCCCGAGGCGCAGGAGATGATCTACAAGCGCTACGGGATCGACGCGCGCGGGGAGCCGGACCTTGCTCCGGAACACGAGAAAGCGATCGGCCGCTGGGCCAAGGAAGAACATGGCAGCGATTTTGTTTTCGTGCCGGGATATCCGATGGTTAAACGGCCGTTCTATACTCACCCCTCCCCGGAGGATCCGCGCTTTTCCAACAGCTTTGACCTGCTTTTCCGAGGGATGGAGTTGGTGACGGGCGGCCAGCGGCTGCACCGGTATGACGATTATGTCGCGGCGCTGGAGCGGGCGCATTACCCGGTCGAATCCTTCAAGGAATATCTGGAATGCTTCAAATTCGGCATGCCGCCGCACGGGGGTTTTGCCATCGGATTGGAACGGTTTGTTGCCCAACTCTGCCGGTTGGACAACGTCAAGTGGGTCACGCTTTTTCCGAGAGATATTAATCGGCTCCGACCGTAGAAGATCCCGGGCCAGGAGGATCCGGACGGGATGGTATTTGCGCTCTCGAGGTCGTCTCCTGGATCAAACCCCTTAAAAAACGGAAGATTAATCCTCAGCGTCTATACATAACCAGGGGCGGCGGATGGCTTTCGGCTTCTATGCTACAATAGGACCACTTGTCCATGCTGTGACGCAGATCGGCTTCCTTTTGTCGCGCATCCAGACGAGAAATTCACTGAACCGGAATGGAGAGATATGGAAATAAAACTGTACGTGGGGAATTTGTCTTACTCGACAACCGAGGACGATCTGCGCACTTTGTTCGCCCAGGCCGGCACGGTCCAATCGGTCACGATCATCAAGGATCGCGACACGGGCCGCTCGAAGGGTTTCGCTTTTGTGGAAATGGGAACCCAGGTGGAAGCGCAGCAGGCCATCAGCAAATTTAACGGCCAAAACTTGCAGGACCGCGCACTGACCGTCAACCTCGCCCGTCCGCGGGAAGAGCGTCCGCGGGGCGGCGGGTTCGGCGATCGCGACCGGCCCGGTGGCGGCGGCGGTGGACGTTCGCGCGGTGGACGCAGCGATCGCCGCTAGTTCGGAACGCTGTTCGATAAAAATTGATTCAGCCGGGCAGGCGGAAGGAGGCGAATACCTTTCTTCCGCCCGCCCATGACAAAAGCATTCCACCGCATCCGCCGGATGCCATTTTTTTCGACGCTCCAAGAATTGGGGCGTTTTTTTATCCGATGCATCCGATCCAGCGGGGAATCATGGCGCTCCGCTTGTCATGCGCCGGGATTTGCGAACCAATCTTTGGAAAAGGAAGAACTCCGTGGGAAAAATGAAAGAAATGGCGCAACCCGAACTGCTCGTCGATTGTCAATGCCAAACCGGGGAGAATCCGCTCTGGCATCCGCTGGGGGAATGTCTCTATTGGACCGATATCCCCCGTGGCAACTTGTTCCGGTATTTCCCTGCGAGCCATCGATTGGAACAATGTTACAGCGGCGAACCCGGCGGAGGTTTCACGATCCAGGCCGACGGTGCGCTGCTCCTGTTCATGGCCCGCGGCGCGGTGGCGGTTTGGAACGGCGGCAATCTGCGATCCGTCGTGGAGGAAATTCCCGACGAGAGCGAGGGACGCTTCAACGACGTCATCGCCGATCCGGCCGGGCGCGTTTTTTGTGGAACGATGGCCACACCGGCGCACGCCGGCCGCCTGTACCGTCTGGATCCGGACGGCTCACTGCATCGGATTTTGGATGGCGTCGGAATCCCGAATGGAATGGGCTTCACGCCGGACCGGCGCCGGATGTATTTCACCGATTCAAAGGAGAGGCGAATCTATCTTTTGGATTACGACGCCCAAACCGGCGGGCTGTCCAACCGGCGGGTATGGCTGCAGACGCCCGAGGGCGCGGGGGAGCCGGACGGGATGACCGTGGATTCCCAAGGCAACGTCTGGTCCGCGCGCTGGAATGGCTCGGCGCTGTATCGCTATTCGCCGGGCGGAATCGAACAGGAGCGCGCGGAGTTTCCCGCCCGGAAAGTTTCCAGCGTCACGTTCGGCGGCGACGATCGGCAGGATCTCTATGTGACCACGGCTTTGGCAGACGGATCGCGGATTGATGAGGGACCGGGTGCGGGGGCGCTCTTCCGTTTGCAGGCGGAGATCCGCGGAGTTCCGGAATTCTTCTCGCGCATCGGACTGTGAGGGACTTTGGACCATACGCCGGCGTTTCCCATAGACTTTCCGGGCTATACCCTGCGATGGCTGAAGCCGGATGACGCGGGTATTCTTCAACAGCTATTTGATCGATGTCCGGATTACGCGGAGATAGTGGAAGGCGAGGGAGTCTCACCAACTGCGGCGGAGGAATTATTCCAATCGCTTCCCCCTGGCGGATCGTTTTCCAACAAGTTGGTTGCCGGAATTTTCCGTCGGGGAGGAGAGATTGGCGGAGTGTTGGAGGGTATGAAGCATTATCCGGAGGAGAATATTTGGTGGATTGGGTTGCTGCTGCTTGCGCCGGACATGCGAAATCAGGGGGTGGGTCGAACTCTATTGGAAGCCTTCATTGATTTTGCGCGCGGGAATGCGGGGAAAGCGGTCATGTTGGGGGTGGTCGAGGACAACACCCGCGCCTACCGTTTCTGGTCAAAAAATGGGTTTGAGATGGTGCGAAAAACCGAGCCCCGATTGTTCGGAAAGAAAAATCAACCGGTATTTGTGATGCGGCGAAAAATAGAAAAGAAAATGTAGGGTGGATATCGGCGCTGTCCAAATGGGATGGATGAATGTTCGTGATTCATCTTTATTTGCTATCGGTGGAAAGCAAGGAAGGTAGATTAACATTTCGATTGCGACTGTGATGATATCATTCCAATGCTCGTAAACGGCGGAAAAGGGAGAGTTGTGGAATCTGGAAAAAGCAATTGCCGATTGTTCGTTGTCTGTCGCGTTGATCAATCGCGGCTCGGCGGGCGACGACGTCGTTCTCAAGGCGGATGACATCGGTTTATTTGATGCGCCAAAACATGCAAGAAATTAATGGATTAAGGAAGACATTGCCGATTTCATCCAGGAACTAATCCGGCGCTTTCAACTCCACGAAACTCTTCTATTGAAAATCATAACGAAATAAATGCAAATGGTTTATTCCTTTACGAATAATTCTTTTAATCGGTATTAATCCGAACACGGATTGCACGGAATAGGATCCGGATTCCACGGAAAATAATTTACTTATATCCGTTCCGTAAAATCTGCGGTATTCGGTGTCTACCTCGGTGTTTTCCGTGTTCGTTGACTCACACCGGGTTTCTGCAGCACGAAGCAGCCGATAGCGTAAATATTTTCCAGGTAATTCCACGATCCGGCGGAAGCTTGAAACCGCAGCGCTTCAGTCCGGGAACACGGGGACCATGAATTGGAATTTTTCTTTTGCCAATATTCCTCTTTACGGATGGAATATCCTTTCAGAAGCAGAGGCAACCGTTGATTTCCATAAACCCGGCACAACGACGCAAATACCCGGTCCAGCCCGACGGGGATCGTAAGCAACATTATTCCCCCCGGCTTTATCGCTTGGAGTAATTTTTTCATTGCCTCCAAGTCGCCGTCCGGGCGGGGATCTGTCACGCCGTACCGACCGGATAAGCCGACGTGCTCAACGGTCGAGCAGTTGATCACCAGCTGCAGGGATCTCCTGGGAAGATCCATGGTTAAAAGATCGGTCTGAAGATAGCGAACCTTCGGATGGGAATAAAAACGGCTGGTGGGCTCCAGATCGATGCTTATCACCTTGAACCCTTGGAATGCCGCCTGGAGGGCGAGGTTGCTTTCTCCAGTTCCGAAATCCAATGCTTTGCCCGAACCGGATGGCAAGTGGGCGCTCACCCACGTCCATTCGATATCCCGGTCTCCTTCCAAATTGGACTCCCGGCGGTTGCCGGTTTCCGGTTTCGCCGCCCGTCGGAAAAGCGCGCGACGGACTTTTTGAAGCGGTGAATACAGAAATCCCGGAATGGGAACGGGGATCGCTATTTTCAAAACGGGCATGAACCGCCTCCGGTTACTGAAGGATGTTGGGAATGAAAAAAAGTCCCTACCGAATGGCGAATATACCATGATTGACCAAATTGATCCGACCTCGGAATGAAATCACCTGTGAAATGATTGGTACGGATCCATAATGGGAATGGGAAATTGCATGGGTTTCTCTGTAAAAGTCCATACGAATGCGCTCGATATACCCACTGCGGTATAATCCCGGTTCGGTATGGACCGGGGGATGGGCAGGTTGCGAAGCATTCTATATCTTTTCAGGAGAGTGTCATGGATACGACGATAGAACAGATTATTGCGCACGAGATCCTCGATTCGCGCGGGAACCCCACCGTGGAAGTGGAAGTAACCCTCGCCGACGGTTCCTGGGGGAGGGCGGCTGTACCTTCCGGCGCGTCCACCGGCACCCATGAAGCGCTGGAACTGCGCGACAAGGATCCACAACGCTATGGCGGCAAAGGCGTGCTCAAGGCGGTCGACAACGTCAACACCGAGATCGCCGAGGCACTTGCCTGTTGTGAAGCGACGGATCAACTCGCCGTCGATCGGGCGCTGCTGGAACTGGACGGCACTCCGAATAAATCCCGCCTGGGAGCCAACGCAATTCTTGGCGTCAGTCTGGCGGTGGCGAAAGCCGCGGCGGCATCCCTGCACCAGCCGCTGTACCGGTACCTCGGCGGAGTGTTTGCGCACGTGCTGCCCGTGCCGATGATGAACATCCTCAACGGCGGCACGCACACCGGATGGCAATCCACCGACTTTCAGGAATTCATGGTCATGCCGGTCGGGGCGCCGTCGTTCCGGGAAGGATTGCGTTGGTCGTCGGAGGTTTACCAATCCCTCAGGGGCGTTCTGCGGGAGAAGAATTACACCGCGCTGGTCGGCGACGAAGGCGGATTTGCCCCCGCGCTGAAATCGAATGTGGAAGCGGTCGAAGTGATCCTGACCGCCATCGAGAAGGCGGGGTACGAGCCCGGCGATCAGATGGCCATCGCGCTCGATCCGGCCGCGTCGGAGCTCTTCGACGACAAGACCCGCACTTATAATCTGCGCCGTGAGGGCAAGAAACTCACCGGCGAGGAATTGGTCGCCTTCTGGCTGGAGTGGGTCGCCAAGTATCCGATCATCAGCCTCGAGGACGGCCTGGCGGAGGACGACTGGGATTCCTGGAAACTGCTCACTGCAAAGGCGGGCGGCACCCTCCAAATCGTGGGCGACGATCTGCTGGTGACCAATCCGGAGCGCGTGCGCAAAGCCATCGCCGAGAAGGCGGCCAATGCGCTGTTGGTCAAGCTCAACCAGATCGGTTCGCTATCCGAGACGATGGAGGCGGTGGAAATCTGCCACCGCGCCGGATGGCGCGCCGTCACCTCGCACCGCTCGGGGGAAACCGAGGATACGACCATCGCGGATTTGAGCGTGGCGATGAACATGGGCCAGATTAAAACCGGTGCGCCGGCCCGCAGCGACCGCGTGGCGAAATACAACCAACTGCTGCGAATCGAAAACGAGTTGGGCGAGGATGCCCGTTACGCCGGAAAGTCCGCTTTGAAAAACGGGGGTTTGGGATAGCTCGCGCGGTAGGTTGCCGGTCAGCCCGCTTCGCCGGAAGTTGTCTCGGCTTCCTTGCCGGCCACCGCCCTGCCGCAGTACGGGCAAACGTTCCAGGAAAGGTCCAGCATCCTGCCGCAATCGGCGCAGGATTTGCGCAGCAGGGTCGAGCAGGTCGGACAAATGCGCCAGTCATGTTCCACCTGGCGGGCGCAGCCCGGACAATTCAACCGGCCGGCCAGCGAGGCCAGCATCGCCTCTTCCTCCAAGCTGGATTGGTATGCTTCTTCCATTGTCCGCTGCGGACGCAGGAGAAGGTAAAGAAGCAATCCTGGAATGGTGAGCAGGGCGACGATGATGATGGCGAGGATTTGCGCCAGACGTTCGTCCGAGCGGGATCGGATGTCTTTAGCCGTCCAGAGGATCATGCTGAGCCAAAGTGCTGCCAGAAAGGCTCCAGCCAAGGCAGTAAGGAGATAGGCGTAGGGGCCGGGTAAAATGCTCTCTGAGGTCATGCCGTCGCTCCGGAAGAATGGGTGAAACCATTATACCCTCGGACGGAATCCGGTTGTTGTTGAGGAAGCAACTGTCACATACCATAACAGGATCGCACCCGGTCTTCGGAAAACCGGCGCCCGCTCGAAAAATGGAAGACAGGAAATGAATACCTTTTTGGTTTCCGGATGGAATAAAGGCGTCGGCCGCTTGGCCTGCGCGGCGTATGCCATTTTGGCAATTTGTCTTCTTGTTCCGGCAACGGCGCGGGCTCAGGGACCGCAACCCACCGCCGAGCTCGAACCGCCCTTCGTCGAATGCTGCAAGAACAGCACCAATTTCGCCAACCTGCGCGGGGGACCAAGCGCTGTGTATTACCCCATCATTGGAATCCTGACCTTCGGGGAAAAATGCAAAGCCCTCGGGCAATCCAAAGCGGGCGAGTGGATTCAAATCGCCTATGCATCGGCGCCGGGGGGCGTGGCGTGGGTCAACGCGGAGAACGTGATCATCCATTACGGGGCGGGGAATTTGACCGTTGTGCAGCCTCCGGCAACCCAGGTTCCGAAGAACCAGCCGACGATCGATCCAACCATGGCCGCCGAATTCTCCGCCGTGCTTCCCACCCGTTTGCCGACCTTTACACCCGCTACGCCGATTGCCACGGTCGGGCTCCCGGCCTTTGGCGGAACCTCTTCGGGCGGCGGGTTGCCGGCCGCAATGATCATCCTGGCGCTCCTCACCATAGGCACCTTCGGCACCATCTTTTCCGCGATCGTCGGACGGCGGTAAACCTTCCCATGTCGATGGATCAAGCGCTCATATACGCCCGGGCCAACCGGGAACGCTTTATCAACGACCTGATGGAGTTCATCAGGATCCCCAGCGTCTCCACGCAAACGCAACACGCCCCGGACATCCACCGGGCGGCGGACTGGCTCCTCTCCCGGCTGAAGCGGCTCGGATTTCAAACCCGGATCCTGCCCACCGGGGGATCTCCGGCGGTTTACGGCCAGCGCCTGAGCTCGGACTCTTCCGCGCCGGTGCTTCTCCTATACGGGCATTATGACGTGCAACCGGCTGAACCGCTCGAGGAATGGTCCACCCCGCCGTTTGATCCGGAAGTTCGCGGAGAAAATCTTTTCGGGCGCGGCGCATCGGACATGAAAGGCCCGCTGATGGCGTATCTGGCGGCGTTGGAATCCACGATCGCGGCCGGTCCCTTGCCGGTAAGCATAAAAATCCTCATCGAGGGTGAAGAGGAAGTCGGTTCGCCCCACCTTGAGGCGCTGATGGCGCGCGAGAAGGAACTCCTGCGCTGCGATGCCGTGCTCAACGGCGACACACTTCTCCTGCAGCCGGATCTGCCCACCATCGTCTATGGTTTGCGCGGGCTGGCGTATTACGAACTGCGCGTGGAAACCGCCGCCCATGATCTGCATTCCGGGTTGTTCGGGGGCGCCTCTCCCAACGCCGGCCAGATCCTGTGCGAACTGATCGCCGGGATGCACGATTCCCAGGGGCGGGTGATGCTGCCTCATTTCTACGACGACGTGCAGCCCCTGGCGGAGGAAGAGCGCCGGGAATTGGCGCGCATCCCGTTCGATCCGAAAGAATTTCTCTCCCAATCCACCGGATTGGGAATTATCGGTGAAGAGGGATACACGGTCACCGAACGGGTGGGAGCAAGGCCGACGCTGGAAGTGAACGGGCTGCTTTCCGGTTTCACCGAAACGGGATCGAAAACCGTTCTGCCGGCCCGCGCCATGGCCAAAATTTCCATGCGCCTGGTGCCGAATCAAAAAGCGGACCGCGTCAAGGCGCAACTGGTGAATTATCTGCAGCAGACGGCGCCGCCTTGGCTCAAATGGGAAGTAATCGACCTTACCGGAGGGCCGGCGGCGATCGTCCGCCGCGATACGCCGACGATGCGCGCGGCCGTCCGCGCGTTGGAAGGCGCCTTTGGCGCCAAGCCGATTTTTGCCCGCGAGGGCGGAAGCGTCCCGGTGGTTTCGCTGATCCAAAATCTCCTGGGAACGGAATCGATCATGATGGGCATCAGCCTGCCGGATGACAACCTGCACGCGCCGAACGAAAAACTTCATCTGCCGTCGCTGGCGCGCGGGACCGAAGCCTATATCCGGTTCTTCTATGAACTCACCCGCTGAGCCTTCCCGGATTGTCCATTCGTACGGCGGCCAGGCCGTTCTGGAAGGCGTGATGATGCGCGGCCGGAAAACGATGGCCGTCTCGGTCCGCCGGCCCGACGGGACGATCCAGACGGAAGTGCGGCCGCTGGCGGGAATCTACCAAAGCGCAATCGCACGGATCCCTGTGTTGCGCGGGGTGCTCCTGCTGTGGGATACGCTCGGCCTCGGCTGGGAGAGCCTCTCGTTCTCCGCGGAGGCCCAGGGGGAAAAACCGGTCGGCCGCAGCGAATGGGCGGCGATGATTGGCTTCTCGCTGTTGATCCTGGTCGGCGTATTCTTTCTCCTTCCCGCGGCGATTGGCCAAGGGATGCAAAGTTATCTTGGCGTATCGGCGGCAGTCGGGAATATCACCGAGGGATTGATCCGCCTCCTGCTGCTGATACTCTACCTCGTGCTGATCGGACGGATGCCGGAAATCGCCCGCGTGTTTGCGTATCACGGCGCCGAGCATAAAACCGTCAACGCCTACGAAGCCGGCGCCGAGCTCACCCCCGAATCCGTCGTAGCCTTTCCGAAAGAACATCCCCGCTGCGGAACATCCTTTCTGATCGTGATCGCGGCGCTGGCCATCCTCCTGTTTGGTTTGGTCGGACCGCTGCCTTTTTGGGAACGGCTCCTCAGCCGTGTCTTGGGAATTCCGTTGCTGGTCGCCTTCGGATATGAATACCTGCGCCTGACGGCTCTTCTGGGCGACCGCCTTCTGGGAAGAATCCTCGCCGCGCCCGGCGTGTGGACACAACAATTGACCACCCGTAACCCGGATCGCTCGATGCTGGAAGTGGCGATCACCGCCTTCGAGGCGATGCGGGCGGTGGAGGAAGCCGCCCCCTGAAACATCCTCTCCACCAACGCGTATGAAGAAAATCCTCAAGGGATATTGCTCATGCGTTTTGCCAATCGAGTGGAAAGTCTAAAGCCGTATCCGTTTGCGCGGCAGGCGGAGACTCTCGCCAAACTTAAGGCCCGCGGGGTGGACGTCATCCGGATGGATATCGGATCGCCCGACCGGCCGCCGGCTGCGCACATCCTGGCGGCGCTGGAAAAAGCGGCGCGCGACCCGGACAACCACGGGTATCCGGTATTCGGTTACGGAACGCCGTCGTTGCTTGCGGCGGAGGCTGCGTATTACCAATCGCGTTTTCAAGTGGAACTGGATCCGCAGCGCGAGACCACCGCGCTGCTCGGATCCAAAGAAGGGATCTTTCATCTTACCCAGGCTTGTCTGAATCCGGGGGACGTGGCCCTGATTCCCAACCCGGCGTATCCGGCCTACCGCGTGGCGGCGGAATGGGCGGGCGCCGATGTGTGGCCGCTGCCGCTCCGCAAGGAAAATAATTTTTTGCCGGATTGGAACCTTGTGCCGCCGGAGATACTGCATCGCGCGCGCATGTTGTGGATCAATTATCCGAACAACCCCACCGGCGCTGTGGCGGGAAGGAAATTCTATGAAGAAGCTGTTTCCTTCGGGGTGCGGAATGGAATCCTGGTTTGCAGTGACGCCGCATATTGCGACGTTGCCTTCGACGGGTACATTCCATCGAGCGTTCTTGAGGTGGAAGGGGCGAAATCCACGGCGATCGAATTCACGTCTGTGTCCAAAACCTATAACATGGCCGGTTGGCGGTTGGGGTTTTTATCGGGGAGCGCGGAGGTCATAGCCGCTGTGCGGAAAGTGAAGAGCAACATCGATTCCGGAATTTTCGCAGGCATCACCGCGGCGGGGGAGGCGGCGCTCCGTGGAGATCAATCCTGGATCGTGGAACGCAACGCGCTTTACGCCCGGCGGCGGGATCTCGTGTTGGATGGACTGACTGCCCTAGGCATCATCGCGCAACCTCCCCAGGCGTCGCTGTATGTGTGGGCGCCGATCCCGGAGGGACGGACAGCGGAAGCGTATGCTACCGAGATTTTGGAATCCACGGGTGTGTGTTTTTCGCCGGGGACGTTCTTTGGGGAGGGCGGGGAAGGATATCTGCGGATTTCGCTTGGCGCGCCGACGGCGCGGGTGGAAGAGGCCATGCGGCGGTTGAGACAATGGCACCTTATTCCGCCGGTTTTTCCCCAGCCTGCATGAAAGTCTCCAGAATCGCCTTGTCCTCCTGATCCTGATCGGAAGCGTAGCGATCCATGAACGTGGAACGCCGCATGCGCAGCGCGGGAACGGCGATGGCGTCGAGGTCGGAGGGATCGGCCCGGTCGCGCCCGTCGGCCGCGGCGTATGCGCGGGCGGATTCGAACAGCACACTCGTCCCGCGCAGGGAAGTAACCCCCAACTTTTGGATCGCCTCCAGCCCCAAGCGAGTGGTTTCCGGCGTGAGCTGCACCCCCGGCAGCCGCTTCCGCGCAACAAGAATTTGCTCCCGGATCGATTCGGTCGTCTCCCGGTAATATTCGATGAACCCGCGCGGATTGAGCTCGAAGGCGTGCGAGCGCTGGTAGGCTTCCCAGCGTTCGGAGGATTTATTCAATCCGCGCACCAAAGCCCGCAACCCGAACCGGTCGGCGATTTGCGGGCGGAGCATTCCTTCTTCGGGATTCATCGAACCCACCAAAACGAAACGCGAGCGGTAGGTGGCCGAAATCGGGCCGCGGCGGACGGTATATACGCCCTGGGCGGCTGCGTCGAGGATGGCATCGGCCACGTCGCGCACGAGCAGATTGACCTCGTCCACGTAAAGCAGGTTGCGGTCGGCATGGGAGAGAATCCCCGGCTTGACCAGCATCCGCTGATGGGCGGCGGCCCGTTCGTCGATGCCGCCAATGACGTCCGGAAGTTCTGAATGCAGGGGGAGCTCGATCAGACGAGCACGGTCGGTAAAGGTCAGCGGTTCGCCGAGTCCGAGCTTTTTGGCGCAATCCGGGCAGATGGATTCGATCCCGCCGCTCTCAACATCCTCAGGTATACAGCCATATGCGCATAGACTCCGTTCAACATCGGGTAAGAGCGGTGAAAGGCTACGAACTGCGGTTGTTTTTCCAGTACCCCGCGGGCCCAATAACAGCACGCCGCCAATCGCCGGATTGATGACCGCCAGCAACAAAGACAGCTTCATCTCCCATTCACCGACCATCGCGATATACGGGAACGGCAGGGATTCCGCCAACCCGCGGTCGCCCGGTTCGACCACCGCCAGGAATCTTCTCGAGGAGGCGACTTCGAGCAAATGCGTGAGGCTGCGAATGGCTTCAGCCATGGGGCCTATGGGTTATTCGGCGTCGGGCTTGAATTCGCCGGAGTCCATTGTGTGGAGCAAACCCGGCATATCTTCTAGAACATCAAACTGATCATATGACAATTCCGTCATCTGGGGGGGAAGCGGAATGGCTGCCGGAATCCTGGGTTTGGGAGGCGGGGCCGGGATTTTCCGTTTTGGGGGCACGATCTCCAGGCTTTTTTTACGCAGGATCCGCTGGTCGGGAGAGATCATCCCAATGTAGGATCCATCAAGGTTGAAAATTTCCTTCTGGGGCGTCACCCAACCGATCCATTCGCCGGACGTATTGAATAGATAGGGGTAGATCAGGAAGGCTCCCCAATCTCCCCGGGAGGTGAAAATCATCATCGGCGCGGGAACGGTTCTTCCACTCATGGCCTTTACGAAATATCATTATACGTCCAGAACCGGTTTACGACAAAATTCCAGATCAGCACCACAACGACCGCGCATCCGAGGGCGAGGTTCCGCGGAAGCTGCTCGCCCAAAACAGGAAGCACCGCGCCGCTCCGGGATAAGGCGCGCGACCAAACCGGGATCAGAAAGGCGAACAGCGGAGTGCGGATTCCCAAACCGACCGCGTTCACCGCGGTGAATTGGGTCGCCTGGCGCCAGATCGGCTTGGAACGCGAGTCAGGGTAAGTCCAATACCGGTTGAACAGAAAATTGCTGCACACCGCGGCGACGAATGAACAGACGGAGGACGGCACCGGCCAGAAATGTAAGCCCGCCGTGAGCAGGTTGAACGTGCCGAAATCCACCACGGCCCCGATCGTTCCCACTACCAGGAATTTTGCGAAGCGGGATCCTTCCCGATTCCAATTCACTCCGCTGTCGCTATTTGTGGATGAATCCGGAAGACGCGTTTTTTCCTTCAACGTGTGGTTGTTCAATTTATCACTCAGGCGGAAAAAAGGTATGGGCCATGGTGTGCCGCGCTCGAGATCGGACAACGAAGGCGTGGTTCATGAGCGTAGCTTGGGTATTTTGGTTTGGAAGTAGCGTACGGTCCGGGCCAGGCCTTCGTCGAGGGGAACTTTGGGCGACCACCCCAAAACGGTTTGCGCGCGGGTAATATCCGGTTGGCGGCGTTGCGGATCGCCAACGCCCCTCCGTTCGATTTGGACGGTGATCGGACTCGGCGGTTGAAACATCGCGCCGATTCGCTCGGCGAATTCGCGGATGCTGATTTCCACCGGATTGCCGATGTTGACCGGATCGTGTTCGTTGCTGAGCAGCAAGCGGCAGATTCCATCCACCAGATCGTCGACGTAACAAAAGGAGCGGGTTTGGGACCCGTCGCCGTAAATCGTCAGCGGCTCGCCCCGCAACGCCTGGCCGATAAAATTCGGGACCACCCTGCCGTCGTCGAGGCGCATCCGCGGGCCGTAGGTATTGAAGATGCGGACGATCTTCGTATCCAGATTATGATACCGGTAATAGGCCATGGTCATCGCTTCGGCGA
>JBEKLP010000007.1:0-52030 GCA_050010135.1 Anaerolineales bacterium
AAGGAAAAGCCACCGAGAGTAACAGAAAAGGAATTTGAGCTTGTCGAAAACCATTTTGAAGAAAAAGCATCCCTGAAGCCGCAACGATCGACGGCAGAGGCATCCAATAAAGAAAACCCGGATGGGGAAGTGAAACGGAACCCTCCAGGTAGTTCCAGTAAAAAAATTCATTCATCCCCCGGCCCCGGAAAATATTTAACCCGCCGCTGTAATAATAGCAGGCGTCCATGGTACCGGGTTGGTCGATAAAAAATGCTTCCAGGAGGGAGACGATGAGCGCGGTGAAAAAGATAGCGAGCAACCATCGAGTCCAATGGGAAGGGATTGACAATCGGGGTAGGTTCATTTTATCGAAACAGCATTCTGGAGCGGCCGCAGAAGAATAACAGACTGACTGTCTTGATAGCGCATCTGCCAGCCTTCTGCGATCAGAACCTGCAATATCGGCGCGGAAGGATCCAGAAACACAACATGGATATCCCATGTCTGCAGAATATCCTGCCAGCCAGCCCGGGCATCCACTACGTCAATGTATTGATTTAATATTTCATCATCATACAGGTCTGTGCGGCCGTCCACAAATACGGGGTAGGAAGGTAAATTCCACAATAGATATGAACCCCAATTGTAGGAATTGAACATCCTACCCCACCCGGGATTCTTGGAAAGAAAGTCTATGGCATCGACCGGGATCTCGCGGCGGATGGCCGTTTCGATGGAGGCCACCGTGTTGTTTTGAACGACCAAAACCGCAACCCCGATCGTTGCGGCGGCCAGGATCGCAACATCGACAACCCCCAGGATTTTGGAGGTTGTCTCGCTGGGCGACCAGCCCGGTAGCTTCGATTCTAAAATGGGTTGGCCGTAATCCAGAATCAAGGCCGGCGCGATGATGGAAAGAAAATACGTATTCCGGCCCGCGAGGAATCCCATATAACCGATGATCGCCAGAAGGAAGAAATCGCCCGTGTCCAGCGGCTTCGGGGAAAATGCGATGACCGCCCAGGTGATGAGGAACAGGACCAAAAATAACTGGACGTTCCAATAATGGAAATTCGGGGTTTGCCATTCCTGGATAAAATTTTGAAGGAATTGAACGGAAACCGTCTGAAAAGGATAGGCAATAATTTTCCATCCGGATGGATTGATTCCGCAGGTGATGAAACACGCCACCCCGGTTCCGGAGATCCAAAAGAATTTTCGGATCCGATCGGGAGAGTATTCATCGTGCGAGGACAGAAAATGCAACCCCTGTTTCACCACAGCCAGCAGGAGGAATACAAACCCCATGAAAAACCCGGCATGTGTATTGACCCACAGTACCATCAGGATCGGTAGAATCCATAAAAGATTTCTTCTTCCTTGGAGGAATTCCCTGAGACAATAAAAGAAACAGGCGCTGAACAGGAAGGTAAATATCTGCGGCCGGGCGCTCCAGTAAATCTCCGACGCTCCAGCCGCGAAAACCAGGACAACCGCGCGCAAGTACGGATCCCCACGCATCGTCAGAAATATAACAATACAAGAGAATACAATAAGGCTGGCAAACAACAGGTTCAAACCCGGCAGACCGGCGATCGAAAACACTTTCACCATAAGGATTTCCGACAGCCATGCCGGGTAGTACCACGCTGCTCCGGATCGGGTGAAGGAAAATCGGTCCACTTCGGGTAGCGCGTGATGGTCCAAAATCCACTGGCCGGTCCGCAGATGCCACCAGGTGTCGGTGTCGATCATGGGCCGGCTCGCCATGAATACGATACCCAAAAACGCAATGGCGATTACCAGACGACGGGCGGTCATCATTCCTCTTGTTGAGTGAAACTGGGGAGGTGGAATCGATCGTACTGCGGGCGCTTGGACGGAGTTGGTTTACATTCTCCGCAAGGCTTCCGCATAGGCCCGGTAGGCATCCTGGAACCGGCCGACGCGGCCGCATGCGTCGCCCAGAAGATTCCATAGCTGCGGAGAAGCCGGATCCTGTTCTAGGTAGGATGTAAGATCATTGGCTACCACTTCAGCGCTCGCGGGATTCCCAATCACTTGTTGATAGACTTCGCAAGCTTTCTTCAGATCGGTTTCCAGATACACCCGAGCTTCCCGGATTAACGCTTCGGATTCGATATCCGTTAATTTCCGCGTTTTTTTCTTGGCAGCCTTCTTCGCCGGTTTCACGGCGGTCTCCGATACTGTCTGCGGGGGAGAAATCGGAACCCACGGCGCGGGCTTGGCGGTCGAAACAGGAGCCGGCTCTTCAGCCGGTTGAGTTTGCCAGCGGATATTTGCGGGTTTTTCTGCGTCCGGAGTCGGCGGCGAAGATTTCTGTTGAATCGGTTCCGGAACTGGGACCAGCTCCTTGGGATTTGGTGGCACGTCCGCCACCGCGTTTCCCAATGCCCTCTGCAGCCATTCCGGAGGGGGTACGAAAGCCCCCTCTTCCTCTTCCTCCTCTTGAGTGGCATTAACCGGGGGCTGTGGAGAAGCAACCGGATGTTGAGTCTGAATCAACGGTTCAGCCGGTTTTGCGGAGGAAATGGGCTCCGATGGAGGCTGCACAGGGCGAGCCGGTTCCATACGAGTTTGGAAGACCGGAGTGACGTCTTGTTCGGCAGATTTACCGGTAGCCACCGTATCTTCCGCTCTGGAAGTAGGAACGGGTGACTTAACGGGAGCGACAGCGTGAGGTGTCTCCGGTTTTGGAGTTGTTGCCTCTTCAGCAGCTGGGAAGGTTCCTTTTCCGGCATCAGCGAACGCCGATTGCGGCCCTCGCCGCAAGGAGCCCGTTTCGCGTTTATCCATCCATCGCACCACGGTATCGGACCCGCCCGGTTTTTGTGAGTCCAACCAAGTGGGCAGTTGGGTCGAGCTTTGGGCGGGTCGTGCGGGGGGTGTCTGTGCCGGCGGTTTGGATCCCGGTTTGGAAACGGCATCTTCCATTGAGCTTAAAGTTGACGTTTTCAGTCGGCGGTCAAGCCAGCGGGCCACGGTTTCATTTCCGCTCGGTTTAGATTTATCCAACCAGGCAGGGATCTCTGTTGCCCCAGGAACCGGTTTTTCCGCCGGTGGAACGGCGCCTGTCGCCGGACGCGTTGCATCCGCCGGTATCGAAGGCACCGGTTGGACGGCGGCTTTTTCCCAATCAACAACTGGGGGCGATGCCGGACTTTGTGTCGTCGGTTTCAACCAATCGGGCAGCGGTATCGCAGGTTTTGCGGCCGCTGGCGGGGGCACGGGCTCCACAGGTTTTCCTTGAAGTTGTGCGACGAGCCAATCCGGTAATTCGATTCCTTCATTGATCGGGGCGAGTGCGGTAGGTTCCGGCGGCGGCGCTGTCTTTTTAGGTTCTTCGATAGCTGCGGATGTTGGCATTGCCGGTGCGGGTTGCGCTGCGACTTGGGCATTTAAGGGCTTGGATCCGGTTGGAGGAGCAACCGGCACAGAAGGAACCGGTGTTGGTGCGGCTAGGGCCGATGGAATGGCCGATTTAATCCAATCCGGGAGGTCAACCTCGGGAACAGCCTCTGGAATCCCTTCTGCGGGCTGTACGGCCGATAGAGCCGGAGCGGGTGGGGTCGGAACAAGACTTGAAATGGGTGCGGCAGGTTTTGGCGTTGGAGTGGATGGAGCCGAAGGAGCAGCCGCCTTCAGCCAATCCGGTAATGCAATTTCGGGAATTGCCTCCGCCGGAGCTTCAACACTCTGTACAGCCGGCGGGACTGGCGCCGGGGTCAACGGTGTCGGCGCGGCCGGTGAAGGAGTCGGTGGAGTGACCGCTGTCAGCCAATCCGGCAGGATAATTTCAGGAGCTTCTTTCGGAGTGGCCTCAACCGGTCGTACAGGTAGGGGTGGTGTCGTCGCCGGATTCGAAGGCAAGGGTGCAGATATCGCGGGAGCCGTTGGAGAAATAGCTGTCAACCAATCCGGCAAAGTGATTTCGGGAATTGTTTCCGGAGCGTTCTCAATCGGTTGTGCAGGCGGTGGCGGAGTTGGCGATGGGGGTGAGGGGATGGGCGCAGGCGTAGCGGGAGCCGGCGAAGGGGGAGCATTTAGCCATTCCGGAATTGCGATGTCGGGAACGGCTTCCTTGGCACTCTCCATGGATTGAACCGGCGCTGCAGCCGGAGTCAGAGCAATTGGAGCAGGTGAGACTGGCGTCGGTGGCGCGGGTGATGTCATCCAATCCGGAAGGCTGATCTCAGATGCGTACGCTTGGTCTTTTGAGGGTTGATTGGGCTCCGGAGGTGCAATCCGATCTGCGGATTTAGATTCCGTCGGTTGGATTGGCGGCGGTTGAATTGCCGCGGGGGATTCCATGGGTTCGGGTTTCATCCATTCCGGGATATCCGTTTCCGGAGCGAATAGTGTCGACGGTTTTTCTCTGCCAGAGTCAGGAGACGGAGTGCTTTCGCCCCTCATCCATTCTGGAATGATTTCTACCGGTTTGGATTGTGGTGCCGGATTTTCCTGCAACCAATCAGGGACGCTTTCCATCGACAGTTGAGCCGCAGCGGATGTATCCGCAGGCGAAACCCCTTTCATCCATTCCGGAATCAAATCCGACGTGGAGCCGGCCGGTGGTGGTTTTAACCATTCCGGTTCCGAACCCACGTCGACCCTTGCTGGTTTCGAAGTACTTAGCCAATCGGGAATATTTCCCGGCTCGGCGTCTAAGGGTCCGGTCTTTGTCTCCGGTTTGGTCCATTCCGGAAGGGAAGAGGGCGGGAGCCCTTCTATGGATGCAGGGGGGGAGAGCCAATCCGGGATTCCAGATATCTCTTCCGCGGGGGTGGTGGATGCGGGAGCGACAGTCCTGATCCAATCCGGCAATGTGCTTTCCGTACTTGGAGCGATCGGTTCAGGGGTCGGCGCCGAAGGCATCAACGGCGCAGCCAGCCAGTCTGGGAGGGGACTCGATGATTTTTCCACTTGTTGAGGTTCAACGGCATTGGTTTGCGTCTTGATCCAATCCGGTAACTCGCCGGTGCCGGTTTTCACTGCGGGTTCTAGCGTAGGCTTGGCAGGGGCGTTCTGTGGTTCGATCATGTTCAACCCTGCAGGCTTCCCGGTTCCCATCGCGTTGGCTGCGTCGTTGAACCAGGAGGGGGTTGGCCCTCCAAAGGGTTCCGCCTCCGGGGTTGCGGGCGTCGCGGGGGCGGCAGGTTGTGACGCGGTTGCCAGCCAATCCGGAATCGCCTGGTGCTCTTGTTGGGGTTCTTCAATTTTCAAACCGAGAGAGGAAGCCCAAGTGGGTTGTTTTGACGACCGAACCGTTTTTTCCTGCTGCTCCCACTCGATTCTCGTCAAGGTGATGGATTGCCCGGGGTGTTCTTGAATCCTTTTATCTTTCTTGAGGGCGTCGATATCGATATACGGGTTAAGCGATTCTAACCTTTGAAACAGCTTTTCCGCGTCCTCTTTCTTATCGGACGCCCATAGTGCCAAACCCAGAATCCGGTTGGCTTCCATGCAATACGGGAGTTTTTGCAATATTGTGCTGCAAATGTCGGTCGCTTCCTGAACCGCGCCGGAATCAAAGAGCGCGGAAGCCAGAAGAGTCTGCAGGTCGGGCCGTTCAGGATCTTCCGCCAAGGCGCTTCGAATCTCGGCAATCGCTTGGCCGAACAACCCCCCTTTGATATACATGCGCGCCAAAGCGGAGCGGGTCAGCCGAAGCTTCGGAGGCTCCACGCCGTCGCGGCGTCCACGCAACCTTCGCACTTCCTGTTGCACCGTGGTATTGGACGGGTTGACTTCGTACGCCCGCTCCATATGCCAGATGGCCATATCGAGATTACTTTCATCTTCCCGGACGATCGCCATCGCCACGTGGGACAGCCAGTCTTCGGGAATGGCCGACAGCACACGTTGAAAAACATCCGCCGCATCTCCATGCCGGCCCTGCTCCAGGAAGGCCTTTCCCAGCAGCCGGTAGGTCTCGATATGGCGTGGAAACGTCTCCAGAATGTGCTGGCAATGCGCAATCGCCTCATCAAAATGGCCGTGATCAATGAGGTCTTTGACTTCCTGGGTATAGGTGCGAAGGGCGATCTCCGTCATAGGTTATCCCACAAAACAAGTATGCATCATCTTTTAAGAAATCGCAACCCGAAGCCCATTTTTTTGCCTTTTTTTAATTTCCCATCCGGGCGGACCTCAGGTGTTCTTTCTCGAGCCCCCTGCTCCGAGACTCGCTCAAGGATTCCGAAAGATATCCATGATGGGAACTCCCTGGCGCTCCACCCGGTATACGGGTTTCAAATTGGACATCCATTTTGCCACATCCCCCGGTTGACCGTTGCTATCGTACAAATAGCTCTGGTGATACTGAATGATCACGAAGGTCGCTTGAGTGTAGGATACGGCAACCTTGTGAAATGGCACGCCCGTTCCAAAGACCGTCTGGGGATTCGTATCGTACGTGATGGCGATGGATACGTCGTCGCGCAGGACGTTGTGGAACTGGTAATACACCAGGATGTCGTAGGTTGCAGGCTCCACCCAAACGGAATCTCCCGGTTGAGCGTTCTTGTTAATATAATCCACCGCTTCGCGGTAACTTTCGGACCAATAGGTTGTCTCCAAACCGAGCTTGGTGGCTCCGGGAAGACCTCCGACGGACTCCGAATAATAGGACAACAGGTGCGGATAGAACGTGACGATTCCGAGAATGGGGGTGATCAAAAAGAGAACGGCCGCGGCGGCGGAGAGCAGCGTAGCAAACATCGGATGACGCACGCGTTGAAAAAATACTCTCAGAAGATACGCCATCCACGAGAATCCGGCGCCCGCCAATGCCGCTAAAAATGGAAAGACCGGCATGAACAACCGGTCGTCATCATAGGCCAGGCTTTTCCCGGTGGCCAGTATGATCAAAGGGACGAGGGCGTTCAATGCCAGCATCGCACAGAAGGCGCGGTCCCTGCGACGGAAAACCGACCTGAGGATACCGAGAAAATACAGGATCGTCGTGCCCAGCGGAATGACCGCCCAGGTCATGACGAAGGGGAAATTCCATGGAGGGGGAAGTAGGGTCCGCCCCAAGAAATATTGCGCGACCCTCTCTTTGGATACTATGAAAAAAGTTATATATTCGCGAAGTCGATTTACCGTATCGTAATATAGCCAAGGCCAGATACCGACAAATAGGGTGACTCCGATCAAGGCAGCCAGCACAAGGCGTATCAGAATATAGGATTTACTCCGGAAGATTAACGCCCATAGAAAAAGTGTGGGCAGGATAAATACCGCATTCACTTTCGTGGCAATAGCCAACCCAGAAACGATTCCAAGAAGCAGGGTGTGCCGGAATCGGGCGCTCTCCTTGGTGCGCCAGAAGACATACGTCACGATCACGATCATGCAAGCGGCGGGGACATCCAGAGCCGCCAGATGCGCATGAAAGAAGAATCGCGGCATGGTTAAAAGGGCGGCAACTGTGGCCCATCCGGCGATTTGGCCTAATTCCAGCGCCATTATTTGGAAGAGCAGAGCAACCGTCAGACTAACTAACAGGATATTCGCGAGCCGATGGGCCAGAAGGTCGTTAAATACATTTCGGGCAGCCACCCAGACCCACCCGGATACCATTTTATCCACCGGTGGATGCTCATTATTGGTACTCCACGCGGGATCAACGACCTTCTGGTTGAGAACTCCATGAGGACCAAAAACGAGACGGTGGAACCATCCATTATAGGATCCCGATGCGGCGATATAGGCCGGTTCATCCCAGGTCAACCCGATATTTCCATCGGTCAGCAACAACAAGACTGCGGTCACTACACCGATGACGGCGGCCCATTTTCCGATTGATCCAGTGGAGGGATTCATGATCTGGGAAGCCTTCCTATAGAAAGATAAGAACGACTAGTATTATAAGGAATTACGAATTTGTATTCAAGAAAAGCGCGCTACCGGCATCCCCCCTGTCCGGGATCCGGGTTCCCAAGGGACGCATCATTCGATGCGCGGTCTTTGCCGTGCATGCCGCGCTCCCTGATCAGGAAGGATTCAGAGGAAAAAAGAATAGGCGATTAATCGATGAGGGTTGCTGGTTGGCGGAAGAATGCGTTTCCTGAGGAAATGGATCTTACAATTCCACGAAATAGGATCGCGCCGCGCGGTCGATAAGATCCTTCGCCATGGTGGGCTCCGTGCCCATATACCGCCCGATGTCGATGATCTGGTCACAAAGGTCACGCGGATGCGACGCCCGGGGCTTGCGGTTGGTTTTGATGTAATACTCCTGGATCAGATACGCCAGACCTTGATCGTTGTATGTCACGCCCTTCGTTTCGGCGACCCGTTTGAAAATCTCACGGTATTCGTCGAATGTCGGATCCACCACTTCGATTTTATGCCGCAGCCGGCGTAGGAACGCTTCGTCGACCAGGTCTTTGGGCGGTAGGTTGGTGGAAAACACCACCATCACGTCGAAGGGAACTTCGATCTTTTGCCCGGTATGCAATGTCAGATAGTCGATTCTATTTTCCAGGGGGACGATCCAGCGGTTGAGAAGATCCCGCGGGCGCACCTGTTGACGGCCGAAATCATCGATCAGCAGAATTCCTCCGTTGGCTTTGACCTGGAACGGGGCTTCATAATATTTCTGGACATCGTTGAAAACGAGGTCTAAGCCGGCCAGGGTTAATTCACCGCCCACCATGATGAACGGGCGGCGGATGCGTACCCATCGGGGATCGCGTTTGCTGCTGCTTTTCTGGACGTTGCTCGTGGATTGGGAGCTGGAAGCATCCTCATCAGGCACGAGGGCGTGATTAACCGAATCGTACAGTTTGACGACATGCCCTTCTACATCCAGGGCGTAGGGGATGTACATTTCTTCCTGGAGAATCAAATCGCCGATAGACCTCGCGATCGTGGTCTTGCCATTCCCCGGAGGGCCGTAGAGGAAAATCGATGTGCCGGAATTCACGGCCGGTCCGATCCTCGAAAAGGTTGTTTCCGAAAGGGTCAACGCCTGCAGGCAGGTATGCATTACGCGGGAATTCACCGTCGGGCGCGCGCGGGCCTGTTTGCGGATCGCCGCGTTGTAGTCGCTTAGGGGAACCGGCGCGGGGCCGGCATATTGACTGCGCTCCAATGCCTCCCGGGCGCGCACCATCCCCTGTCCGGTGATAGCATATTGATAGGCGCCGTCGCCGATCCCGGTCTGGGATTTCACCTCGATCAACTTGTCCCGCTTGAGGGCTTCCAGAATCTGGTCCACGATCCCGGTGAAGGACAGCGCCATCAACTCCGCCACCCGGAACCCGGTCAGATAGCCGCGGAAATAGAAAATCTTAAGGGCCAAATCCTGCAGCCACAACGAGGAGAGTCCGGTGTCTTCAATCCGGGTGACAACGGTCGGTGAGAAACGGGGCCCCGTCTCAGTGGTTCGTGCCGCGGACACTGGATTAGCCAAGTTTCACCTCCGAGTGCAGGAGCCGAGTGTGGATTACTGGTATCGTGAAGATTATAGCATGGGGATCACCGGTTGCCCAACCCCGCTGGAGCCGGTATACTGTCCCCAATGAGACTGAGCGTTGTGATTCCCGTATTTAACGAAAAATATACGATTGCGGAAATAGTGCGCAGGGTTCAAGCGACCCGACTCGCGTCCGAAATCATCCTGGTCGACGATGGCTCGACGGACGGAACGCGGGAGATTCTTCGATCCCTCGAACCGTCTCCGGAACTCACCGTGTTGTATCATGAAAAAAACCTGGGCAAGGGCGCCGCGTTGCGGTCGGGTTTCCAAAAAGCCGGCGGCGATGTGATTTTAATTCAGGACGCGGATTTGGAATATAACCCGGCGGAATATTCCATCCTACTGGAGCCGATCGAATGCGGACAGGCCGATGTGGTCTACGGTTCCCGGTTCCTCGGTTCCAAACACCGGGTGACGATGTTCTGGCACATGGTCGCCAATCAGCTTCTTACCCTGGCGACCAATATTCTCTACAACAGCATTCTTTCCGATATGGAGACGGGCTATAAGGTTTTCCGCGCGGAAGTTCTCCATGGTGTGCGATTACGGGCAAACCGGTTCGATTTTGAGCCGGAGATCACCGCCAAAATGCTCAAACGCAAAGCCCGTCTCTTCGAGGTGCCTATCTCGTTTAATCCAAGGGAGTACGCCCAAGGAAAGAAAATCAGTCTGGGCGACGCGTTCACCGCGATTTGGGCGTTATTAAGATATCGCATTTCGGATTGAATTTCCCGCCGCTCTATAAACCTTCACCTTGAAGATCCACAATCCGTAATTGCAATTGTCTCCCGGAATAATTATTTTCCTCAAGATAGAACGCCGCGTCCAACCGGGAAGGGAGCGATTTCTCCAGCGGACCGAAGCCAAACGCAATCGCATCGATATCGGTACGTCCGTCGGAAAGAGTCATCTTCAGGTGAGCGTTTTCCCTGCCCACCGTACGCTTAAACGCCACGGAGAGTCCACGGGTGAAAAACAAGGGTGAGGGATTCCCCTGCCCGCAGGGTTCCAGTTGATGAATCCAATCCAGCAAACCCCAGGATAATTCCGGCAGAGCTACTTCCGAATCGATCGCCAGGACGGGATGCGGATCGCTTCCTGACAGGGAATCACCCGCCAGGCGTTCCAACCGCTGGCGCAATTCCGGCAAACGATTCGTTCGGATAGTGAAACCGGCCGCGGCCGCATGCCCTCCAAACCGCTCCAATAGCTCCGAGCAGGAATCCAGCGCTTCGGTGATATGGAAACCGGGCACGCTGCGTATCGATCCGTGCGCAAGATCCCCGTCAATGGCTACCACCGCGCTGGGACGGTAATATTCGGCCAGGAGCCTGGAAGCAGCCAACCCGATCACGCCGGAATTGAATCCGTCTTTTTCGGCCATGAGAAACCATGGGGGTTGGTCGGCATCGAACCCCTCCGATTGCAGAAGAATTTTATTTGCCTCCAGAAAGATTTCCCGAGTCAACCCCTGCCGCTCCCGGTTTTGAGAATCCAAAGCCGCCGCGCGACTCCGGGCTTCCACGGGGTCCGAGGAAAGCAGCAATTCCAGAGCGTCGGTGGCAGTATCCATCCGGCCGGAAGCGTTCAGCCGGGGCCCGAGAATAAACCCGATCATATGTGCATCCACCCGGCCCCGGCTTACTCCGGCGATTTTCATCAATTGATCCACGCCCGTGCGGAGTACCGTTTGCTGAGAATCATTAATCGCATTTAATCCCGCCCTCACCAGAAGTCGGTTCTCGCCCAACAGGGGAACCATATCCGCAACGGTTCCGATTGCCACAAGGTCTAGATACTGCTCGGGGTTGACCGAAATGTTCGGAGGCATTCGTGAAGCGATCGCCTGAACCATCCGATAGGCGACTCCGACACCTGCTAAATTTTTATCCGGATACAGGCAAGCCTTCCGCTTGGGGTCGAGAAAAGCGCAACAATCCGGCTCCACCGTTCCCGGGGCATGATGGTCGGTAACGATCAAATCCAATTTTATTTGCCTGGCATAATCGGCCTCGAGCGCTGATCGGGCGCCGCAATCCACCGAGATCACTACCCGTGCGCCCTGTTCCGAAATCCCTTTTAACGCCGGGCAATTCAAGCCGTAGCCTTCTTCGAACCGGTTCGGGATGTACGCTGACACATCGGCGCCCAAGGATTTTAGAAAATCCACCAGCAACGCGGTAGCTGTCACCCCGTCGGTATCGTAATCGCCATACACTACCATCGGTTCGCGGCCTTGAATCGCCCGCAGAATCCGTTCCGTCGCCCGATCCATGTCGGCCATCAGAAACGGATCCGATGACAGTCGCGGGTCGGCTTGAAAGAAAACGCGCGCCGTTTCCGGGTCTTGAATGCCCCGGTGAAACAACGCGCGCACAATGGGTTTAGGAAAAGCTTTTAAGGCTTGAAAGATTCCGACGTCCGGTTCCGGCCCAACCTCCCAGTGTTTATTGGGTTTCATGACATTTTCCCCCTTTGAAAAATTTCCAAGCCGGTGAAACCATGCTTACAAACCAATGTAAATTTCCAAATGAAAAAAAGAAGCCCGCTTTGGAGCGGGCTTCTTTTGAGAAGGAAATCGCTTACGCCCAACCCTGACCCTTAACAAAGTTCGTGATGACAGGGATGTCATTATATTTGCCACCGTAACCTTGGATACCAAGGTAGATGCAGTAGATCCAGATGATCAATGGCAGACAGGCCAGAATAACCGTCCATCCCAAGAATACAGCAATAAGCAGGTTGATGATGCCCAAAACGAGAGCCTGGGCGTTGTGCGCGCGGATGAACGGGCGCTTCTTTTTATCTTCCATCAGCAAAATGATTACAGGGATGAGCGGGGTTAAAACATACGTCAACAAAACCCAGAGTTTGTCATCACTTGTGATTTCCGAGCCTGGCTGTCCTGTCATGGGTTCCTCCTGTGAGATTTTCGTTTGTAGGGCTCTTTCTGTGAGCCAAGAATAATAAGATTATAAAGGGATATCCCAGCGAATGCAATATGCTCGGGAAAAAAGGAATATCAACAATGATAGAATTGCGACCATGCGCTCGGTATTTATGGGATCCCCCGAATTCGCCTTGCCGGCGTTGGAATCACTAAAAAACCAAACACAAATCGTGGGAGTGGTTACGCAACCGGACCGCCCGGCGGGCCGAGGACGGGAAGTTTCTTCACCTCCGGTTAAGATTCTTGCGGATCGATTAGGACTTCCCGTGATCCAACCCGAAAAATTGCGCGCCCCGGAAGCCATGGATCAGTTGCGCGCCTGGCGGCCGGAGATCATCGTGGTGACCGCTTTCAGACAGATCCTCCGCTCCGACGTGCTGTCGTTGCCCGAATATGGGTGTGTAAATTTACACGCCTCGTTGCTTCCCCGCCATCGCGGCGCGTCCCCCGTGGCGGCGGCGATCCTGGCTGGCGATCCCGAAACCGGCATCACCTTCATGAAAATGGATCCCGGATTGGATACGGGACCGATCCTCGGCCAGAGTCGGTTATCGATCGACCCGTTCGATACGGCGGAAAGCCTGGGCCGGAAGCTCTCCCTTCTGGCGGCCGAAACCCTGACCCGGCTTCTTCCCGTATATCTCAAGGGAGAAATCGTTCCCCGGCCCCAGGAGGATTCGCTCGCGACCTACGCTCCCCAGCTCCGGAAGGAGGACGGGCTTCTGGATTTCCAATTGCCTGCCGCCATCTTGGAGAGGAAAGTCCGGGCATTCCATCCCTGGCCCGGAGCATACGTATTGTGGAGAGGTCAACCGTTGCGAATTCTCGAAGGCAAGGCGGTGACCGGTGAACCAGCCGCCGCAGCCGGATTAGCCGTGGAAAGGTCGCGTTTCCCGGCGATCCATACAGCCGATGGGCTGCTGGTTTTGCGCAAAGTGCAACCTGCCGGGAAGCGAGCCATGGCCGGCGATGAATTTCTTCGCGGCGCAAAGGATTTCCCGGGCAAGATATTAGAATAGCCGAAGGAGCAATCCACAATGGAATCCAAAACATTTCATGGCAAGATCACCGCGGAGGATATCGGGCGCGCGCTCGTGGCCGAGTTCGACCACGGCAACCTCCAAGCGCAAATGTTCGGGAACCCGGAGCGGGTTGTCGTGCAGATTGCCAGCCGGACGTACCGAAGTTCTGGCGGGCAGACCGGGGTTACCGTTACTTTGGAAAAAGTCGAGGACGGAGTGCTGGTTCAGCTCGGCGACCAGCAGATACTGGGCGTGGCGGCAGATCTCGGCGCGACGGCGCTTTTCGCGCTGCGCAACCCGATCAATCTGATCTTCCGGTTGGACGGTTTGGCCCAGGACATCACCGCACTGCAGCTTTCGGATACGATCTGGCAAACAATCCAGAGGGCTGTAAATACCGCCGGAGCAGGAATGCAAATTTCCGACCGATTGCGAAGATTGGAATGTTCCTATTGCGGAGCCGCAGTGCCGGTGGGCGAACCCGCCTGCCCGATGTGCGGGGCGCCGCTGGGGTCCATTCAACCCAAAGCTTGTCCGCATTGCGGTTTTGTTCCCCCGGCGGGGGCAACCGTCTGTCCAAATTGCCATGCCAATCTTCCCTAAGATGACTGAACGGCGCGGGTTAAAAATAATCCCGCGTTTTTAATTGACGGGGTTCCGGAAAATATATCCGCTCCGGATCGCGTTTGAATTGTCAGTGATGAAGCACGAAAAATTAATGCAGGCGTGCGGGCGGTGTCGTATGCGATTGTGCCCCGCAACTCAAAAAATTGTTTCGCGAATTAGAAAAATTCCTCGGTCCGCGCGCGTATACTACGCTGCGCTCGGTTTCTGGCTAGCGACGACCGCCATGCATATTCCCGACGGGTATCTCAGCCCCGCCACCTGCGTGGTGATGTTTGCCGTCATGATCCCTTTCTGGTATTTCGGATTGAAGAAACTGCGGGAAAAAATAAACGCACGCAGCGCGCCGCTGGTCGCCCTGCTGGCGGCCTTCTCCTTTATCATCATGATGTTCAGCGTGCCGCTGCCGGGAGGAACAACCGGGCACGCCGTCGGGGGAGCGTTGATCGCCATCATTTTGGGTCCCGAAGTTGCGGTCATCGCCGTTTCGATTGCCCTGATCATCCAGGCTTTCTTCTTTGGCGACGGGGGGATTCTCGCCGTCGGCGCCAACTGTTTCAACATGGCGGTTGTGCTCCCTTATGTCAGTTACGCCGTTTATCAGGCGATCGCCGGCAACCAACCGGCCGAATCAGCCCGACGTGCCGTGGGCGCTTTCACCGGAGGGTATATCGGATTAACCGTCGCGGCGTTCTTTGCTGGAATGGAATTCGGGATCCAGCCGTTGTTGTTCCACACTGCCAATGGTACTCCGCTGTATGCGCCATATCCGCTTTCCGTGGCGATCCCGGCCATGGTCATCCCGCATATGCTTCTTGCCTCAATCGTGGAAGGATTGGTGACTTCACTGGTCATCGTGTATTTGCAGAGAACCAACCGTGAGATTCTGATGATCTCCGCGAATCCGGCCGTCGCCGGTGAAGCCGGCCATACCGGAAGGTTGCGGATATTCTGGGTCGTCCTGGCCGTACTGATTTTCCTCACGCCGCTCGGTTTACTCGCACCAGGAACCGCCTGGGGCGAGTGGGGATCGAATCAATTGTCCCGAATGGGTCTGAGCTTTATTCCGCAAGGTATTAGGCAGTTGGAAGGGTTATGGGGCGCGCCGCTCGCCGGTTATAAGTTGGCTTCATTGGGAAACGCCAACCTGGGGTATATAATTTCCGCCGCCGTTGGAGTTATTGTGATCTCCGTATTAACCGGATTGCTGGTTACCGCATTAACGTCCGGACGTCCGGAAAACCGACACGGTCCAACCGATCCGCATTCCTAACAACGTGTCCCAGCCGATCCGCACGGGAATTTTCGAGAAGACTCTCGCCGATCTGACCCATGCAATGGAGCAATCCCTCTTCGCCGAAACCATATCCCGGCAAGCGGGTTTGCTCCAAGCGCTGGATCCGAGGGTCAAGATCATTTCCATATTATCGTTGCTGCTCTCGGTCAGCCTCTCCCGCAGCCTGCCGGTGCTGCTGAGCCTATACGGACTGGCGCTGCTCCTGGCCTGGCTGTCCTCGATTCCCCTGGATTTTTTCATCAAGCGCGTTTGGCTTTTCATGCCGTTCTTTACCGGTCTGATCGCCCTTCCGGCGTTGTTCATCACGCCGGGGCCCGTTTTGGTTTCCCTGCCCCTTGGATTGGCCATCACAAAAACCGGCGCCGTGACCGTCCTATTCCTCCTTTTACGGGTGAGCACATCGGTTTCGCTCGGCGTTCTGCTCATTATGACCACGCCCTGGACGACCCTGCTCAAGGCGTTGAGCGTTCTGCGGGTGCCGGAAGGGTTCCTTCTTATTCTGGGAATGACCTATCGGTATATCTTTCTGCTGCTCCTGACTGCGGAAGACATGTTCCTCTCGCGCCGAAGCCGCATCATCGGCCGGCTGCGTCCGGCCGAGGCGCGGCGGATCCTGGCGGCGAGCGCAGGAACCCTGCTGAGCAAATCGCTGACGCTGAGCAGCGAAGTTTATCTGGCCATGCAGGCGCGTGGATATCGGGGACAATCGCGGACCGTGAACGCGTTTCAAATGCGAAGCATCGACTGGGCCTGGGGAACCGGGATTATCTTCATCGCGGCCCTGGCCGTTTGGCTGGGAAGGTGACGAATGCAATGGGATCCTGAGAGCGCGGCGCCAACCTCACCGGTGTTTGAATTTTGCGATGTTTCCTTTGCCTATGAGGGAAACCAGCCGGCCCTCGATCAGGTTAATCTGACCTTGCATGCAGGCGAATCGCTGGCGATTCTTGGGGCCAACGGTTCCGGGAAAAGCACGGTGCTGAAAATCATGGACGGATTGTATTTTCCGACCGCTGGAAATGTTCGCGCGTTTGGCAATCCGTTGACCGAGCAGGCTCTGGCGGAGGAGGCTTTTAACTCCGATTTTCGCCGCCGGGTCGGGTTGCTGTTCCAGGATGCGGACGTGCAGCTGTTTTCTCCGACGGTGTTTGACGAGGTGGCTTTTGCGCCCCTGCAAACGGAATGGAAAAGGGAGGAAATAATCCTGCGGGTGGAATCCGCGCTCCGCGCGTTGCGCATTGAGAAATTAAGGGATCGCGCGCCGCACAGGTTATCGGGCGGGGAAAAACGGCGCGTCGCCCTGGCTTCCATTTTGAGTTTGGATCCTTCGGTCTGGCTTCTGGACGAGCCCTCCGCCGGATTGGATCCGAGAAGCCAATCCTGGTTGGAGGATTTCATCATCGACCAGGTGCGCGCCGGAAAAACGATGGTCACCGCGACGCATGATCTGTCGCTGGCGGAAGTCGTCGCCGACCGGATCTGTGTTTTCAACGAAGCGCACCGGCTGATTGCCGACGGGCCTCCCGCGGAAATTTTATCCGACCAGAACCTGTTGGCGGAGTGCAACCTGATCCATGAACACCGCCACCCGCATCCCGGCACCGGGGGCGAGCATCGCCATCCGCACATTCATTTCCCCTCGCACAAGCACAACCATCCGGCGGAATAACTTCGCGTCGGTCGGCCCCGCGCGTTCCGATGTCCATTCTCCCGTTGTATTCATCCGGGAATCCCAATTCAAGGATAAGATAAATCGTCCCGTCCGCAAAGCGCGGCACGCGGTATAATCCGACCCCGGCGGGGCCAGCCCCGCGGATTTTATTCTCTTTTTTGGAGGAAGCAATGTCCGTAACCCAGCAACAGGTCGTGGAGAAATATTTCGGAGGCGCCGCGACAATCGGCAACGGCGGCGCACTGGGGGTAAAAGATCCGGCGAAGATTGCGGCTCAGGCGGAAACCCTGGCCCGCACATCCGCCTTTGGATCGCCCGGTGAATGTGGTCAGGCCCGTTGGCTGATATGGGAAACCGCGCTGGCGCTTGGAATCGTGCCGGCGTCGATCAACGACCTCTACCAGGCCCGGGGGAAAGGTTCTATCGCAAAGCAATTCACCGTTCCCGCCATGAACCTGCGTGTCATGGCGTTCGATTCCGCACGGGCGGCTTTCCGCGCGGCTAAGAAACGCTCGGTTGGACCGTTGATTTTCGAAATCGCGCGTTCGGAAATGACCTATACCGACCAACGGCCGGCCGAATATACCGCATCGATCCTCGCGGCCTCGATCGCCGAGGGTTGGAAGGGGCCCGTGTTTATCCAAGGCGACCATTTCCAGGTTTCGCCAAAGAAATACGCCTCCTCTCCCGAGTCCGAAATTAAAGCCATCCAGGACCTTATCGGCGAAGCCATCCAGGCCGGTTTCTATAACATCGACATCGACACATCCACCATGGTCGATCTCACCAAGCAAACGGTTCCGGAACAACAGGCCGTCAACAGCAAACTCTGCGCCGATTTCACGGCGTTCATCCGCCAGAAGCAGCCCGTCGGGATTCAGATTTCCGTCGGCGGAGAGATCGGCGAAGTGGGCGGGCACAACAGCAACGAGGAGGAACTCCGCGCGTTCCTCGGATTATATGCCGATGAATTGAAGAAGATGGATCCGAAAGCCGTCGGGCTCAGCAAGATCAGCATTCAAACCGGAACCTCGCACGGCGGAGTGGTTCTGCCAAACGGAAAAATGGCGCAGGTGGCGGTGGATTTCGACACCTTGAAGAAACTTTCCCTCATCGCTCGTACATCCTACGGGCTCGGTGGAGCCGTACAGCACGGGGCCTCCACCCTGCCGGAAGACGCTTTCCGCAAATTTCCGGAATATGAAACCTGCGAAGTTCATCTGGCGACCAATTTCCAAAGCATGGCATTCGATCATCTTCCCCCCGCCCTGCGCGAGGAGATCTATGCATGGGTCCGGGATCAGTGTGTGGACGAACGCAAGGACAAGGATACCGAGGAGCAATTCCTTTACAAGGCCAGAAAAAAGGCCGTCGGTCCCTTCAAGAAACGATGCTGGGATATGCCCGCGGAGAACCGCCAAGCCCTGGACGCGGCCTGGGAAAAGCAATTCGGGTTCCTATTCGACCAACTGCGGGTGGACAACACGAAGGATATTCTGGAAAAATTCGTCCGCCCCGTGCCGATCCACAAACCGCTTTCCAGTTTCGGCGCGGTGGACGTGGATGATTCCCACGCAGCCAAAGATCTGGCGGACTGATCCGCGCAATCGGCTTTCCTCGATAAAACAAAACGCCCGGTAGCCGGGCGTTTTGTTTTATTCACCAGGTTTTTCAAAAAATATTAGTAGCGTACTGCCATATCGGCGCCGGTCGAACTCCGAGAGATTTACCGCCGCGATGGCTTGCGCTTCCTTTGGATCGATCTGGACCACAACCATCCCGTCGGGCGCCAGCCAGTCCGGATGGCTGTCGATCGACTGCAACGCGCGAATCCACAAACTCCGGTATTGCGGCGGGGCTACATAGATGATGTCAAACGGCCGGCGTTCCCTGCGTTCGAGAAAGGAAAAGGAATCCGATCGAACGACAACGGCTTTCTCTTCCAGCAGGGTCGACTTGAGATTCTCGCGGAGGATGCGGATCGCGTCGGGATCGATATCCACAAAGACCGCCTCCCGCGCTCCGCGGGAAAGCGCCTCGATGCCCACACCGCCGGTTCCGGCGAACAAATCGAGAAAGGCGGAACCTTGCATATCCCCCGAAATGAGATCGAACAGGGCGACCTTCACCCGGTCGGTGATCGGACGGGTGGTTTCTCCCGGCACCGGTTTTAATCGTCTTCCCTTGGCTGTCCCGGCGATTACGCGCATTGGGTCTTGGCGAGAAGCAACGCAAGGATTATCACGCGGCGGGGATCGGCCGCCATGCGGGGTCGGTTTCGCTCGAACGCTCGGTCGTGATCCGGCGGGGTTCCGCCGCCCCGACGATCGGCAGCAGGTAGATGTCCCGGTTCTGTTTGATCGTCATGTCGAAGAGAACCCACTTTCCATCAGGGGAGAATCTGGCAACCGTAGTCCCTTGATTCGCCGGACTGATGGGAATTTGATTGAACGGGGAGTCTTTTTTGTAAATGACGACCTGTCGATGCGATGCCAGTACATAAAGGATGTAATTATCGATCGACCAATCGGGGCTCTCCGTGGACTCGGTCACCGTGGAAAATTCTTTCTGGAGTAAATTTACCGGATCTGCATTTTCGATAAACACAACTGAACTATTGCCGACCGACGCAACAAAAACAATGTTTTTTCCATCCGGCGACCACCGACCTTGATAGTCGATCCCTCCCACAATGCTGAGCAGACGCCGGTTGTCTCCGTAGGCATCCATCAAATAAATGTGCGAGCGTTTATCCTGTACCGATGTGACAATTATGGATTTTCCATCCGGAGACCACGCGGGGTCGTAATCGCCACCGGGAACCTTGGTTAACGACGTCCTGCCTGATCCGTCAAAGTTTAAACGGAAGATGGACGTGCTGTTATAGGGACCATCTAAAGTCCTACAAGGGGAAGTAAAAATCAGTTGCATTCCGTCCGGCGACCAATCTGGTTGGCATGCACCTTCCGGCTCGGTGGTGAGTTGCTTAAGGTTCGTCCCATCAAGAGTCATGGAAAATATTTGCGGAATTCCCGTCCGATCCGAGACAAAAGCGATCATCCCGGATTTTCCCACGGGGGTAGTGACGATGGTCGGAGTGACGGTCGGGATGGGAGTATCCGTTCCAGCAATAGGTAGGCTGGTGACAGCTTGCGTTGGGGTAACAGTTATCGTGGGAAGCAGCGCCGTTTCCGTTTGCCCGCTGATGGAAAAGGTCGGTGTCGAGTTGGAAATTGAACGCAGGGAAGCCAGTATATTCTCCGGTCCGATGAATGCAAACGCCAACCCTCCCACGACGGCCAAAAGCGCTAGGAATCCGATCATCAGCGCACAACCCAGCGGAAATCTCCGGGAGTGTTGGGGCGCGGGTGCGGCCGGTTTTTTCGGCGGAGGAGCGGGTTTATTCGAAGGCACGGCGTCTGCGACCGCATCGGGTTTCTTGGGTGGCGCGGATACGGCCGGAGTTTGTACGGCGGGAGGCAACGCGAGTGTGAGAGCTTTCTGGAAATCACCGATAAGCTGATAGCGGTTCTCCGGTAGAACCTCCAATGCTTTCTCGATGGTTGAGGCAACAGCGCCTGTAACTTTCGGATTCCGGGTGCGGATCGGCGTCAGCGATTTCTGCCCCAACGCCCTTTCCAGACCATCCTCCGGCATGCTTCCGGTCAGCAGGGTGTACATGGTAGCCGCCAAAGCGTAAATGTCGGTCCGTACGTCGGTACGGCTGGCGCCATATTGTTCTGGCGGAGAATAACCCGGCGTCATGGCTTTGGCTCCGGTGGTCGTGGTTGGCCCTTCCATCAAACGGGCCAGGCCGAAATCCACCAGTACCGCGCGTCCATCGGGGGTGATGCGGATGTTCCCCGGCTTAATATCCCGATGCACGACGGGTGGCTGTCGGTTGTGCAGATAATGCAGCGCGTCGCAAATTTGGCGCGCCCAGTCAACCGTTTGCCGCTCGTTGGGAAGATTACCCTTATCGATCCTCGATCGGAGGTCTTCGCCGTCGATGAAATCCATCACCAGGTACTGGCCTTGCCCGGCAATGACGAAATGGTCCGTAACCCGAGGGAGGTTTGGGTGGCGCAGGCCGGCTAGAATTGTCGCTTCACGGCGGAATTGGCGCGCGTATTCTTCGGTAGTAAATAAATTCTCTTTGACAGCGACCTGGATGCCGAGGTTTTCATCCAAAGCCTGATAGACGGATCCCATTCCGCCGCGCCCCAGAACGGATTCGATCCGATAACGTCCGTATAATAAATATCCCTTTTCCAGCGACATCTTATCCTCGACCAACCTGCGGCGAAACCGGTCCGTTGAATGCAGGCTTTCCCGGAAGCGCTTTTAAAGTTGGGATCTCGTTTTGGAGCGATGATTATATCAAACCCCGGCCGAAAAAACGTAACCGCGGAGAAATCTTTTGGTTGGGGAGGTTTTTAACAATGATCCCCCCCATGCACTATTTACGAAAGGAAAAGCACCTCCGACAATAATCCTTCCCTTCCACTTCCGATCCCCTGACTGCGGTTTTCCAATTGGTCAAGAACAGCCGTTTGGAACAAGCCAAGGAAGTCTTCACGCGATTCCCTATTCAGAAGGCATACTTGGATCAGGTCGATTTTTTAGTGAGGTTGTTGAATTCTGACCCCGCCTGGAGGAATTGTCTACACTATCCCCTGTACCGTTTTCAATGTGCGTCCTTTGGCGGCGCTGGCGATTACCTGCAAGACGCTACGAGGAATGGATGCGGAGGGGGTCAGGATCCGGCGTGGATTGGCCGCCAGGCAGGGTCGGTTTCGATCGAAAGATCGGAAGTTATCCGGCGTGGTATTTTTTCTCCGACTATGGGGAGAAGATATAGATCACGGTTATTTTTAACTACCTTGTCAAACAGTATCCATTTTCCGTCCGGGGAGAATCTGGCGGCCGTAGTTCCTTGACCCGCGGGAGTGAGTTCGATTTGAGTAAAGCGCTGGTCAACATTATACAAGACGAGCTGGCCGCGGGATCTCAGGACATATAGAATGAAATTATCGACCGACCAGTCGGGGCTCATGGTGGTATCGGTTACGGTGGAAAACTCGATCCGATGTAAATTCACGGGATCGATATTTTCGATGAACACAACCGACCGGTCGCCGGGTTCGGAAATAAACACAATTCGTTTTCCATCCGGAGACCATCGCGGTTGATAGTCGACCGCGCCCGTCGGGCTGAGGGAGACACGGTTATCTCCGTTCAAATCCATCACGTATATATGCTGACGATTTTCTTGAAGCGATGTCATGGCGATCAATTTGCCGTCCGGCGACCAGGCCGGAAAGTAATCGCCGCCGGGCATCTTCGTCAACAAGGTTTGTCCGGATCCGTCCGCGTCGATCCGGAAGATGGATGCCTTGTTGTATGGTCCGTCGATGGACTCACACGGTGAGATAAAAACCAATTGCATCCCATCCGGCGACCAATCCGGCTGACAGGCTCCTTCCGGCAGATCGGTGAGCTGCTGTAAATTCTTTCCGTCGATATCCATGGAATAAATTTGTGAAATGCCGGACCGGTCTGAGACAAAAGCGAGCGTGCCGGAATTGCCGACAGGGGTGGATATAACGGTCGGAAGGACGGTTGGAACGGGTTTATTGGTTGTGATCAACGGTAAAGGAGTGTACGCTTCCTTCGGTGTTGGCGAGGAAAATGACAACAGGGACGTAAGATGTTGGTTGCCGATAAGGGCAAATATCAATGCTCCGGCGACAACCAACAGCGCGAGGGCACCAATTGCCAGAATCCATCCCAGCGGAAATCCTCCGGATCGTTGAGGCACACGGGAAATCTCTCCAGGTTTCTCGGGGGGCGCGGAACCATCCTGGATTGGCACATCGGATGGCAGGGACACGACGAGGGCTTTCCGGAACTCGCCGACTGTCTGTTGCCGGTTCTCCGGGAGAATCTCTAGGGCTTTCTCGATAGCTGCCGCGATGCCGGGCGATATTTTCGGATTCCGGGTGCGTACGGGCGTCAGTGTTTCCTTTCCCAGCGCGCGTTTCAAGCCGTCTTCCGGTAGGCTGCCGGTCAAGAGGGCATACAGCGTGGCCGCCAAGCCGTAGATATCGGATCGAGTGTCGGTGCTGCTGGATCCGTATTGCTCCGGCGGAGAATAGCCAGCAGTCGTTGCTTTGGCCCCGGTGGTCGTGGCCTTCCCTTCCATCACCCGGACCAAACCGAAATCCACCAGGACTGCGCGACCGTCCGGAGTGAGGCGGATGTTGCCCGGTTTGACGTCGCGATGCAAGATCGGTGGTTGCTTGTTGTGCAGGAATTGCAGAGCGTCGCAAATTTGGCGCGCCCATTCAACGACGGACCGTTCGTCGGAAGGGCTGCCTTTTTCGATCTTTGACTGAAGATCTTCGCCGGCGATGAAATCCATGACGAGATACTGACCCTGTCCGGCGATGCTGAAATGGTCGGTGACCCGTGGAAGGTTTGGGTGGTGCAAGCTGGCCAGAATCGTCGCCTCGCGGCGGAATTGACGCACGGAATCTTCGTTGGTAAAAAAGTTCTCTTTGACTGCGACCTGGATGCCGAGATTTTCATCTAGCGCTTGATATACCGATCCCATTCCACCGCGCCCCAGGACCGATTCGATCCGGTATCGTCCATATAATAAATTTCCAATTTCCAACGCCATCTTTTCCTCGCGAGCCCCTGACGAACGCGGTGAGATTATATGCAGGTTTTCCGTGAGCGCCTTTATAAATAGACCTTGTTTTCGAACAATGATTATATCAAACCACGGCTAAAAAGCCGTAAATTTTTAAGGAGTTTTTTATCCGGAGGGCTTTTGACAATATTGCCCTCCTTATGCCATACTTGAGAAAGAAAACGACCTGCCGATAAATCCATGACCGAATCCTTCCCTTCCACTCCCGATCCCCTGACTGCCGCCACCCAATTGGTCATCGACGGCCGTTTGGATCAGGCGAAGGAAGTCCTCACAAAGTACCTAATGAAAAACCCCTCTTCGGAACAGGGCTGGCTTCTGATGAGTTTTGTTTTAGCCGACGCCGCCCAACAAAGGGATTGCCTGGAGCGGGTATTGCGGATCAACCCGAATAATATGGTGGCCCAATCCAAGCTGGAGCATCTCCTGGGCAAACGGATGGAAGAGCAGTTCCAGGGTAAAAGTACTCCCCCTTCCTCTACGCCTGCAAAAGTTGAATCCCCCGCAGAGAATAGTCCGGTTACCCCCGTTTTATCGGTACCGCCGGCCTCCGAAGAGCGTGTCGAACGATCCCAACCGGTAAGGGTCCGTCCCGTTCCAGCCAGAGCATCCGAAGCACACGCTTTGCCAGCAAGGAAATCCACCCTGTCCGGAAGAAGGTTCTGGATCATCTCCATCATCTTGATCATAATCATTTTAGGTATCATCGGCGTGATTCTATATATTGGTGTGATTGGACCGGCGATATCCCGCCTGTCGATAGCATCCACGCCTACGACGCAAGCGGTCATCGTCCCCACGTTGCCTCCCGTTTGGACAAGCACACCGACTCCCACAATAACCTTGACGTCGGTTCCCACTTCCACACCAACTGTCACACTCACGCCCACGGCGACGGCTACCGAGTTAAAATCCAAAACAGCCACGAAGAAACGCTGAGGAGCAATCTCTCAGGGTCAATTGGCTGGGTGACCTTAAAAGAAATTCTGTTTTCCCCCCATGAAAACATTGCCCAAATAATCTCTCATTATCCTGCGATTGCATTTCCTTGTATGATAGCGCGGGTTAATTCTCAGGCTGGAAATCTACCCGCAGCATCCTTAACCACCGGCCCGTGCCCGGGACAAACGACGCGCGCTCCAAGCCCGGCCTGGTGCTTGACGGCCTCCCCGGCTTTCACCGCATCCCAGGTAAAAGAGGGTCGGGATCCAAGCAATCCCTTGTCATCCGCTATGATCGAATCGCCCGTAAACAAAACGCCCAAGGCAGGCAAATAATAAGAAAAATGACCGGGCGTATGCCCGATGGTTTCCACGGCGCGCAAGCCTCCCGCCACGGGTAGCATCCAGCCGTCCGTAATCAGCTCATCGGCAGGAGAGGGTTGCGTGCCGAACAGGCGTCCGGCGATGGACATGAGCAGCCGGCGCACGGAGAAACCGCCGGTTTTGATCGGACGGGACGATTTCCCTTCGCTCATCGCCTGGGATTCCACGGCGCCGGCATATACGTGCGCACCGGTCACTTTTTTCAACGCACTCACCCCGCCCACATGGTCCATGTCGGCATGGGTGATCAAGATGCGCTTTAGGTCGTGCGGAGAACGCCCCAGGCTATCGATGTATTGAAGAATTTTTTTCCCGCTGCCCGGAACGCCGGCGTCGATCAGGGTCAAACCTTCCAGCTCGACGATCAAATAGGAATTGGCGAACACCCCGGGGATTTGATAAATATCCTTAACAATTTCCATATCGTTCCTTCCCAAAGACACGGTTGGGCGGAGTAGTCAAACGGCGGATTATTTGGATGTTTTGGTATTGTAGTGCAAATGGATTATTATTTTATCAGCAAGGATTATTTCGAAGTCGATTAACCGATAGACCGGCTTTCTTCCGCTCGAATTCCTCTCATCTCTCCGCTTGGTTTCGCCGTCAAACTTTCGCTAAATTCTGTGAGGGCCGGTTTGAAAGCTGTCCAGAGTGTCACCATCAAAACCATCGCTCCTGCCATTGCAAACAATGCGGTCAGGCTCCATTTGCTGACGGCACCGGAAATTGCCTGGGCGATGGGGACCAAGCCGATATTGGAAAGGCTTAGGATGCTCATCATCCGCCCGAGCATCTCCCGGGGGGTACGCGTTTGCATCCAAGTGAACAGGATGATGGACAAGTAGCCGTTACCCACTCCGAGTAGAAGCATCAAGATAAAATCCGCCGCGGTCGACCGTAGAAACCCCAACGATCCGATGACCATTCCAAAGGCGGCCAGCAGAAGAAGGATAAACGTCCGCATGGTGCCTCCGCCTGGACGGGGAAGCGAACCGGCGGCGAGATATCCGGTTAGATTTCCTCCGGCATAGGCTGACATCAACAATCCGAAAGCCACCGCCCCTTCGGGCAAACGCTGGCTGGCGAGCACCGGGATTCCAACCAACAGCGGGCCGACGATCAGGAAATTCACCGCCGTGATCACCAGGAACATCAGCCGGAGAACCTTTTCGCCCCATAGGTATTTCACACCGGCTATAATCGATACCCATATGCTCTCCGGTTCAGCAGCACTTCCGGAGCGCGAACGTCCTCCGCCGTGCATCAGCCACAAAGTTGTGGCGGAAACGGCGAAGCTTGCCGCATCGACGGCGAAGGCCAAACCGATGCCGAAGAACGAACCGGAAAAACCGCCGATGATGATTCCGGCAATCGTTGGACCGATAAACCCAGTCAGTTGGGAAACCCCCATTATGATCGAGTTGCCCGCCTGCAGATCACTCTCCGCCACAAGCAAGGGGACCATGCTGTTTTCGGCCGGGATGGCGAAGCCAGCCACCAATCCGAATCCCAAGCCGAAAACATATAGCATCCACATCTGGACCGTCCCCGTGAAGATGACCAACGTCATCCCGACAGTCAGAACGCAACGGATAAGGTCCGAGGCGATCATCAGAAGACGCGGGGAGAGACGGTCCGTGATCGCACCGCCCAGAAGCATGAACACGGCGCGCGGAATCCCTTCCAAAGCCAGGACAATACCGAGCGCCAGCGGATCACCGGTTAACTTCAACACTAACCAGGGAGTGGCAATCAAGGCGAATTGATCACCCAGCAGCGAGGTCGTGGCTCCGGCGAATAGAAGGCGGAAATCGCGCAAGGACATCACGCGCCGCATGGGATTCTTTGAAACGTTCGTATCGGTCATGGGAAAATCCTTAAATGGGGTTTTAGGGTTGCCCGCAGTCGCGCAAAGGACGGAAGAGGCGAGAAGATTGGATCTGTCTCCGGTAAATTATTCTTTGGATTATTCCATCATCCATTTTTTTCGAGCGCCGAAAGCAGACGTTCCGCTTCGTCGACGCTGATCTTTCCTTTTTGAAGCATATCCAGGATGGAAAGGCGTTCGCTCTCACCCGCTCCGGGAGGAGAAGGGGGCGTCGGCGGCCGTGGCGGAGTTTCGTTCCAGGAGTATCGGCGGTGATCCCTCGCGAACTTGCCTTCCTCCATCTTGCGGCGGAGTCGTTTATCGTATTGGTCGAATTTATCGTGCATGTTGCGTTCGACCCAGCGGCCGAACTCGCCGGCCAGCATGCCAAACTCCATCCCCATTTGACCCATGTCATGACCCAGTTCGCGCCATTCGCCCCAGGAATCCACGTCCATCCATCCTCCTATCCATAGATCGCCTTCGGCTTCGAGCCGGAGGCGCGCTTCGCCCTTGCCGAGGGTGACGGGCAAGGACCCGTTTTCCATCGTAGATTGAGATTCTTTTCCGGCAGAGGGAAGGCGCACAAAGGTGTCCCCACCCGCCTTTCCTTCTACGACGGCCGATGCTCCCGAAGGCAAATAGCAGCGGAGGTCTCCATGGGCGGCGATGCTGTTTTCCGAACCGGGTTTCGGCAGTATCGCCACGGAGGCATCGCCGCCGGCGCGGATCTGCGCCCGGGAGACGGGATGCTCGATACGCACATCGCCGCCGGCTTCCATTTCGACCGCTCCCAGGACGTGCCGGAGCTTTGCGTCGCCGGAAACCTTCCGCGCCTTCAGATCGCCGCCGAGATCGCGCACTTTCAGACTGCCATGGACCGTTCCGAGTTCGGTGCTATCGCAATGTCGGAGCAGCAGATCCCCCATGCACTCGCCAATCACAACCGTGGATTTAACATCCCGTACTATGAGGTCGGCTCCGGTCCAAACCACCTCCACCTTCGCGTTATACGGAACACGGAGGCACAGATCTTCTTCCGCCGAAACGGTGATCCCCTGCTCCACAAGCTCCACCTTGGGTTCCTCATCGCACTCGACCGTGACCCGCGGTTCGCTCCAGCCTTCGATGGTTAGATCTTTTTCGCTCCGTTCCACGCGGATCGACGGGGCGGATATCCCGGTTAAAAACTCTTTTTCCGTCATTTAGCCTCCTTGGCGATTCTTCAAATGTTGGACGGCTTCCTGCGGGCTCATGCGCCCTGCGGCGACTTCTTCCAGCACATGTCGGCGGTCATCATCCGAATCCTCCTGAGCGCCCGGTTCATAGCCCATGAGCCGAATGATCTCCTGCAAGCGGTTGCGGAGGGTCGGATAGGATAGGCCGACTTCCTTTTCCATCCGGTTGAGCTTTCCCTCGCAACGGACGAACGTCTCGATAAACCCCATTTGCTCCGGCGAGAGACCGGCCCACCCTCCGAGCTGGAAATCACCTTCCAGCGAAGTTCCGCAGGAATTGCAGTGCAATCGGGCGATCGAGAGAGTGGAATGACAAATTGGGCAGGATGATGGTGCAATTGACATATTTTCCTCTTTTATTCAATATTATAAACATAAATATTGATAATGTCAATAACAATATTAATATTATTAATCTTATTATTAATATTATCAAATGTGATCCTGGCTAAACGACAATTAACCTGTTTATAGCCAAAAATTCTTCGCGCAGAGTGATTATGTGTTTTGGATCATTCACTCAAAGGAAAAAAATGATCGAGTAGAACGGATGATTTTAGAGGGACTTTCCCAGCGCCCACCTAAACCCCTGGGTTTGGATGACAGTCTGGCTCGTGAGTTGTATTGGACATTTTTAATATCGCATGTGCAAGGACGGCCCGTTCTGCGCGAGGGATCTGTAGGAAGCGATCCCGGCAGGTACCGCCATCGATTGGATGGAATCTCCTGCCAAGCGCGATGTGAGGATATATAATCCGCGTCTGGATACGCAGCAGGATGAACTGTATGTGGCGCCCACCAACGTGCCACTAGTTCGCGCAAGCGTTCGATGGCATCATCTTATTAACGAGGTAACGTAAATAATGCGGAGAACGGCATGACGAAGATCGGTGCACAGCTGTTCCAAAGGTCTGCTGGGTTTATCTTTGGGATGAGTATGCTGACACTCGGTGCGAACCTGGTATGGATTGCCTACAACAGTGTGCTGCTCCCCACGCTAATCGAAGACCTGAAATTCCGCAATCCCGGTTTCGTCGTTGGGATTGCGGGATTCTTCGGCATGCTGCTGGCAACCGTCGCCAGCATCTGGGCCGGGATTGCCACCGACCACAGCACCCACCGGCTGGGAAAGCGCACCCCTGCAATCCTGCTGGGGGCGATCGTTTCCTTTCCGATGATTGTGCTCCCCACCTTGGTACTTTCCCCGGCCATGAACGATCCCCTTCTGCGGTATGCCCTGCCGATCGTTCTCCTAAGCTTCTGCGGGATGCAGTTCTTCACGAACATCGCCGCAGGTGCTTGGTATCCGCTGCTGGCCGACCTCTTCCCGGAAAGGCAACGGGGCACGGCCTCCGGCGTTCAGGGATTTCTGAGCCTGGCCGGCGCGGCAATCGGGATCCTGCTTGTGACCTTCCTCAATCAGAACCGCCTGACCGGATTGGCTCTATGGCTTATTGCGGGAGTATTTGCGCTCACCGCAATCCAATCGGCATGGGTGATCCGGGGCAAGGATAAACCGGTACAGTCGAAAGATCAGGTCGGGTTATGGACTGCTCTCGGCCGGATGTTCAAAGTACGCACCCGGGTGGCCGTGTTCTTCTGGGTGGTGTTGGCCGTCCTCCTGGCATTTATCGGGATTAATAGTCTCCAGCTTTTCGCCCGATTTGCGCTCGAGGTTTATTTCCCGCAAATCGATCCGGATGCCGCTTTCCGCACGCTGGGAGGCCTCAACCTTCTCATGACGATGTTATCGGCGGTCGGATCGGGCATCCTCTCGGATCGGATCGGACGCCGCACCCTGATCCTGGGCGGGATGATTTTCTGCGCCATCACGTCCATCCTGATGGGGCTCACCGATAATTATTCCGCTTTCCTCCTCCTGGCAGCCTTGCGTTCGGTGGCCACCGGCCCGCTCATTGCGATTGTGCCCGCCCTGGCAAGCGATCTGGCTCCGAAGGAAGAAGCCGGCCAATACATGGCCTATAACAATCTTTCTACCGCGCTTTCCGGTTCCCTGGCTTCGCTGGTGTTTGGCTTGATTTTATTTCACTTGGATCGCACCAGTTTTGAGCACCTGTTCTTTGTCTCCGGGCTCTTCTTTCTTGCCGGCAGCATGATTTTCGCCTTCAAGGTCACACCCGCGATCCTAACCCAAAGCCTTTCGCCATCACCCATCCCAACCCTGCCGGAAGAATCCGCTGATCCTTGGTCAAAGGAGAATCCGGGACAGTAAAGCGATGCGGTGCTGATGGAGATCAATCGGTGAGAAGAGTAATCCTGTCTTTCGACGGCTTTCTGCGCCGGCAGATTGGCGTTTTTGAATTTGACGACGATCCCCAAGGCATCCTGCGGGGGCAGTTCTCCCGCACCTCCTATGAGCTGGCGATTGCCGGACGGCGAATCGCCGCCGGTTCGCCCGTCTTCTTCATCCATCTTTGGAACGAGCATATTCCCGCCATCCCGGATGCCGGACCGGATCTGGGCTGGGCGGCACGGATTTATAGCCGGTTGATCCCATCTTTCCGCAAGCTGGCCGGCCGGTTGAAAACCGACTCGGCCTACTCTGGAATCGAGGCAATCATCGGGGAGACCGTTCTCGTGCGGGACGATGCCGGATTCATCAACAAATTGTTCCTGCGGTTGGGTTTTTCCATCATTCCCTACCGCAACCCGCTCGGTAGGTTCGGCGAATTCTGGGAAAATTTCTATTCGTGGTGGATCATCTGGGCCTACAATCAGGCGAGCCTTCGCAGCCACCACATGTTTAAATTGCGGCGCAGCCAAATTATTATTTCCCGCGAAGATTTTCTACACCGGTATGGTTGAACGTAGGGGAGCACCATCGGAGGGATCAGGACTCCGCACTGGTTTCCGTCCCCGCCTACGAGACTAACCGGGTGCTAAAATCCCATGGGCAGATATATTTACGCCTGATGGTCTGTGAAATTATATAAAAAAAGTCGGCGATCTCGCCCGCTCCGATTGGGGTGGGCCGGGGATACGCAGAAACCGCTGCTTAACCACTTATACCCGCCTTTTTCTGTATTCTGGTAAAGAAATTATTCCCTCCAAAATTGTCAAATCGGAGCATGGGATATCGCCAAAATCTCCGAATTTTGCGAGTTTAGTAGTCCAATGCCAATAGCTTCAAACAGGCAATCTTGACATTCATTGCCAATAACTATGATGTCAAAGTCATTTTCTTTGACATCCTACGCCGATGGTCGATCACACATCCAAATTCTTTACATCTTTGGCGTGGGTCTGGATGAACCGCTTGCGGGGCGGAACAGCTGAACCCATGAGCATATCGAACGTCCGGTCGGCTTCGGCGGCATCCTCGATGGAGACTTGCAGCAGAGTCCGGCTCTGCGGATCCATGGTGGTTTCCCATAGCTGCACCGGGTTCATTTCGCCCAGACCCTTGTATCGCTGAACGCCCACTTTTTCCGATCCGCCAAATTCCTTCACCGCTTTATCCCGTTCGTTTTCGGAATAGACGTACCGTTCCTTGCCGCCCTTGCCCTTGGTTTCCACCCGGAAAAGCGGCGGCTGGGCGATGAAGAGATGTCCCTCTTCGATCAACGGCTGCATGTAGCGGAAGAAAAACGTGAGCAACAACGTGCGGATGTGCGAACCGTCAACGTCGGCGTCGGTCATGATGATCACCCGACCGTAGCGCAGGCCGGCAAGATCGAACGAATCCCCGATCCCGGTTCCGAGGGCGGAAACCAGCGCCCGGAACTCGTTGTTGCCGAGAATTTTATCCAGCCGGGCGCGTTCGGTATTCATCACTTTGCCGCGCAACGGCAAGATGGCCTGGAAGTGCCGGTCCCGTCCCTGCTTGGCCGATCCACCGGCGCTGTCGCCCTCGACGATGTAGATTTCCGCTTTCTCGGACTCGCGTTCCGAGCAATCCGCGAGCTTGCCGGGGAGGGTCATGCTTTCCAGAGCGGACTTGCGGATGACCAGGTCGCGGGCTTTTTTGGCGGCGTCGCGCGCGCGGGCGGAGGTCAGGCATTTTTCGACGATCGCCCGCCCCTCGCGCGGGTTCTCTTCCAGGAACGCGCTGAAGGCGTCGCTGACCACCTGCTGGACGATCGTTTGAACCTCGGGGTTCATCAGTTTTACTTTGGTCTGGCTCTCGAACTGCGGGTCGCGGTGCTTGATCGAGACGATCCCGGTCAAACCTTCGCGCGTGTCGTCGCCCGAGAAATTGGGGTCCGCTTCCTTGAGCAACCCGGCCTTGCGGGCGTAATCGTTGATCGTCCGGGTCAAAGCGGCGCGCAAACCCGTCATATGGGTTCCCCCATCGACGGTGTTGATCGTATTGGCGAAGGAATACACCGATTCGGAATAGGCGTCGGTGTATTGCACGGCCACCTCCACGCCGATCCCTTCCACTTCCTTGTTGGCATACACAACCGGGTGGAGCACTTCGCGGTTGCGGTTCAGGTAGCGCACGAACGAGAGAATCCCGCCCTCGAAAAAAAACATGGTTTCCTGTCCGGTGCGTTCGTCGGAGAGCGAGATCGTCACGCCGCGAGTGACGAACGCCATCTCGCGGAAGCGCTGGGCGACCGTCTCAAACCGGTAATCCACGTCCCCCTGGAAAATCTGCCGGTCAAAAAGAAATGTGGTTTTTGTTCCCGTTTGTCCGGCTGGTGCCTTGCCGATGACCGCCACAGGAGCCTTGGGCTTCCCGCGTTCGTAACGCTGGAAGTGCACTTTGCCATCCCGGCGGACTTCCACCTCGCACCATTCGGAGAGCGCGTTGACGGCGCTCACGCCTACTCCATGAAGGCCGCCGGAAACCTTGTAGGAGTTGCCGCCGAATTTTCCCCCGGCGTGCAGCATGGTCATCACAACTTCCAACGCCGGCTTCTTTTTTTCCGGATGCATATCCACCGGAATGCCGCGGCCGTTGTCTTCCACCACGACGCTGTTGTCGGCCTGGATGGTGACGGTGATCCGATCGCATACGCCGGCCAGGGCTTCGTCGATGGAATTATCCACAACTTCGAAAATCAGATGATGGAGCGCCTTGACGTCCGTTCCGCCGACGTACATTCCCGGCCGCCTGCGGACGGCTTCCAAGCCTTCCAGTACCTGGATGTCTTTCGCCCCATAATTTTGTTGGGCTTCGGAATTGTTTTTTGGCATCTCGGCTTCAAACTCCCGTCGTCGGCGGTTGGACCGCCATGCGCGTTTGCAGTTGCGATTGGATTTCGGATATCCACCGGCGTTTGTCGATGTAATACGCCATGCTGGCCGTCACGATGACGGAACTGGTGTAGGCGTTTCCCACGATGCCGACCGCACCGGACCAATTGGCATCCGACGCCAGCGCCCAAACCATGGATACCAGATACTGCAGCAGGATCAGCAGGATCGGGATCCAAATCGAAATCGGATAAAGCCAGCGCGAGGTGACGACACTATTGCGGATCGACTGCAGAATTCCGTCCCGGAAGAGAATGATCCCGTGAACGGAAAATATAAAAAAGAGAAACACCCAGAAGAGAAACCCGCCTCCCAGAAAAAAGAACAACTGGGAAAGAATCGCCGCGAAATCCGCCGAAACCACCCCGATCACTGAAATGACGAAAAGGACTGGAATGGAAATTGCCAGGATGAGGACCAGGAAGGATCCGCACAGGAGCAGCATCACAATCACGGTCCGGGAATACCGCCCCAGCCAATCTCCGCGGGTCCATTTGGCTCCTTGCGCCGACCGTCCCGCCAGCAGCCAATACAGGGACCCGATGAGGATGGAGATGGCGATCAGTGCCGGGACGATTCCCAGGCATTGCCACCAATTGGCGATGGAGATGATGATCGGAGCACCCAGGGGGGTCTGTCCGGGGGCGGCTCCGGTCATCAGGCTGGGAGGAAAGAGCGGGATGAACGCCAGGAGCGAGAAGAGATTGTACTTTTCGACAGCCTGGCGGAGGGCGTCCATCATCGTGGGGCTGAACTGGTTTGCCGCCAGCGCCGTATTGAGGTAGGTCAGGACGGGATTGATCAAGGGAATGAGGGAAAGATGGGGGCCGAACCACAAAAAAGCATCGATCAGTACCGGAACGACCATGATTCCGGGATGCGCGTTGACGAATTCTATCCCTTTCCACAACGAAGAAAGGAATCCGATGGGCGGCCGGGGACCGTCGATTGCGATTTTATCCATGAAAAAATTATACCAAATCCGAAGGCGATTAAGTGATAATTATTTTTCCGCCCAAACGGGTTCTTGCCGATTCAAACCGATGCGAATACAATCCTTTTATGGATGCTGTTCCACTCGTCGCATGCATAACGGATTTCGGGTCGGAAGATTCTTACGCCGGCTCACTGCGCGGCGTACTCGCCGGCGGTCTTCCGCGTGGATCGGTCATCGACATCACCCACGATATCCCCCCAGGCGACATTCGCCGCGCGGGATTGGTGCTCTGGGAAGCGCAGCCGTCCTTTCCCCAAGGAACGATCTTCCTGGTTGTCGTCGACCCGGGAGTGGGCGGAGACCGGCGCGCCGCTATTTTCCGGTGTCCCGGTTGCGACGTGGTATGTCCGGACAACGGGGTGGCGACCTTTTTATTGGAACGGTTTCCGGAGTTCCGCGCAGTAGAAATTCGACCGGCACAGATCGGCGCCCCGCCGCTCAGCAACACGTTTCATGGCCGGGATCTGTTCGCTCCCGCCGCGGTGCAACTCGCCGCCGGAAAGCCGCCTTCCGCGTTTGGTCCGGTCCTTTCCTCTCCGCAAAGGATTCCCCTGCCCCGTTTTCAGGATCGAGCGGATGGGGGTTGGGAAGGGGAAGCATTGTATTCCGATCATTTTGGAAATATCATCACCAGCATCGGCCGGATCACATATGATTTCCGGGAACTGTCGCCCTGGATTTACACCGGCGCCCGCGGGGGAAAAATCAATCCTCGGGCGCACGTGGAACTCGACGACGGAAGCAGCATCCCCACCGGAAAAACATATTCCGATGCGGGCAGCGGGCCTGGCCGGATCGCAATCGTCGGAAGCAGCGGACTCCTGGAGATCGCTTCCCGGCAATCCCCCGCAGGGACGGACTCCCCCCTGAAGCCCGGAGCCGGGATCCGATTGGTTTCCCCATCGTGAGGCATCCATGGACCAGTTGATCATCGAAGGCCAGATTCCCCTGCGTGGCGAAGTGACACCGTCGGGAAATAAAAACGCCGCGCTGCCCATGCTCGCCGCCTGTTTGCTGACCGGCGAGACCGTGATCCTCCACAACGTGCCGGACATCAGCGACGTGCATTCGATGATGGACCTGCTCCGCCAGTTGGGCATCTCGGTGGAAGCCGTCGCCCCGCACTCGTGGAAAATCCGTGCCGCCGATGTGCGTCCCGCCGACCTCGATCCGGAATCCTGCCGCCGGATGCGCGCCTCGATCCTGCTCGCCGGGCCGATGCTCGCCCGCAAAGGAAAAATCCGTCTTCCCACCCCGGGCGGGGATTTTATCGGGCGGCGCCGCGTGGATACCCACATCCTGGCATTGCGGGCGCTCGGAGCGGAAGTCTCCTACCGGCGCATGTTCGATATGAAGGCCGACCGCCTCATCGGAACGGATGTCCTCCTCGACGAAGCCAGCGTTACCGCGACGGAGAATGCCGTCATGGCCTCCGTGCTGGCCAAGGGGAATACGATCATCCGCAACGCCGCCTCCGAACCGCACGTCCAGGACTTGTGCAAATTTCTGAATTCATTGGGCGCGAAGATCCTGCATATCGGTTCCAACGTGCTGAAAATTGAAGGCGTAAAAGGCCTCCATGGGGGCGAATATACGCTTGGCGTAGATTACCTGGAAGTGGCCAGCTTCATCGGCGCGGCGGCGGTTACGGGGGGCAGGATCCGAATCCGGGGCGCCCAACCGGAACATCTGGCCATGAGCCGGCTGGTGTTCCGCAGGCTGGGAGTGGATTGGGATGTGGACGGCGGGGATATTCTGGTTTCGGCCAATCAGAAGATGATCATCGAGCAGGATCTGGGCGGAGCCATTCCGGAAATTAAAACCAACGTCTGGCCGGCGTTTCCGACGGACCTGACCAGCATCGCTATCACCGTCGCCACCCAGGCCCAAGGAACGGTTCTCTTTCACGATTGGATGTTTCCCGGCCGGATGTACTTCACCGACAAACTCGTCAGCATGGGCGCGCGGATCATCTTATGCGATCCCCACCGGGCGATCGTTCAGGGCAAGAGCGAGCTGGCCGGGGAGCAGTTGGAAAGCCCCGACATCCGAGCCGGTATGTCGCTGATCCTCGCCGCCCTGGCGGCCAAGGGCACTTCGAAAATCCGGAACATTTCCCAGATCGATCGCGGATACGAGCGCATTCACGAGAAACTGCAATCCCTGGGCGCCGCCATCCAGCGAGTCGCGGTGTAGGAACTTTAGCTGCGACAGGAATCTCGGACGGGTTGTAAACCGATGGATACGAACGGGCAAGCCATACCTGGAATTCGCATCGTCCCATTTCTTTTGGTGATCGCCGCTTGCCTGATCGCCGGCATTCTTTTAGGGACGATCACCGGCGGCAATTTATCCTCTCCTGCACCGACGAAAAATCCTCCACTGACATTGGTCTTCCTCGGATACGATTCGATCCAGGCCTCCACCGCTCTGGATTCCGTTTGGGTTCTCACGTTGGACGGGAATGGGAATGCGGATTTCAAGGGGATTTCTCCGGCGCTTGTGATTACGACCACCCAGGGTCAGCCCGCCGTTTTGCGGGATTTCCTTGCCGATCCGCTGGATGCCCCCTCGCGGATGTATCAGCTTTCCCTCGTTCCCCAACCTTCGACGAGTGTCGCTTTCGACCGCCAGGCTTTTTCGACGCTGGTCAACCGTTTGGGGGGAGTGCCGATCGACGGAAAATATTTGCGCGGACAGGATTTATCGAATCTGCTTTCCGAGAACGCGGCGGATCCGCTCGCCGTCCTGCGTACGCAATTGCGTGTCGTTAAATCGCTTTTCACCTCCGGCCCCTGCCTGAGTGAATCGGCCTTGTCGGGTTTGGAACCGGAACACATGCTATCCAGCCTTCCTCCGGATCTGCTCGTCGCGGAATGCAAGAAACGCGGCCCGTATTTTCAGGGTGCGGTTCAATTTCACATTCTGGATGACGTGATCCCGTGGAGGATGCCCGACGGCAGCATCGGTCTTCTGCCGAACGGATAGGATGTTGGCGGTTGATAAAAAATGAAGACCTTTAGGGTTTCGAAAACCCTAAAGGTCTTCCGATTGAATATCACTTGCACCCAAGTTATTCCCCAATGTATTCCACAGACTGCAATTTACAAAAGACCGCCCTCCGTCATCCGGCGCAGATCTCCCAAAGCGGATTCGATTTCCGCGGTTGTGACGGGCTGGCGGCTATCCCTATGCATCAGCATACCCGACGCGGCTTGTTCCAGCGCCAATTCGCGGATGGAGCGATTCTGCCGGACGGCTTCCTTGACTAATTCCGCGGCTGCCGCGTAACCGATCAGCGGGTTGAGGGCCGTCGCGATGATCGCATTCCGTTCCAGCCATGCCGCCGCTTTGGACGGGTTGGCCGCAAGGCCCTTCACCCCTTTTTCCGTAAAGGCGCGGATCGCGCCGATGCTCACCTGCATCATCTCGAAGACTTCCTGGGCGATGATGGGCATCATCACGTTGAGTTCCAATTGGCCTGCCTGCGACGCAAGCGCGACCGCGGCATCCAGTCCGATCACATGGATCATGGCCATATTCAGCATCTCGGCCATCACCGGGTTGATTTTTCCCGGCATAATCGATGAACCCGGTTGCATGGGGGAAAATCGGATCTCATCCAAACCGGAATTCGGTCCGGACGAAAGGAGCCGCAAATCGTTTGCGATCCGGGTCAGGGTAAGCGCCAGGGTTCGTAGGGAAGCGGAAAAATGTGCGATGTCGGCCATGGATTGCATAGATTCGAACAGGTTATCAGACGGCTCGACGGGCAGCCCGGTGAGTTTCGCGATCCGGCGGACCATCCTGGCGTGAAATTCCGGGTGCGCGTTGAGCCCGGTTCCCGTCGCCGTCCCGCCGATCCCCAGACGGAGAAGGGTTTCGCCGGCGGCACGGATCCGTTGGGCATCCCTGGCGATGGCTTTCGCGTAGCCGCCCATTTCCTGTCCCAATCGGACAGGAACTGCGTCTTGCAAGTGGGTCCGTCCGGATTTCACGATCCCATCAAAATCGACCGATTTTTTCGAAAACGCTTCCGCGAGGGCGTCAACAACATCCAAAAGCTCACCCAATCGCCATAGGATGCCCAGGCGGATTGCACAGGGGATGACGTCGTTAGTGGATTGAGCCATATTCACATCGTCGTTGGACCGGACGCGGTATTCCCCGAGCACTCCGCCCATCAACTGGGTTGCGCGGTTGGCAATGACCTCATTGGCGTTCATATTATGGCTGGTGCCCGCTCCCGCCTGAATCGGGTCGACCACAAATTCCGCATCCCACTTGCCATCCGCCACTTCGCTGGCCGCTTGAGCGATCGCTGAAGCCTTCGGTGCCTCGAGCAAACCCAGTTCGGCATTCACCTCTGCGGCGGCGCGTTTGATGACTGCCACCGACCAAATGAACGCCCGGTAGGGGCGGCGCCCGGTGACGGTGAAATTTTCAACCGCGCGCTGGGTCTGAGCGCCATACAGCGCCGCGGCGGGAACGCGGACTTCCCCCAGCGAATCCTTCTCCATTCGAATCTCCACGGTTTAGTTCTCCCCGAATCAAATGGGAGCCGGCTGAGGCTCCCATTCTTCGTTTATTTGGCGGAATATCCTGGGCCGGTTTTGAAGAATTTGGCGTTTCCTTCGATGTCCGGGCGCAGGTCCGCCGTTTGACCCGCCTTCAGAATGATCGTATGTTCCAGATGGACCGGTTTTTTATAATGATCGGTTCCGTCGTAAACGGCAGTTCCTTCCGGCCTGGAAAGCCGCTGGCCTTCCTTGGCCTTGAGCGCTGACGGAACATCGTCCTGCGGAAAGATTGCCTCGAACGGGCACTCGGCAACGCACGCGCCGCAATCGATGCAAGTATCCGGATCGATGTAATACCACGGCCATTCCGATTCCGGTTTTCCGGGCACAATGCATTCCACCGGACATACATCCTTGCATCCCCCGTCGCGGAGGCACAAACTGGTAATCACGTGGGTCATGAGAAGTCTCCTGGGTGCTGAAATGAAAACGAGTTGGAAGAATTCGAGGATTCCGGTTTGGCGGAATCCCGCAGGACAAATTATTTCCTAGCATCCGCCGCGGTCCAACGCCTCGCCACTTCCGGCCAGTTGACCACGTTCCACCAGGCGGCGACATAATCCGCGCGGCGGTTTTGGTATTTCAGATAGTACGCGTGCTCCCAGACATCCACCGTCAAGAGCGGGATGCAACCCCACTGGGTCAGGTCCTGGTGTTTTTCCACCGCGAGAATTTCCAGTTTTTTTGCAAGGGGAGAAGCGACGAGAATTACCCAGCCCGAACCCTCGACGGCCACGGCGGTGGCGCTGAATTGTTTGGAGAAGGTTTCGAAGGATCCGAAGTCCGTTTCCAAACGCCGGAGAAAATCACCATCCGGCTTTCCCCCTCCGCCCCTTCCGTTGGGTGCCATCACGGCCCAATACAAGGAATGCAGTATGTGACCGGATCCGTGGAACGCCAATTCACGGGTCCAGTGCTTTACGAGAGCGAAGTCGGCCTTTTCGCGAGACTCCTGCAATTTGGTTTCGGCATTATTCAGACCGTCAACATAAGCTTTGTGATGTTTGTCATGATGCAACCGGAGGGTTTGCTCATCGATGTACGGTTCCAGGGCATTATATTCGTACGCCAGAGCGGGGAGTTCATAGGCCATAATAATCCTTCCTTTCCCTTGAATCGCTATCCTTCCATTGGTTGAACGGACAAGATCCGATGAGGAATCAGTGTTCCAACGAAGAGAATTGTATCGGCTAACCTAATGCTTGTCAAGAAATTCGGACATAATCGGTATGGTATTCAATCGATTTTCAACCTTTAAGTATTTCTGATATTTTTAATGGACCTGGCGGGGGATTAAACCATACCGGCAAGTCGACTCTTCAAACAAGGGAATGTCCATCCGGCTATTTCGCACGCGGGCATCGGGAGATGCTGCCGCGGCGATTGCCTTCCGGGTCATGATGCTCTGACTGCTCGGGCTCCGCTGAAGTCGTCGTCGCCTCGATGCAATCAACTTCCAAAAGGATTTGCATTTCTTGAAAATATTCTGTATATTGGAAACGAATAGGAGGCATTGATGTCAGCCTTTTCTTGGAGGTGCCAGTATTGCAGCTGGGCATTTCAAATGAGTCCCGAAGCGGTGGCGGCTGCCCTCGCCGTCGCGGATGCCACTCAGGCCAGGCATCACGTCGAACACTGCCCACGGTGCCGCAAGGCGCTCAAAATACCTGTGGATCAATTGCGCCATCATGCGCCCATTAATGCCCCGGCCGCATCTCCGGCCCCTATAAGCAATTTACTCTTTAAGGAGGATAAGAAGGCCATGAACCAAACACCTGCTCCTTTTCCGCCTATCGAGCCGGTTACTCCGGTTACACCCGCTCCGGCTCCCATAGTACTTCCGCCCCCCGCACCGGCCGTCAAGAAACCCGTCGTCCGGAAACCCGCAAAGAAGGTCGTACGAAAAGTCGTCAAGAAAACCGTCAAGAAAGCTGTAAAAAAGCCCGCCAAGAAAGCCGCAAAGAAAACCACCAAGAAAAAGGGAAAGCGATAAGGCGGTTGGCAATTCGGTCGAAGAAAACCTCCTACGCGCGAGTACGGTCTATTTTACCGGGGTGAGGAACTGGGCAGAGTTCACACCCCGGTTTTTTTCGCTCGATCACCCCCCCTTAACAACGATATCTACCCAGGCGTTTTACGGCTTATCCATATGGTCGACTGCACCGAAAGGTGCCAGTAAATTTCACATAGTTTCCAATTTGAACGTTGGCTATAAGTTCCAAGTGATTCAAACCGGTTTTCGAGCGCTGCAAAAGGGACGCATGGTTGACATACTTATCTCGATGTAACGATACAGCATTCGGAGCGTGATTCCTAAAAAGAATCCTGATTGCCTCTGACGACGGTATCCATCGGCCGTTCGACGCGGATTTCCAGGTAATCTCCCGATTCGCCGAAAGACGCCGCTCCTTCACGGAGACGGTATCCCGGGATCCATAGGATGCCATTACCGTCGCACACCAGCGGCCAGCAATCCCTTTCGGCATGGGGAAGATGGTGGGCGGCCAGAAAATCGTTCAACCTCACCGTCCCAGGCATTCCGGCGGGGAAAAAACGGTCCCCCGGTTCCCGCTTTCGAAGAAAGAGCGGTAAATGGATTTTGTCAGTATCCATTTGAATAGTCCACGGATCTTTCCCGATGTCCATAGAGGGAAGTCCGGAGACCTGTCTACGGGCGATATGAAACTTCCAATCCGGCCGCCGGATGGAGACCTCTCCCGGAACCGGAAGCTGTAGGTTCTCCCACTCGGGAGAGGTTGGAGTGGCTTCGCGCTTGCGAAGGACGAGTGATTGGTTCTCGATCGATACATCGATTCCCAGCGCCAGATTCATGCGGCGGGACGCCGTGGGCGCAAGGGAAAATTCGACCACCCGGTTCACATGGCGGTACGCCAAATCGCGAAGCGTGCCGGCAATCTCGCCGACCGCGCGCCGGACAACCGCCTGACGCACGGCCAACTGACTCTGATTAAACGCGTCGCGGACGATCCGGACCATGCCGGGTTCCGCTGGTAGGAGGAATCGGTCCTGGAAATCGTTTGTCGCCCGATCCAGAAGTTCGGTTTGCGCCGCAGCGATTTCCGTCAGGCGGCACAAGACGGGGACAATCTGGGTATTGTACCCGCGCAATTGCGGGATTAACTCACGCCGGATGCGATTGCGTGCAAATGACGGATCTTGATTGCTCGGGTCCTCGAGCGGTTGCCATCCCGCTTGCCGGCAATATTCGACGGTCTGCGCATGCGTCAGACGGAGCAGCGGACGGATGATACGCAGTCCGCGCGAAAAAGCTTCCGGGCGGATGCCGCGCAAACCCTGAAGGCCGGATCCGCGCAGCAGATGCAGTAGAACCGTTTCCGCCTGATCGTCCGCGGTATGTCCTATCGCAATCGCCGGGGCTTGGCAGTCGGCTGCGGTTCGCAAGAGAAAATCATAGCGAAGATCCCTCGCCGCCTCTTCCAGGGTCGTTCGTTTTTGTTTTGCCCGTTGGCGCACATCGCCGCGCTCGACATGAAAGTCAATCCCCAGCGTCTGGGCGAGGCGCTGGACGGTTTCCGCATCGCGCGCGCTTTCGGGCCGCAGTCCGTGATCAAAATGCGCGGCTAGGACCGTAAATCCCAGTTCTTTTAAAACCAGAAGCAGGCAGAGACTGTCCGATCCACCGGAAACCGCTACCAGTACCGTTTCCTGCGGTTCCAATAGATGAAGCTCCTGGATGTAGTCCGATACAATTTCCGTGACGTTCATATCTTTCCGCCACCGTCCATACGTGCCATCGCAAGGAACGATGCACTCTCCGGGACTATTTCTTTCCGCGTTTCTTCTTTTTTTCCATCCGTTTAGGAACACGGATGGGAGCCTTTTTTTTCTTAACCGCCGTCCTTTTCATCCGGACTGAGACGATCGATTCAAGCACGCCTTTTTCCTTGCGCGGAAGTATATTCTTCCCCGCAGCCTGCCGGGTGCGCTTCGGAACTTCATCGAAAAGCAAGGCCTTGCTTCGTCCGTCCTTAAAGACAAGGAACATTCGATCGGTGGTAGTTCCGGAAAATCCTCCCAGGATCCGGGATTTCCCGGCAATCTTCCAGGTTGATGTTCCAACTCCATACCTCCCCTGGACGGGATATTGAGCGGCAGGGATTCGTTTCCCCTGACCGTTGGCTGCAAGCAGCACAATTTCTTCCTTGGGTTGAGGCACGGCGGCGGCCGCCACCTGCTCCTCAGGCCGGGTCAGCCGCATCCCCATTACGCCGACCGTTCCCCAGCCCATCGGCCGGACCTCGGCCTCGCGGAAGCGAATGCTCATGCCGATGGAAGTGACCATGAGGATATCATCTTTCCCGGAGAGGACGAACGCCCAGCCGACCGAATCTTCCGGCGCGATTTTCATCGCCTGCAGAACCTGTGAGGAAGAGCCGGGCAATTCTTTGACCGGGGTTTTCTTTACCATTCCTTTCCGGGTAATGAGCAGTATGGAGCGCGGATCCTCTCCGCCCGGCTCCTCCAACGGCGTGATGACCGCTCCGGCGATCACCCGGCTGGGCGCCTCCAGGGCGCATAATGTCGAAAAAGGAACGCCATCCTCAGGTGATTCGCGGCGGGGGATGGCGTGCACCGGAATGGATGCGGCCCGCCCCTTCTCGGTAAAAAGATAAAGCATATCCCGTGTGCCAGCCCGCAAAACAAACCGCGGGGGATTCTTCCCGAACGTCGGCGAAGGTTTGTTCTCTTCCAGGCGCGAGAGTTCCCCTCCCCGGAGGAGGATCACCCAGGAATCCGAAACCGGAACTGCGGCTTCCGTCGTCAGCGGGGCTTCCGGTGTTTTTTCCCATCCTTTGACGATGACGCTGCGGCGAGCATCGGCGAATTGTTTTTTCACACGTTGTAAATCGTCGACCAGAACCTGCCGCAGGAGTTTCGGAGAGGCAAGGATCTTTTCCAATTGTTTGATCAGGGCGATTTTTTCCTTGTATTCCAGATCGATCTTTTCCCGTTCGAGCGAAGCCAGCCGTTTCAACGGCATATCCAGAATCGCGGTGGCCTGAATCTCGCTCAGTTTGAACCGCTTCTGCAGTCTGGCTTTGGCTTCGTCGGGATCTTTGGATGTGCGGATCAACCGGATGACCTCGTCGAGGTTCTTCAGCGCGATCCGCAAACCTTCCAGAACGTGGGCGCGTTCCTTGGCGCGCGCCATTTCGAAGGCGCTTCGCCTGCGGATCACTTCCAGCCGGTGGTCGAGGAAGACCCGCAATGCCTGCTTGAGGGAAAGCATTCGGGGCTCATTGTTGACCAGCGCCAGCAGATTGATGCTGAACGTTGTTTCCATCGGGGTGCGTTTGTAGAGGCTGCCGAGGACCTTTCCGGCGTCCGCGCTCCGGATCAGATCGATGACAATCCGCATCCCGCGCCGGTCCGATTCATCACGCAGGTCGGCGATCCCTTCCACGGATCCATCGCGCACGAGTTCCGCGATCCGCTCGAGCAGTGCGGCTTTATTGACCTGATAGGGGAGTTCGGTGACCAGAATCCGCGACCGTCCGCGGGTGGTCTCCTCCACATGGGCGCGGGCCCGCACCGAAACCTTGCCGCGTCCCGAGCCGTATGCCGCGAGCAAACCCTCTTCGCTGCCGGCCGGATCCAGGATCAACCCGCCGGTCGGAAAATCGGGGCCGGTGATGTGCCGGGTGAGCTCCTGGACTGAGATTTCATCCACCCGGCTCCACGACTTCAACATGAACACCAGAGCGTCGCACACCTCGCCCAGATTATGCGGCGGGATGGAGGTGGCCATCCCGACGGCAATTCCCGTGGCGCCGTTGACGAGCAGATTGGGCACCGCCGCCGGAAGCACATCCGGCTCACGGAGCGATTCGTCAAAATTGGAAGAAAAGCGGACGGTATCCTTCTCCAAATCGGCCAGGAGTTCCATCGAAATCGGTGCCAGCCGGGCTTCGGTATATCGCATCGCCGCGGGAGGATCGCCATCCACCGATCCGAAGTTGCCCTGCCCGTCCACCAGCAGGTAACGCATCGAGAAATCCTGAGCCAGGCGGGCCATGGTCTCGTACACGGCCATGTCGCCGTGCGGATGATATTTTCCCAGTACTTCTCCGACGATGCGGGCGGATTTTTTATGTGCACCGGTCGGCGAGAGGTTCATATCATGCATGGCGTACAGAATCCGGCGCTGGACCGGCTTCAACCCGTCGCGTGCGTCGGGCAGCGCCCTGGCCACGATGACGCTCATCGCGTAGTCCAGATAGGATTGCTGCACTTCGCGGTCGATGTCCACTCTGCGAACGTTGCCTGGAATCGTTTTCACGGTTACCTCGCTCTTGCACTCTCGGGGAAGTTGAAACGGCCGGGGAAAAGTCCGTCCGCGGGGTGCGGATCGCGGCGGGCGTATGATACGGGAAGCCTCAGGACGTGTCAACGCATCTTTCCCAATTCTTCCTGCCGCGCTATAATCTTTCGGCCGGGGAAGTGCTGGAACTGGCAGACAGGCATGACTTAGGATCATGTGCCGCAAGGCGTGAGGGTTCAAGTCCCTCCTTCCCCACCTCGCGGCCGATCCATCCCGACGCCAATCCGGCGCGATATTTTCCTCCTCCGGGAAAGGAACCCTGTGGGAATGAAAATCCAGGTCGAACAGAAAGAAACGTGCGAAGCGCTCCTGACGGTGGAGATCGATCCGCCCGAGGTCGAAGCCGCGATGCACAAGGCCGCCCAGCGGATGTCGGCAAAGGGCAACCTTCCCGGTTTTCGAAAAGGTAAAGCGCCGTATTCCGTGGTGTTGAACGCCTATGGCGAAGAAGCGATCCTCGATGAAGCGTTGGATACCCTCGGGCCGGAAACCTACCGCAAGGCGCTCGAGGAACAGTCCATCGAACCCTCGGCCGTGGGAACGATGAAACGGATCGTTTCGCGCGCTCCGCTGACCTTGGAGTTTTTGGTGCCGGTTAAACCGGTGGTCGACATTGCGGACTATCGCGCTATTCGTTTGCCGTTCGAGGAACCGGCCGTCCCCGAAGAAGAAGTGGAAAAAACCCTCGAACAGCTGCGGGAATCCCAATCGATTCTGGAACCCGTCGCGCGCCCCGCGCAAAAAGGGGATGTAGTCTTGGCGGATGTCCATGCTGTCGTCCTGGAGGAAAATAAAAAGCCCGAGCCGCTGGTGTTCGACCGCGAGGAGAACCCGCAGGAGTTAATCCTGGATGAAAATCTGGGAGGGCGGTATCCCGGAGCCGGGTCCAAGCTTGAGGGAATCGTCGAGGGGGAAAACCGCAATGTGGATGTCCAATACCCGGATTCTTTCCCGATTGCCCGCCTGAGGGGGTTGCGCGTGCAGCTCGCGGTGAAATGTCTGGGAGTGAAAGTCCGCCAAATCCCGGAGTGGAGCGAAGACGTGGTCAAGGCGGTCAGTGAATATTCCTCGCTGGACGAGCTTCACGATCACGTCCGCTCGCGGCTGAAAACCCGCGCCCTGGAATCGCGCGAAGAAGAATACGCCGACTCGGTGATTGAAAAAATGGCCGAAGGCGCATCCATTAAATATCCGCCGGCACTGCTTGAAGAGGAGATCGACGAAGAGATCCAAACCCTCTCGCGGCGGCTCGAGCAGAGGAAAACTTCGCTGGAGGTGTATCTGCGGACCATCCCCGAGGGGATGGCCGGCCTGCGCAAGCAGATCGAACCTGACGCGCAACGCAAGCTTATTCGCCGCCTTTTGCTGACCGAACTGGTCAATCGGGAGAAGCTGGAGCCGGGCCAGGAGGAGATCGACGCCCAGTTAAAGGTGTACCAATCCGTGGTATCGGAAAGCCGCTCGGGGAAATCCAAAACCAAAAATTCCGTCGAAGGAACACTTCGCCAACTCGCCGCTAACGATGTTCTAACTCGTTTAATTGTAAAACGAGTTACCGAGATCGGACGGGGGACAGCCCCCGCCCTACCCGAATCCTAGCATTCGCTTTTTGCGGAGGTTTATTATGCCCATTATCAACCCGCTATCGGTCAATCCCAGTTTCATCGAAACCACGCCCCGGGGGGAGCGCGTCTATGATATTCCCTCCAAGTTGTTCAAGGAGCGAATTATTTTCTTGGGCACGCCCATCGACGAATTGGTGGCCTACAGCATTGTGGCTCAACTGCTTATCCTTAACCACGAGGATTCGGAAAAAGAAATCCACATGTACATCAATTCCCCGGGAGGCCAGGTGTATGCGGGATTGGCCATCTACGACACCATGCAGCAGATTCAATTGACCAACCCCATCTACACCTATGCCATCGGCGTTACGGCGTCGTTCGGGACGGTGCTGTTGGCGGCGGGGACCAAGGGATACCGGTACGCCCTGCCCCACGCCACGGTCCACGTTCACCAGCCGCTGGGAGGCGCCCAGGGTCAGGCCGCGGATGTGGAGATCCAAGCCAAAGAAATCCTGCGGCTGCGCGACGCGGTAAACCGGATTCTCGTCAAGCACACCGGCCAATCCCTTGAAGTGATCGAACGCGACACCGACCGGGATTTCTATATGGACGCTCAGGCGGCGGCCACGTACGGATTTGTGGATCATGTGCTCAGCTCGGAGAAACCGGAGAAGGCGGAGAAAACCTCCAAGAAATAACCAGCCGGTTATGGCTTCTTCCCCCGCGCAACTACTCGCAAACCTTCATGGATTAATCCTGGACATGGACGGCGTTCTCTGGGAGGGTGATCGTCCCCTCCCGGGAATGCCGGAATTCCTGTCCTTTCTCCGAGCGGAAGAAATCCGGATAATCCTCGCGACAAACAACGCGAGCCTGACTCCGGAAAGCTACGTTCAAAAGCTCGCCCGGATGGGTGCGGAAGTGCGCCGCAAGGAGATCGTCACCTCCGCAACGGCGACCGCCGAATATTTAAAATCCATCGCGCGCCCCGGAGAGAAGATTTTTATCATCGGCGAAGAAGGGTTGACCCGCGCCATCAAAGAGGCGGGGCTTAAGATGGCGGAGCCCGGCGAATTGCACCCCGCGTATGTCGTGTGCGGAATGGATCGCGGGCTCACTTGGCAGAAGCTTGCCAACGCAACGATCTATCTCCGTGGCGGAGCGCGGTTCATCGGCACCAATCCCGACCTCACCTTTCCCACCGAACGGGGCATCGCCCACGGGAACGGCGCCGTTCTGGCCGCCCTGACCGCGGCTAGCGGCGTGAAACCTACGATTATCGGCAAACCGTTTCCTTCATTATTTCAAACGGCTATTCGAAAAATGGGGATCCCCAAAGCCCGGGTGGCAGCATTGGGTGACCGGTTGGAAACCGACATCCTGGGCGCACGAAAAGTTGGAATAAGAAGCATCCTGGTTCTGACCGGAATCTCCTCCCGGAAAGAGCTGCGGTACAGCAAAATCAAACCCACGCTCGTGGTCAAGGATCTGCCATCACTGCAACGGGAATGGCTTCTTTCCAAGAGACCCCGGAACGGGTGATATAATGTCGCCGTCTGCCTGTAGCGGCGAAAGGCGTGGATGCCCGGGCAGATATTTTTCTGTATGGAGGTAGGCGCGCATGAATCGCACGCTCATGTGGATCATCATCGGCATTGTTTTGGCGGTGGATATCGTCGTCAACGTGCCGTCCAGAGTCCAGATCCTCGGATTCGATTGGCACATCCGCCAGGGCCTGGATTTGCAAGGGGGAATTCAAGTCCTTCTGGAAGCCGACCTGCCGGCCAGCCAATCCATCTCGTCCGATTCGATGAATGTCGCCTCCCAGGTGATTTCCAGCCGCGTCAACGCCTTGGGGGTAAGCGAAGCCGTCGTCCAAGTCTCGCTGCCTCGGCGCATCGTCGTCGAGCTTCCCGGATATAACGACCCGGCGGAAGCCGTGAAATTGATCCAAAACACGGCGTTGCTGGAATTCGTCGAAACGCAGTACCGTCTGGATGCCAATCAATCGATTGTGACCGACTACCTGGTGGGTTCCGAATCGACTCCCACAACAGAGGGCCCTTCCGGATCGGGTACCATCACGCCGCCCACTCCCACCTCAACGGAAACGCCGTTTACCCCAACCCTGCTGCCCAGCGCGACCCCCGGTCTCAGCGCTTTACTGGGAACTCCACAGGCGGCCAGTACACTGGTTCCGGGTACGGTCTACCATACGCTGATGACCGGCGCCATGTTGAAAAGCGCTTCGGTCGGAACCGATAATGCCAATCAACCGGCGGTGAATTTCTCGCTGACGGCGGATGGCGCCAAAATATTCGCCGATTACACCGCCAATCATGTCGGTTGGTATTTGGCGATTGTTCTAGATAAAAACATCATATCCTGTCCAAAGGTCAACGAACCGATCCCGGGCGGAAGCGGACAAATCACAGGCAGCTTCACGGTGAGTGAAGCCAACCAGTTGGCAATTTGGCTCTCCTACGGAGCATTGCCCGTTCCTTTAAAGGTCATTCGAGAGCAAACCATCGGCCCAACCCTGGGACAAGATTCCCTTCGCAGATCGCTGATCGCCGGAATGATCGGTCTTCTGGCGGTAGTCCTGTTCATGATGCTCTATTATCGGCTGCCAGGCGCTTTGGCAGACCTGGCGTTGCTGATGTATGCCATGACGAGTTTGACCGTTTATCGGTTGATCCCCGTCACATTCAGTTTGCCCGGCATCGCGGGTTTCATCCTCTCGGTGGGGATGGCTGTTGACGCCAACATTCTGATCTTCGAACGCATGAAAGAGGAATTGCGGGGCGGGAAAATACTGCGGGATGCGGTCGATATGGGATTTTCCCGCGCTTGGCCATCCATCCGGGATTCAAACATCTCCACCCTGATCACCTGCGGTATTCTCGTTTGGTTCGGCGGAACCTTCGGCGCCAGCATCGTCAAAGGGTTTGCGATTACGCTGGCGGCGGGCGTCCTGGTCAGCATGTTTACGGCCATCATGGTGACGAGGAATCTGCTGCACTTGGTGTTGGACCGGATCGATTTCTCCGCCCGGCATTCCTGGTTCGGGATTTCGAATGAAACTCAAAATTCCACGGAGAGCGCGGAATGAACATCATCGGAAAGAGGTATTGGTTCTTCGGCCTTTCACTGGCCGTCATTATCCCCGGGTTGATCGCGCTCGCGTTGGGCGGCCTGAAGCCTTCCATTGATTTCACCGGCGGAACCGTATTGGAGTATCAATTCTCCTCCGGAACCGCGCCCGCACCGGATCAAGTGCGAACGGCTCTGGCCTCCGTCACCATCGATCAAACGATTCAGGGCCTTGGAAATATCCAAGTCCAGACCAGCGGAGCCGATGGGGTCATATTACACCTTCAGCAGGTGGATCAGGCGACGATCACCAAGATCCAGGCGGCGCTGGAGACGGGTTTCGGAAAGGTGACGGCGATCTCTTCGGATAACGTGGGAGCCGCCGTAGGGAGCGAAGTGGCCCAACGCGCGGCGGGGGCGGTTGCTTTGGCGGCCATCGGAATCGCCCTTTACGTATGGTTCGCCTTCCGGGGACTCCCGCATGCGTTCCGATATGGTTTAGCTGCCGTTACCGCGCTGGTCCATGATGTTCTCGTGTTGGTCGGCGTAGCGGCCATCCTGGGGTTGGCCCTGGGCTGGGAGGCCGATGCTTTGTTTCTTACCGCGGTGCTGACCGTCATCGGGTTTTCCGTGCACGATACCATCGTGGTGTTCGATCGTATCCGTGAAAATCAAACCAAGTATCGATATATCGCCTTCGAAAAAGTTGTCAATCACAGCGTCGTGCAAACCCTCGACCGCTCCATCAACACCACGTTGACGGTGCTTCTCACGCTGTTGGCGCTTTCCCTGTTCGGCGGTGTGACGACTCGGCATTTCGTAATCATCCTGCTGGTGGGTATGGCCAGCGGCGCATATTCCTCGATCTTTAATGCCGCGGCCATTTTGGTCGTCTGGGAGAACCGCGAGTGGCAAAACTGGTTTTCCAGAAAAAAGCGCTCTGTGACCGCGTAAATCAGTGAATAAAAAAACGGAGGCCGGAATGAACATCCCGGCCTCCGTTTTTTATGGAGAATTCGCCTACTAAAAAAACGTCAATGCATTCAGGATCCATTCCAGAAACGGACCGCCATAGAAGCAGACGAGTAAACCGGAAATCATCAAATACGGACCATAGGCCATGGTGGCATTCCTTGGTGATTCCCCCCTTAGAAAAGAGACAATCAATAAGACCAACCCGACCAGCCCGGCCAGAATAATGGAGAACAGAACAGCCAAAAGAACGGAAGGCCAGCCAGTCGCGACACCGACCAAACAGGCCAGAATGACATCGCCAAATCCGAGCGGTTCGATCCCCTGCCCAAGGTGAAAAAGTCTGCCCAGCAATCCTCCCAGAAGATAAAGAAAGAGAAAAATCAGGAACCCGGCGATTCCACCGCCAAGGGTGCGTAACAACGATGGATATCCCTGCAATCCCCCGATGACGATCAGTACGAGCGCAGCCAAACCCACCACCTCTCCCAAAACGTAACGATGCTCGAAATCGATGACGAGAAACAAGAGAAATGCTGCAAGGACGAACCCCGCCCAAAATAAATCCAATACGCCGGTCCTCCCGAATAACCAGAACATCGGGAATGAAACCATCAGGACCGCTTCCACCGACAGATCCCGGAACGGCCGCGGTGCGCCGCAGCGCAAACAACGTCCGGATTTAAAAAGGCTGGAAACGACGGCCGAAAGATCGAACGGTTTCCGCGTCGATCCGCAATACTGGCAACGCGGCAGAAGCAGCGACAGGAAGGACCGGCCTTCCGGTGCGGTCAGATTATCCGCCAGGCCGTTAACCAGAATGGAAACGAGTAAACTGACAAGCGCGAGAAATAGGACCATGGATTTTACCCTGCGGTTACCCGGGAGCGGGGCGATCCCGTCCGCCGGCGTTCCTTATCCCCGTGATAGAATTTCAGCATGCAACATTATAAAATAAATATCGATATCCGCCATTTAAATATTTTGTCGGCCACGATCCTGCTCGTGAACGCCATTTCCCGGTATGTGAATA
>JBEKLP010000008.1:0-48628 GCA_050010135.1 Anaerolineales bacterium
GCCGCGCCGGACGGTACGTAGGCGGGCATTTCCGCGGAGGATTCTTCCTTGTTTTCATCCTCCGATTCGGATTCCAATTCCTTGCGTTCCGGGTCTTCCCACATTGCGATCTTCCTTGGAGTTTTAACCCAGTATGGCTCGGAAACCTTCGGTGAGCAGAGCATCGATCGCGCCGAGGAAGATGCTGGTGACGATCATTACCGCCAGCACGATCGCCGTCAGGCGCAGCGCTTCATCGCGGGTCGGCCAGGTGACCTTGCGCAATTCTCCCGACGTCTCGTTGAAAAAGCGGACAATGAAATTCGGCTGGTGCGTAGATTGACTTTTCGGCACGGTACACCTCGATCCGATGTTCGGACGGATCCATGATCCGCTTTTGCAGGGGCGGGTCGGTGACCCGCCCCTACGTGGCAGGCCAGGCAGGAATTGAACCCACAACCCCCGCTTTTGGAGAGCGGTGCTCTGCCAAATTGAGCTACTGGCCTGTTGGGGCGGACGGCCGTCCGCCCTTACGGGCTGGACAGATATCCGCCAAGGCACGGGCGATTCACAGATCGCCTCTTTGTTGTGGCGGGGTTACCCCGCCTTTATTTCGATTCCTTATGCAACGTATGCTTGCGGCAGTGCGGGCAATATTTCTTCAGCTCCAGCCGGGCCTGATCGTTGCGCCTGTTTTTCTGGGTCGTATAGTTGCGCTCCTTGCAGTCGGAGCAGGCCAGTGTAATCACCGGTCGGACGTCCTTCGATTTTGGCATCGCCTATTCCCCTCCGCGGAAAGATCCGCCGAGGCTCCTTTCAGTCGATTATCTCAGTGATCACGCCGGCGCCCACGGTCAGACCGCCTTCGCGTATCGCGAATTTCGAACCCTTCTCCAGCGCCACCGGCACGATTAACTCCACCGTCAGGTTCACCGTGTCCCCCGGCATCACCATCTCCACCCCTTCCGGCAGCGTCAGCACCCCCGTCACGTCCATCGTCCGAATGTAGAACTGCGGCCGGTAACCCGTGAAGAACGCCTTGTGCCGCCCCCCTTCTTCCTTCTTCAGCACGTATACCTGCGTCTTGAATTTCTTGTGCGGCGTGATCGACCCCGGCTTGGCCAGCACCTGCCCCCGCTCCACCTGCTCCCGCTCGATCCCCCGCAGCAGCACCCCCACGTTGTCCCCCGCCTGCCCCTGGTCCAGCAGCTTGTGGAACATCTCCACCCCGGTGCACACCGTCGTCTTCGTCTCGTGCAGCCCGATGATCTCCAGCGGGTCCCCTACCTTCACCACCCCCCGGTCGATCCTCCCCGTCACCACCGTCCCCCGCCCTTTGATCGAGAATACGTCCTCGATCGACATCATGAACGGCAGTTCCGTGTGCCGCACCGGCTCCGGAATGAAGTCGTCCACCGCCTTCAGGATCTCCAGAATCGACTTGTATTCCGGCGCGTTCACGTCCTTGCTCGTGCTCTCCAACGCCTGCAGCGCCGACCCGCGGATGATCGGGGTCTTATCCCCAGGAAATTGGTACGACGTCAGCAGTTCCCGCAGCTCGATCTCCACCAGCTCCAGCAGCTCCGGGTCGCTCATCTGGTCCGTTTTGTTCAAATACACAACGATCGACGGCACTTCCACCTGCCGCGCCAGCAGCACGTGCTCCCGCGTTTGCGGCATCGGCCCGTCCGGGGCCGCCACCACCAGGATCGCCCCGTCGATCTGCGCCGCCCCCGTGATCATGTTCTTGATGTAATCCCGGTGCCCCGGCATATCCACGTGCGCGTAGTGCCGCTTTTCCGTCTCGTATTCCACGTGGGCGATGTTGATCGTGATCCCGCGTTCCTTCTCTTCCGGCGCGTTGTCGATCGTGTCGTACGCCCGGTACTGCCCCCGCCCCTGCATCTGCGCCACTTTCGTGATCGCCGCCGTCAGCGTCGTCTTCCCGTGGTCGATGTGCCCCATCGTCCCCACGTTCAGATGCGGTTTGTTCCGTACAAATTTTTCCTTCGCCATGGTCGCTTCTCCTCAGAAAAATTGAGCGTGTTCTTCCGGCCGACGAGAGCCCGCGATGGGAATTGGACCCATGACCCCACCCTTACCAAGGGTGTGCTCTACCAACTGAGCTACGCGGGCTGGAGGGCGGGCAGGTTTCGCCCGATGGTGGGCGGTGAAGGATTTGAACCTCCGAAGGCTGCTGCCAACTGATTTACAGTCAGTCCCCTTTGGCCACTTGGGTAACCGCCCATATACGCCGTCGCCGGCGGGCGACCGATCCGGAGCAGGGGCGAAGCGTGCTTCGCCCCTGCTCCGGTCCGGTCGCCCGCCCGCCACGCCCGCCGCCCTCCAGCGCGGATCGGATTTTGTTAAGTCCATTCCCCCAATCTGCTCGCCCAAGCCGACGACGGGAATCGAACCCGTAACCTACCACTTACAAGGCGGTTGCTCTGCCGATTGAGCTACGTCGGCGTAGTTAAAAACGCCCCTACTTCGGGCCAATCGATTATACCAGAGGGGTCCCACCCCGGCAAGGCAAGAGGTTGTTTTTCGTCTGAAAACTGGGAGGCGAGGCATCCCGCTTTACCGAGATTATTGGCCGGCTTTCCGCTTTTTTCGCTTAAAATTCCACCCCCGGCGAATGGCGGTACGCGGGAAGCCGCTTCCCGCCTTCCCTGATACAATCCCTTTATGAAGCGCATTTGGTCCCCCTGGCGGATGAAATATATCGAAGGCCACGGCAAGGAAACCGGTTGCATTTTCTGCAAAGCGCTCAAGCAGAAAGACGACCAGGCACTGATCGTCGCCCGGATGACGCACGCCTATGTGATCCTCAACCGCTACCCCTACACCGCCGGGCACCTGATGATTGTTCCGCATGAACACGTTAATTCGATCGAAAAGCTGCCCGAAGCGACCTGGCTGGAGATGTTCGCCCTCACCAAGCAGGCTCTGGCCGCACTGCGGTCGGCATACCGCGCGCCGGCCTTCAACCTGGGGGCAAATATCGGCGAGGCGGCTGGCGCCGGCGTGGCCGACCACGTCCATCTCCACGTTGTCCCGCGCTGGTCGGGCGATACCAACTTCATGTCGGTGGTCGGCGAGGTGCGCGTCCTGCCGGAGAGTTTGGAAGAGACGTGGAAAAAGATACGCGGGGCATGGTCACGCGATGAAAAGTGATGTAGGTTTTTTTTCGCTCCCTGCACGGAATAATCCCGAGAGATTATCGAGCTTCCCTCTTCATCACCACTGGTTTTCTCCCCGCATGGATCGCCCGGATCACAATGCCAAGAATGCGGAATAGGCGCCGGAAGTACGGCGTCATCTCCCCCACCCCGATCTCCCGGAAACCGAAGCGCTCGTAGAATCCCGTCATCGTATCGCGGCAGGTGAGATAGAGCGGACGCGATTCGCGGCTCAGCAGCGCGTTGATCACCGCGCTCGCCACGCCGCGCCCGCGCCACTCCGGCAGGACCGCGATCGAGGCCAGCTCGCGCGAACCGTCGGCGTGCTGCTTCACGGCGCCAATCCCGACGATCTTCCGCTGCGAATCTTCGGCGAGAAGAAAATTTTGCCAGTGCAGGCTGAGCGGATTTAGTCCCTCGCCGCGGATGATCGCGCGGATTGCACGCTCGTCCGCTGCGGCGGCCGGCCGGAGGGAAATCCCTGCGGGAGTTGGATCGGACATGGGGCGGATTATATTACGCGCGGGGATGAAGAGAGCAGACTGCGCGGTCATGAATGACCGCGCCAAGATACGATGCCCCTTCGGGGCGGTACCAACCGCATTGCTCAGCCTCCGATAGGAGGCTTTGTATCTCTGCGCCGCCATTTATGGCGGCGTGGCGGGCGGGCTTGACCAACCTTCTTCCAAGGCGGTCGAGTAGGGCCGAGCGGAGTTAGGCCCATATCGAGACCAGTCTCACAGAGACTGTAAGTGGTCTCGATACGCGGCTTCGCCGCTACTCGACCACCTACCCGTCGTCAGGTTTTTCCGCGTGCTGGCTCGAACCGTTGGCACTCGGCGCCATATCGCAATACAGCGTATCCGGAAGGCAATTCTCGCATTCCATTTGCAGCGTCGAGTGCTGGATTCCATATTTGTCGCACAGCAGCGTACCGACGGCGATCTGCACCGCGGCGCTATCCCGCACCGACATTTCCCCCACCAGAATGTGCGCCGAGAGCGAGCGCATTTCGCGGGTTATGGACCAGACGTGCAGATCGTGCACGCCGCGGACTCCCTTCACCTGCAGGACGTCCTTTACCATGCGCCCCACGTCGATATCTTCCGGCGTGCTTTCGAGCAAAATGTGAATGGTCTCGCGCAGGATCCCCCACGCGTTCCACAGGATGAGCACGCCGATCAGCGCGCCGGCCAGCGCGTCCCACCCGCTCCACCCGGTGAGGGCGATCGCCACGCCGGCGGCGGCGGCGCCCAGCGTCGAGAACACGTCGCCTATGAGGTGGACGAACACGCTGCGCAGGTTCAAGTCGCGCTCGCTGCCGCGCCGGATGAGCAGCGCCGTGACAAGGTTTATAACAAATGCGCCGGCGGCGACGGCCGCAAGAATCCCGGCGCGGACCTCCGGGGGTGTGATGATCCTCCGGTACACCTCGTAAAAAACTCCCAGCGCGACCAAAACCAGGGTGGTGGAGTTGACGAGCGCTGCGAGAATCCCGGCACGGTGGTATCCATAGGTCTTGCCCGAATGGGCTGGGCGAAGCGCCAGGCGCACCGCGTACCAGCTCAAACCCAGAGCGACTACGTCGGTGGCGTTGTGGGCGGCATCGGTCAGTAACGCCAGGCTGTTGGCAAACAGCCCTGCGACGATTTCGGCCGCGACCAGGCAAATAGTCAGACCGGCCGATACCGCGAGCCGGAGGGAGATCCCCTGCGCACTTTCCTCCATGTGGGAATGATGATCTGCCATAAGGAAAAAACCAACCGTTGGGCGGGATTATATCCCTGCCCGCGGGAGAAACTCGATAGCTTATTACAGACCCGGAATCTATCCCAACGCATGGCAATCGCCGTTTTCTGGAGCGGCTTTTTTTCATTGCAATGGAAAAAGCCGGCGCCGATGTACGCCCAGTCGGTTTTTCCACTTCCTTATATATGGGCTGGCCGGTGCAACCCACGCCAGGAAGCGGATGCCACCCGCCTGCGCTATAATCGCCTTCTATCTATGCGGAGATCGACCCGCAAAAGCCCGTGAGGACACCGGATTATGTCCAAGGTCTCCCTGGAATTTGTGTCTTTCTTGATCGTTCTCCTGGTCATTGCCGCGGCGTTCGATTTATGGCTGCTTCGCACCTGGAATCGCTCCCGCCGGTTGCAAAAGCGGAAAACTCTCGAGAAAGATTTCACCCCTGCTTCGCTTAAACCCGGGTCTACCGATAAAGGGCTTGTCCAACCAGCCGTGCAGGGCGTGAGATCCAAACCGGGTGCCGCTTCCCCCGCGTCGGCCGGGAGAAAGTCATCCAGGGGCTCACAATCCTTCCCTCCCGTTATTGAAATCGGCGCCGCCGAACCAACGGCGGCCCGTTCCAAGCGCGCCGGGAAGACCGTTTCCCAAAAGGCGTCCCTTTCCGTCCAAGGAAGTTCCGGACGCACCGCCCACGTGGATATTTCCATGGAACTCCCGGAAGGGGAAAGCATCCGGCTGACGCTGGAATCGATTAGTCCCGGGACGGCTTTTCCGGCCGCGGGCAAGGCGAGTGCGGAAAACAGCCGCATACAAACGATGAATGCGGGTGTGGCGACGGCTGCGGGCGCGGAGCATCCCCGCCTGGAACGCGGGCAGCCGTTTCTTTCTTCCTTTTTTCACAACATCCAAACCTCGGGGCGCTCCATTTTTTCTTCCTTTTTTAGCGACGCCCAAACCGCGGGTCGTTCCCTGTTCTTCCTCGCCCTGGCAATCTATCTCCTCACGCGCTTGATCGGCCTGGCGCAGTGGCCGATCTATTTCTTCACCGACGAAGCCGTACAGACCAACTTCGCCGCCGGGTTGGTGAAAGGCCATTTTGTATGGGAAAACGAATTTCTTCCGACGTTCTTTAATAATGCCGGCCAGTTTGAAATGAACGTAAGTGTTTACGTCCAGGTCATCCCCTATCTGATTTTCGGGAAATCGGTGTTTGTCACGCGCGCGATCTCGGTGCTGATCACGCTGCTGGGAGCCGCGGCCATAGGCTGGATCCTGCGGCGCATTTTCCGCCTGCCGCTGTGGTGGAGCGGCGTGTTGCTGTTTTCCATCATACCGGTCTGGTTTCTGCACTCCCGCACGGCATTCGAACCGGCGGAATCCATCACATTCTATTTGGCCTTTCTGTACTTCTACATGCGCTACCGGAACGACAAACCCTGGATGCTGCTTCCGGCGCTTTTCTTCGGCGCGCTCTCCGCCTACACCTACAGTCCGGCGCAGGTGGTGATGGCGGTTACCGGGGGATTGCTGTTCCTTTCGGATTTGCCGTACCATGGGAGGCACAAGTGGATCGCGCTGACCGGGTTCGGCCTGTTAATCCTCCTCGCCTTACCCTACCTCCGCTTCCTGATCCTGCATCCCGAGGCCAACAGAGACCAATTGGCGATCGTCGGATCCTACTGGGTGAACGATACTCCGCTGATCGAAAAGCTGAAACTGCTCTTCATAGAATACCTGAAGGGATTCGATCCGCGCTACTGGTATTTGCCCTATCCTCCGGAAGGCGTTTACCAGACCATCATTCGCCACCTTATGAAAGGTTACGGCCACTTGGCATTGTGGAGCCTGCCGTTCACGCTGGTAGGCCTGCTGCTCTGCCTGTGGAATATCCGCCTTTCGAAATTCCGGACGGTGCTGATTACACTGCTGGCGGCACCGCTGGGCGGTGCGATCGCGCAGATTACCATCACCCGGGTGCTATTCATGGTGGTGCCTTCGGCGCTGCTTACGGCGCTGGGTGTGAGCTGGGTGCTCGGATTATTCGAGCGTTACGACGGTCCGGAGCTTCCCGATTTTCTTGCCGTTTGGCGGGAACGCGCAGCCGGGCTGGTGACTGCGCTGCCTGCGCTCCGGGAGACGGCCGCAGAGCAAATAAACGACCTGGGTATACGGGAGTTCTTCCGCCGCTGGAAGGACCGCACAGCGCAGGCGGCTACCACGTCGCTCGGGCTGGCGCGGGTTCCCTACCTGACCCTCGCCCTGGGCCTGTTTCTCCTCCTGGGATCGGTGAACGGATACATGCTGTGGGACAGCCTCGTGAACGGGCCCACCTGGTATCATGATTACTCGCTCTACGGCATGCAATACGGCGGAGAGCAACTCAGCAGCGCACTGATGAAATACAAACAAGACCACCCGGACGCGAACCTGATCGTAACCACGTCCTGGGCCAACGGCACCGATGAAATCTTCAGCTTCTTCCTGCCGGATGGAGTCATCTCCAGTACAGACACGATCCGGAGTTATATTCAGAACTATATCCCGATCAACGCGCAGGACGTCATCGTTATGACCGCGGACGAATATCAAACCGCCCAGTCCAGCGGGAGGTTTACCGCAATTCCGGTGCTGCAGACGCTGCCGTACCCCGATGGAAGACCCGGTTTCTACTTCACGCATCCGGTGTATATCGATAATATCCAAGATGTGATTGCGGCGGAGAAGGCGGAGTTGGCCAAACCCGTGGAAGAAGATATAAACCTCAGCGGAGAGATGATTCACGTCGTGCACTCGCGGTTTGATATGGGAAGCCTCGCGGACGGATTCGACGGTGACCCGTATTCCGTCATCCGCACCCTGCAAGACAATCCGATGTTTTTGGATCTGTATTTCCCTGCCTCCCACCAGTTCACGGTCTTCCACGTCCGCGTTGGCGGCGCCCCGACCAAACTGACCGTGAAGATCTACCCATCGAACGGCGGCGATCCCATCGTCTACACCACCGAGGTTCCGCGCGCTTCGGATTACCGCGATCTGGAGATTACCCTGTCCACGCCGATCGATAGCAACCATATTCGGCTGGAGATCGAGACGGTCGGCGAGAGCCCGCCGACCCATGTGCACGTGTACGAAATCCAAATGGAGGGCGTGGGATGGAAAAGCGGCATCGCCACCCATTCGCCGTAACTCTGACCGCCTGGGGCGTGTTGATTCTCGGTGCGGGGTACTCCCTCGGTGTCCTCCACGCCATCTTCACCTATTCCACAATCGAAAGCCTTCCCCTTTCGGTCCCGGCGTGGTATTTTCCTCTTAGCGGGGCCGTGTGGGGGGGAGTTTGGCTTGCTCTGGGAATCGGTCTACGGTTTGGAAAAGAGTGGAGCCGGCGGGCGGCACTCGTCGCCATTCCGATTTGTTTCTGCGCCTGGATGGCGGACGAGCGGCTCCTGAGCCGCTCGGCAACCGCGTTGCAATCCTTCGGGTTTGAAGCCGTCCTGAGATTGATCCTGGCTGCGATCGGCGTGGCGTTCCTGATCGGGGCGGGTCCGTTGGAACATTACAGGCCGAATCCGGCCGCACTCGGGCGGGATCTGTCTATGGAGAAAACGACGACCCATGTCGAATGACAAGCAAATCCAAAAGTTAATCCGATTGCGGGAAGAGACGCTCCAGGGCGGCGGCCAGGAGCGGATCGAAGCGCAGCACCAGCGCGGAAAACTTTCCGCCCGCGAGCGAATCGAACTTCTGGTGGACAAGGGCTCCTTCCGGGAATTGGATACATTCGTCCAGCACCGGTCCGACCATTTCGGCCTGGACCGGCACCGGTTTCTGGGGGATGGCGTGGTGTGCGGCTGGGGGACGGTGCAGGGCCGGCTGATGTACGTCTCCTCCCAGGATTTCACCGTTATGGGAGGAAGCATCGGCGAGGCGCATGCCGCCAAAATCTGCAAAATTTTCGACCTGGCGCTGAAAAACGGCGCTCCGGTCGTCTGCCTGAATGATTCCGGCGGGGCGCGCATCCAGGAGGGCGTCAACTCGCTCGCGGGATGTGCGGAAATTTTCCTGCGCAACACGCTGGCGTCCGGCGTCATTCCGCAAATCAGCGCCATCCTCGGGCCGTGCGCCGGCGCCGCGGTGTATTCCCCCGCCCTGACGGATTTCACTTTCATGGTTCAGAACACCTCGCAAATGTATCTCACCGGACCGGACGTGGTGCGCGCGGTGACGCACGAGGATGTGACCGCCGAGGAGCTGGGGGGCGCCGATGTGCACGGGAGCATCTCGGGCGTGGCCCACGTGACGGTCGGCAACGACGCGGAATGCATGGAACGGATCCGCAGCCTGTTGCTCTTCCTGCCGCAGAACAATCAGGAAGAGCCGCCCTCCTTGCCCGACGGCGACGATCCGCTGCGCACCGAAGAAGCGCTCGACCACCTCATTCCGGACGACCCGTCCAAGCCGTACGATATGCGCGAAGTCATCCGCCTGCTGGTGGACAAGGGCAATTTTTTTGAAATTCACGAGGCGTATGCGCCCAACATCGTGGTCGGGTTCGCGCGGTTTGCCGGCCGGTCGACGGGGATCGTGGCCAATCAGCCGGCGGTGATGGCGGGCTCGCTGGATATCGCCGCCTCCAACAAGGCCGCGCGGTTCGTCCGCTTCTGCGACGCATTCAACATTCCGCTCGTCACGCTGGTGGATGTGCCCGGGTTCATCCCCGGAACGGCGCAGGAGCACGGTGGGATTATCCGCTCGGGCGCCAAGCTGCTCTACGCCTATTGCGAGGCAACGGTGCCGAAGGTGACCGTCATCACGCGCAAGGCGTATGGCGGAGCGTATATCGTGATGTCGTCCAAAAACCTGCGCAGCGACGTCAACTTCGCCTGGCCAAGCACCGAGATAGCGGTGATGGGGCCGGAGGGGGCGATCAACATCGTCTTCCGCCGGGAACTGGAAGGCGCCAAGGATCCGACGGAGCGCCGCGGGGAGCTGATCGCCGAATACCGCGAGAAGTTCGCCAATCCCTACGTGGCTGCGTCGCGCGGATACATCGACGACGTGATCGAACCGCATGAAACCCGCCCACGGTTGATCAACGCCCTGGCGATGCTGTCCAACAAACGCGATTCCCTGCCTCCCAAAAAGCACGGAAACATCCCGCTCTGACCCGGGCGCGGAAAGAGGCCGTCTTGCTCTTCAATAAAGTGTTGATCGCCAACCGGGGGGAGATCGCGGTGCGCGTCCTGCGCGCCTGCCGCGAGCTCGGGATTCCCACCGTCGCGGTGTATTCCGAAGCCGACCGGCAATCCCTGCACGTGCGCTACGCTGACGAAGCCTATTTCCTCGGGCCCTCCCCGGCGCGGGATTCCTATCTGCGCGCCGATAAGATCCTGGAAATCGCCCACCGCTGCGGCGCCGACGCGATCCATCCCGGTTACGGGTTCCTGGCCGAGCGCGAGGATTTCGCCCGCGGGTGCGAAGACGCCGGGATCGTCTTCATCGGCCCCAAACCCTCGTCGATCGCCGCGATGGGCGATAAGACCACCGCGCGGGCCACGGTCGCCAAAGCCGGGATCCCGGTGGTCCCCGGAACCGAAGGGGAAGGAAACCTCTCCGACGAGGAGCTCATCCGCATCGCCGCGCAGGTGGGTTTTCCGCTGCTGGTCAAGGCCAGCGCGGGCGGCGGGGGCAAGGGCATGCGCGAAGTAAGAACCCCCGAGGAACTGCCGCACCTCCTGCGGGCGGCGCGCCGGGAGGCCGAGGCCGCCTTCGGCGACGGGAACGTGTACCTCGAGAAGCTCATCCTCACCGCGCGCCACGTGGAATTCCAGATCCTGGCGGACAAGGAAGGCAACGTCATCTACCTCGGCGAGCGAGAATGTTCGCTGCAGCGCCGCCACCAGAAACTCTTCGAGGAGGCGCCCTCGCCCTTTATCGGCAGCGACGAAACGCTGCGCCGGACGATGGGCGAAGTGGCTTGCCGCACGGCCGCGAGCGTCGGCTATCACAACGCCGGAACGATCGAGTTTCTGGTCGACAAGGACCGCAAGTTCTATTTCCTGGAAATGAACACCCGGCTGCAGGTGGAACATCCGGCCACCGAAATGATCACCGGTATCGACATCGTCAAGGAACAGATCCGCATCGCCCGCGGCCGGCCGCTGCGTTACCGGCAGGAAGATGTCAAGCTTTCCGGCTGGTCGCTGGAATGCCGGATCAACGCGGAAGACCCCTACAACCAGTTCACTCCTTCCACCGGACGGCTCCAGCTGGTGTTCGTGCCCACCGGCCCGGGTGTGCGGGTGGACACGGGCGTATATTCCGGGTTCGAAGTCACGCCATATTACGATTCACTCATCTCCAAATTGATCGTCTGGGGGGAAACGCGCGCGGAGGCCATCCTGCGCATGCGCCGCGCGCTCGAGGAATACCGGATCATCGGGGTGAAAACCAACATTCCCTTTCACCAGGCGCTCCTGGAATCCCCGCGCTTCCTGGCGGGATTGTTCGACACCCGGTTCGTCGAGGAGCGCTTTGCGCTCAACGGCGAAACCGGCGGAGAGGACTACCATCCCGAGATGGCGGCCATTTTCGCCACGCTGATGGAACACCAGTCGTCGCAGCGGGCGGCGCAGATTATGCAGCCCGCCCGGCAGGCAGCCTCGCGCTGGAAGTGGTCCGGCCGCGGCGAGGGGAGAGGTCGGTGAAATACGTTACGACCATCGGCGGACACACCTACCACGTGGAGGTGATCGACGAGCACCGTATTCTGCTCGACGGGAAACCTTACGAGGTGGATTTCACCGCCATCGCCAACCAGCCGGTATATTCGCTGCTAATCAACGGCCGCTCGCTGGAAGCTAACGCCTTCCAGACCGGGGAAGGCTGGCAGGTGCTGCTCCACGGAAAGATGTTCGAAGCCCGCGTGGAAGACGAACAAGCCGTCCGCGCGCGGGCCGTCGCGCATGCCGCCCCCGAGGCCGCCACCGAATGGCTGCTTCGCGCCCCGATGCCCGGCTTGGTGGTGAACATCACCGCGTCCATCGGAGCGGAGATAAAGAAAGGCGCGCCGCTGGTTATACTGGAATCCATGAAAATGCAGAACGAACTCCGATCCCAAAAGGACGGAACGGTGAAGGAAATTCGAATTCAACCGGGCCAGGCGGTGGAGCTGCATCAGGTGCTGGTCGTGGTGGGATAACCCCCGGCCGCATCCATCCCCAGCCGCAGGAAGGTGAACGTATGAATGCATCGGAAAAGCCCGCTGCGCTGGAACAGGAAGTTAAATTCTTTCTCGAAGACCCGGCCCGGATGCGCAAGCGGCTCGCCTCGGTCGGCGCGCGGCCGTACCAGCCGCGGGCGCACGAAGCCAACATCCGCTTCGATACAGCCGATGGCGCGCTGACGCGCGCCGGAAAGGTGCTGCGGTTGCGGAAAGCCGGGCAGGTGATTCTCACTTACAAACAACCCGAAGTTCCCGCCGCCCTCCCGCCCGCCTCGGCCCGCCGCAGCCTGGAGACCGAGATTATCGTCGACAACCTCGAGAAAACCTCTCATCTCCTGCAATCCCTGGGGTTCCGCCCGATCGTCCGATACGAAAAATATCGCGAGGTCTTCCGTTGGAAATCCGTCCTGGTGATGTTCGACCAGCTGCCGTTCGGAAACTTTCTCGAGTTGGAGGGCCCGGATCTGGGGGAATTACGCCAGACGGCTGGAGCGCTCGAGCTGGATTGGAAAAACGCGTTGCAGACCTCGTACATGGGCATCTTCCTGGCGCTGAAAAAAACCAACCATCTGGCATTCCTCGAAGTGACTTTTGAGAACTTTTCCGGCTGGGATTTCCGGCAAACGAAGGAAATCCTCGCCACACTCCCCCACGAAGGTTTGTATGACCGGCAAAACCTCTGAAGCCCTGCGCCGCTGGAAGGAAGAAGTGCTCGAACCGGCGCTGAAAAAATTCCCGGAACGCAAACCCCGCTTTCAAACACCGTCCGGAATCCCGCTCGAGGGCGTATATCCCCCCGCCGATCCGGAGGAGGACGTTCCGGAGCGGATCGGCTTTCCGGGGCAGTATCCGTTCACGCGCGGCGTGCAGCCGACGATGTACCGCGGCCGGCTGTGGACGATGCGCCAGTACGCCGGGTACGCCACCGCCGAGGAATCCAACGCCCGCTACCGCTTCCTGCTCGGGCAGGGACAAACCGGTCTCTCGGTGGCGTTCGATCTGCCCACCCAGATCGGCTACGATCCGGATCACGAGCTGGCGGGGGGCGAAGTGGGACGCGTGGGAGTATCGATCTTCAGCCTGGAGGAAATGCAGCGGCTGTTTACCGGGATCCCTCTGGATACGGTGAGCACGAGCATGACCATCAACGCCCCGGCGGCGGTGCTGCTGGCGATGTACATCGCGGCGGCCAAGCGCCAGGGAGCGGAGCCGGCCCGCCTGCGGGGCACGATCCAGAACGATATCCTCAAGGAATATATCGCCCGCGGAACCTATATCTTCCCGCCCCAGCCCTCGATGCGTCTGGTGACGGATATCTTCGCCTATTGCCGGCGGCAGCTGCCGGAGTGGAACACCATCTCGATTTCCGGATACCACATCCGCGAAGCCGGGAGCACCGCGGTTCAGGAGGTGGCATTCACGCTGGCCAACGCGATCGCCTACGTGGACGCGGCCTTGCGCGCGGGGCTCCCGGTGGATTCGTTCGCGCCGCAGCTGGCGTTCTTTTTCAACGCGCACAATAATTTCCTGGAGGAAGTAGCCAAGTTCCGCGCCGCGCGGCGGCTGTGGGCGCGCATCATGCGCGACCGGTTCGGCGCCAAGGATCCGCGCTCGCAGATGCTGCGCTTCCACACCCAGACCGGCGGCTCCACGCTTACCGCCCAACAACCGGAAAACAACGTGGTGCGCGTGACGGTGCAGGCGCTGGCGGCGGTGCTGGGCGGGACTCAATCGCTGCACACCAACAGCATGGACGAGGCGCTCAGCCTGCCCACTGAGAAGGCGGTGCAGGTGGCCCTGCGCACCCAGCAGATTCTGGCCAGCGAATCCGGCGTGGCCGACACGGTGGATCCGCTGGCCGGGTCGTACGCGGTCGAGGCGCTCACCGACGAGATCGAACGGCGGGCGGAGGACTATTTGCGCAAGATCGACTCGCTGGGCGGGGCGATTGCCGCGATCGAACGCGGATTCGTCCAGGCCGAGATCCAGGAAGCCGCCTACCGTGCGCAGAAGGCGGTGGAGGACCGCGAACAGATCGTGATCGGGGTCAACGAATATGCCGATCGGGAGCAACCCGATCTGGAAACGTTGCACGTCGATCCGGCGGTCGAGCAAAGGCAGAAAGACCGGCTGCAAGCGGTCCGTGTGCGGCGCGATCCGTCGCGCGCGGCCGAACTGCTCGGCACTCTGGCGGCGGCCGCCAAGGGGAGCGAGAACCTGATGCCCATCCTCCTCGAATGCGTCGAGGGCGACCTGACCCTGGGAGAAATCTGCGGCGTGATGCGCGACATTTGGGGCGAATATCGTCCGGAGGGTTGATGGCGAAGATCACGGGAATAAACCACATCGCATTGGTCGTGCCCGAGTTGGAACAGGCGCTGAAATTCTGGCGCGATATCCTCGGCCTTCCGCTGCAAGGCGTGAACGACATACCGGAGCAGGCCTCGCGGATCGCGTTTCTCCCCGCGGGGGTCGGCGAGGTGGAACTCGTGCAACCCACCACGCCCGATTCCGGCATGGCGAAGTTTCTGCAAAAACGCGGCCCGGGGATTCATCACGTGTGCTTCGAGACGGACGATCTGGACGGGATGATCGATCGATTGAAGGAAAAAGGGGTTCGCCTGATCGGGGAGAAACCGTCCACGGGCGCCGGCGGCCAACGGATGATCTTCGTGCATCCGGAAAGCGCGGGCGGCGTGCTGGTGGAATTGTACGAAAGCGGAAATGCAGGTGAAAAGCCGTAAGTATAGAAACTCCGAAATTAACTTCACATCCATAAAAATCAAAATATGAACGACGAACCCAAATAATCCAATTCGTCCGGAACTGATCCCTCGCTTCGCTCGGGACATGGCTCCGGTCTTTCAACAGCGCCGGGTAAACCCGGCTTTAAAAAAGGTAGCGGAATTCATTTCGTAATCTCGGCCCCATAGCGGAAAGCTTGATATTCCAAAGCGGCCCGCATAAATCCAATGATCAATGGATGAGGTAGGGCGGGAGTGGAAGAAAGCTGCGGCAGAAACAGCGTGGCGAGGAAGAACCGGTGCCTGGTTAGTTCCACAATCCGCGCCTCCCCTTCCGGATCGAATCCGGCAATTCTCAACTCCCCCCGGTTAATGATCTCCCGATATTCGGGGTTGAGACCATAGCTGCAACGAAATTGTTCCGTCACCTCTTCCTTCCCGTACAATCGATCGGCGAGCGTTCCTGGAACGATTTTTACGATCCCGGTTTTACCGGCGAGCGAGCAGGTAAGCCTGCTGATTAGCAAATGGGAGGCTTGCGGCGCGGTTTCTTCATGCTCTGCATCCCGGATGCCCAACACATTGCGCGCATACTCTACCAGAGTATGTTGAAACCCCCCTCAGGTGGCGACGAACGGCCGGTCTTTTTCGCGGGCGAAGCGAATGCCCTCGAGGGCGCCGTCCATGCTCTCGTACGGGCTGCCGGGCGCGCAAAATAGGCCGTCGGAGGGTTCCAATAGATCTTTCCCCCGGCGCTCGACCGCGAGCGTCGGCAGCCAGGAAATCTCAACCGCCGCGGCATAAACCGCCGCCGCATGTTCCAGGGCGCCATCCGTGGCGATGCGCGAGGGATGACTCGGATTCAAATCTCCGATGATCCCAATTTTCACAGGCAGCTTCATCCTATTTGCTCCTCCTTCGCCAAACCAGGAAATTTTATCCCGGGCATAGACCAAGCTTTGGCATGGATTCTATGCCAATCGATCAATATCCTTCCGCAATCGGAAGGCGATCATACGATCCGGCTGCAATTGAGCTTTATCGGCGATATCATAGCCCATTTTTTGCCAGAATTGACGGGCTTGGGGATTGTTTACCTGAACTCCCGTCAGAAGGATGGTAATCCGCGCATCTCGTTTGATCTCATTCTCCACCAGTTCAACAACCGCCGTACCAAACCCCCGTCTTCGAAACGGGGATGCGATCATGAGGAGGGATAGGAAAGCCGCGTGGGGATTTCCTTTAAAATTCCGAGGCACAAAATCGACAACTCCGATCATTTGTCCGCCGGTCGTAAAAACACAGCAAAACTTTCTGCACTCATGCCGTGAACTCCCAATATCCTTCAGCACCATCGCCATCGAAGCGATAGGCTCCGGACCCAACCGTAAAAAGTCCTCACATTGCCGGTAGATTTGGAGAACCGGTTGAAGGTCATGGTACGCAACTTCCCGTATTTCCAACGATTTACAGTGAAGGAACAATCTCATCGCATGAAGGAAAGCGACTCCATGTATTGTAGAATTTGATTCCCCTTCTAAGGAAGAATTGCGCAACGTCCATTCTAACAGTTCTGCGGACGGAGGAAGAAGAAATAGGCGTACGCCAATGCCAGAAGCGCATACAGCAACGGGTTGCTCCAACCAAAAGCATTCACGCTCCCGTGAAGTTGGATCTCCATCGAGGCGATGAATCCGATCCCATCCTGCACCAGGAGGGCCAGCGCGATCGCCCGGCGGGCCTCGACGGACGCAGCCCTGAATCCAAACCACATCAGCGTGGCATAACCCAGAATGGAGCCCCCGACCAGGCGGGCCGACCAGATGGCGGCGTCATCGTACGCGGCGCCGTACAGCTGGAAAACCCAGCGAGGCAGAATGGAGCAAGCCAAACCGAAGAAAACGGCGATAAAGAAATTGACCGCAAAAAGATGGCGCAGCTTCATGATGGCCTCCGGTGAATATTCGCTCAGAATAAAAACGGAATGAACATTTTCGTTTGCTTCCGATAGGTTTCATATGGCGGGCCGAAGAAGCGGATGCATTCGGTTTCGTCAGCCTTGGCCGTGGCGATGAGAAAAGCCGTCGCGAGCAGCACGAGAGCCCCACCAGGGACGGACGGGAGCTTAAAAAAGATTCCCCAAGCAAGAAATACCAATGAGCTATAGAGGGGGTGGCGGATATAGCGATAAATCCCAGTGGTGACCAAAACGGTGGTCTTTTCAAAACCCAGCAACTGGCGTTCCGTCTCCCTTTTTTCGGCCGGCTTTCCCTGAGCAACCAAGGACCGCACCCCGAGGATCAGCGGGATGCAACAGACGACCAACAAAAACCAAGAGATGAGTTGATACCAGGCTAGGGGATTCCGGAACCAGGAATCGACGTTCCAGAGAAACAATAGGAGGATTATTTCCCAGGCGAAGAAGCGGTAGAAACCGTGCGAGCCCGGCGCCCGTATAGACCCGCGGGATACGTAGACGAAAAAAATTGATGTCACAGCAAACGCGATTATTTTTACGATCATGGCGCCTTCGGCAGATATAGCCTCATTTTACATAAAAAGGGTATTCCCTGCGCGGAAAACGGCCGCGCCGTTCAACGCCATCGCCGCCCCACGCGCGATAAATCGCAACGCCGGTAAACACAGACCCCGGCCCGCATGGCGCCCCCGGCCCACACGGCGAAGCCGGGGCGGGCTGTCCTGAAACCTGAAAGGGCGAAGGAGAAGCCTGCCCTCGCGCAGCGGGGGCCGGAGGCTGCTTCCCGCGCAATGTCCTGTCCCGAAGGCGCATTGTGTACCAGCGCGGGGATAAATCCCCGCGCGAACGATTTTATGTGACGATCCGAATCGTCCAGAAATCGGCCGAGAGATCAGGGTTGAGAAGGTATTCAAATGGGATGGTGCCGTACCCGCGCTTCCCCCAGCCCGTCCCCCAGGAATTGCGCAGGATAAACCGCCGCTTTGAATCCTCGTAACCGACGATCAACATGGCATGCCCCTGATGGGTGCTGTCCGCGTTTCCCGGCATGGGGATGTCGCCGGTGCGGGTCTGCATGGGGAAGTTCGCGTACACGGAAATCCCAAATACAAACGGATAGCCCTCCGCTAGGCAGCCTTTCATCTGGGTCACGTTGTAATCGATCTTGCGGTAGGAGATCGCCTTGTATTTCAGGGCATCCCGGTAGCAATCTTGCGGCGGCTTATCGGCGAACTTTTCAATCACATACGGCCACTCCGATTCCGGACAGTCGCCCTGCTTGGCGACGCTTTTTACCCCGTCGCGGATCGACGCGCCGGCGTCGGCCTCCACCGTGCCTTCCATTGCGCGTTCGTTGTAATAAATAAAAAGACGCGACGGCGTGAAATCCCGGAGGTCCTGTTTGATCCGGTCAAACTCGATTCCCGCGGCGATGGCATTGGCCGTGCAGCTGCCCAATTGTCCCTGGTCGTAGATTACGGGGCATTGTTTGCGCAGATCCACCTTATGCGGAAGCGCCCTGAGCACCGGGCCGGGTGTTGCATAGCGGAAGTCGCGGTGATCGGGCCGGTCGGGGATCCAACCGAACCGGTGGGGCAATCTGGAATTCGCCATGAGTCCTTCCCTTTCCCTTCACGATCGATTTTTATTCGGCGGTCTGCATTTTACCGCTGAGGTGCCGATCGGACGGACGCGTGTTTCAGCGGACTGCTTCGAAGAGGCCGGAATCCTTGGTGACGTGAAAGGCTCCGCCGCAATCTGCCAACTCCCGCTCGACGAATTTTGCGAATTTCTCCCGGTTTACAACCGACGTCTCGATCCGGCCCGAGAGGAGATAATCCACCACCGGCGCGGCTTCGGTGACGATCAGCGAGTCGGCGTAACGGCGAAGTTCAACTTGCGTGAACCGCTTTGCGATTTGAGCCGCTCCGTTCTCCAAAAGGAACGAATCCGGCGAGCGCCACCCCCAGGAAGCCAGATCAGGGTCAAACCGGCTGATCAGTTCCCCCAGCTCGCGGATATGGTTCCATCCGATGGTGGAGGCATACAACCGTCCGCCGGGCTTCAAAACACGATGGATTTCCGAAAAGACCCGGTCCCGGTCCGGCACATGGTAGAGCATATGATCGGCGATGGCCACATCGAAGCTTTCATTCTTATAGGGGATGGCTTGCGCATCGATGATGCGAAATTGAAAAGGATGGGCTCGGCCGGCGAGGTTTCGCCGGGCCTGGCGCGCCATTCCGGGGGAAGAATCCGAGATGGTGATCGTCCAGAGTGCGGGAATGCGATCCAGATTCTCGAACCACAGGTCGCCGGGGCCGCTGCCTAGTTCCAGGATCCGGCATTGCAGCGGAAGATGCAATTGGTCGAACACCCAGCGGAGCCACCCATACGGATTGGTGCTGAACCGCCGGTGGAGCGTGATGCGCGCATTTAATTTATCCGCGTTCCGGTATTGTTCGGCAACGTATCGCCGATCCGACAAAGCCGCAATGGGCGTCATGCGCGCAATCTCCAAAATCCGGCGGTTAAAAATACGGCACGGTCAATTCGCTAATCCATGAATCGCCGACGAGCGGTGTCAGGAGCTTAATTTGACGATCGTCCAGCGTTACAGCGGGCGGGAAATTTTCTAAGGCCGTTCGCGGTGCAAATCCTTTTGGGCAAGGATGTGAATCCTCGAGATCGACAGGATCGCCGGACTTTCCCGGCGAATTTTCAATATATCCAGAACGAAGGGACTGCGCAGCTCGAGCCGGGCGGCTTCGGCCTCGCAAAACCAGCCCGCGCAAATCGAATGTTCGTCCTCGGATTGCTTAAGCTCACCGCCGGTCGGTTTTCCCAGGAAGACAAACCGGATTCTATTTCCACTCTTGGTGGGATCCGAATCGATCAGCTGGTCGAGAAATAACAGGCCGGTCAGCTCGACGTCCATGCCGGATTCTTCTTTCGATTCCCGGACTGCGGCCTGGATCATCGACTCGTCCGGCATCGCCCTGCCGCCGGGCAAAAACCATTTATTCCTGCATGCTTCTTTGGATTCCTTGATCAGGAGATATCTTCCTTCTTGTTCGACAATAACAAGAGACGCCAATAGACACCGCGAATCGTTTGGGTTCGGCATTTTGACCGGGCATGCTCCGCTGCATCCAAGCGGCCCGATGGTTATTCGGAAGTTTATTATAAAACAGAACGGCTGACGGCGCCGGGTTTCGGTTTCCGCGCGCGAAGGATCAAAAAGAAAGCCACCACTTGGGCATCCTGCAATACCGGATGTTCGCGAACCGTTTGATCGCTTGGCCGCGGTTCCTCCATACGCTCCAGGATAAAACCCGTCCCGGTCAGCAGATTCAGCCACTGGCTGATCGTCCGGGTGAATCGCGGAATCTTAAAATCCGGCAGACCTTCCTTCGCTTCCTGCGGCGCTGCGCTAAAAAGCCATTCGGTGACATCCCCTTTTAGATTTTCAAAATAACCGCCGAGTTCTACGGCATAGGCTATCCCTTTTTCATCCCGTAGATTCCGATGGTGTTTCATGTCGAAACATGGGTGGATGATCGAGAATTGCAGGAAGGCGCCGGGCTTGAGGACGCGGTAGGCCTCGGCCAGAACCCGGTCGGTCTCCGGGATGTCCATGAAGCTCATGAACCCCGTGGCGAAATCGAATACCGAATCGGCGAATGGAATTTCCACTCCGCTCGCCACCAGGTAATCCGTTTTCGACTTTTCCGGCGCCGGCGGTCGTTTGGCGTACCGAATGAAAATTTCCGAAATGTCGAAAGCCGTCACGCGGGCGCAAAGCCCGGACAGGAGCCGGGTGTTGTTCCCTTCTCCGCAACCGATATCCAACCCCGAAAGTCCTTTTACATCCGGCAGCATTGCAAAAAAAGCCGGCGTGTTGAGATGGTCCCGGTACACGTCGTACCCCCGCCGGGAGAGCCTGGTCCACGCGTCCGCATTTCCTTCCCAATATCGCTTCACGTCGGTGTGCTTCATCGGGTGATCCTTCCTGATCCTGACTTATATTGAATCGGCGCAAATTCCGTTGAATGATTATATTACCGGATTCCGTTCCACCGGCCGGGGGAAATTCAGACGCGCCCAATCGAGAAGACCATCCGAAACAACATCGACCAAGATGTAAACCCCGTTGGAGACCAGTGCCAGCAGATAAAAAAATCCAAACAGCGCGAACATCACGACGGGGCCGGTGCCTACCGCCAGCCGGGCACGAGGAATGGCGATAAACGCCGCCAGGAAGAACAGGGTGATGGCCGCACAACCGGTGATGAACCGCCGCGTTCCGGCGCGAATCGATTGACGGATGGATGGAGTGTTCAGCGGGCCGGAGTTTTCCACGACGCCGGCGTGAGACCCCGGTGAAATCAGCTTTCTCAAGCCGCGCATGAAAGTTGCGCCCATCATCGCCAGTATCATGAAGATCAGGCTCAGCAACGAGAACACTCGCAGGATGTCACTTGCACCAATCGTCGCCGTTCCTTGAGAATCCACCGGGATTAAAAAAGACAGATATTTCATAAAGGAGACCCGGGGGCCGATGAAAGTAATATATGCGAACGCCAGCGCAGTGAAGCAAAGCAGTACGACGCCCGTCAAGAAATTGTACGCAGCATATTTCAACAGAAAACCAAACAAGCCGGCAAGCGTTGCCGAAAAAGCCGGCGTTCGTCTGGGAATTTTATTGTCGTTCATGAAGAAGAGATAACCTTCGCTTGCCAATGCCCGGAGGTCACCGGCTGCCCTTTGCCATCAGCCGGTATCCCACCCTCTCCAGTTTCAAATCAACTGCCAATTCCCGGACGACCGTAAATTTCTCTTTCCCCTTCACGGCAGTTTGATTTCCGTCACCCCGTAATTCCCGGCAGTGCCGGCGCCCAGCCCGGCGGAGGCGGCCGCCTGCAGCCAGGGTTGGGCCATGCCCGCCAGTGTCTCCATTTCGCCGCCGCTGGCGGTGACGAGTTTATCCAGGACGGTGAAGCCAAACGCGTCGGCTGCAAGCGGATCGTAGCTCATCAGAATTGCGTCGCCCCGGTAGTCGGCCTTCCAATAGGGCCACGAGGCCGTATATTTGAGATTGGCTTCAAGCATATCCCCGATCACGAGGCGGGTGCGGTCCTTGATAGCCGGCAGCGCGTTGAGCTGGGGAATCCCCTGGACAACATTATGCAAGGCGCTCGGATTATCTGTGCTGCCGAAGTGGTTCTTGAGCGTGAAGGTCATCCCGGCGATCATATGCGATTTGAGCACCGGCATATTGATCAACGCATCCGATTGCAATAAAAGGTCGCTTAATTGGACGTAGGGGATTCCGGCCGGGAAGGAGTCCGTATAACTCCTGTCGGTTCCGCGGCACCGGACACCCGGCCCGTCGGGGTTAACGGGGTATTTGGCAGTCTCAAACTCGCTGGTCAGCGCGTCGAAGATGAGGATCTGTTCGGCGGGAATGCCTGCCTTGATCAGACCGGCTGTGACTGCCTGCACCAACGGATAATGCGTCCAGATCAGACTGTTGCCGAAGACGTTTGCTTTGATCGCAATGCGTTCGCCGGGATCAAAAAGCGCCCGCCAGGATTCCGAAGCATCATTGAGCCCGGTCAACTTGGTCAGTGTCGTGTCCAGCATTTGGCTCAGCACCCCCGCATTCAGCGTATCATCCGACCAGACTCCGCCATGGTGGGTGTAGATTACACTGCTCTTGGATGCCGGGTACATTTTGATGATCTCCGGCCGGCGCAGGGATTTGGGTCTCGTGGTGATCGTCGCTACTTCGGTGGAGGTTGGAGCCGGCGTGGAAGGAATCGAAGTCTGGGTGGGTGCGGCAGGCTTGGGGGACGAGCAGCCAGCGAACACCGAGCCGGACACGGCGCTGCCGATACCGGCTCCAACAATTCGAAGAAATTCTCTTCGATTTAATCTCGGCATAGTGTGCCTCCAGAAGAACAAAATCTATGCAATCATATCACCGAAATAATACCAAACCGTATCCCTCCCAAGGATTAAAATGATTTTCGGATTTGGCAGGGGAAAATTCCTACAATCTACCCAGCAATTTTTCTATCTCCTTCATCTGATCCGGTTTCAGCGGGCCGAATTGCATCGAACCCGTGTTTTCCGTCACATGTTCCTCCGTGCGAAAGCCGGGGATGGGGATGGTTTGCGGGCTGCGCGCCCACAACCAGGCCAGGGCGCCCTGCGCCACCGTCCTCCCATTGCTGGTCAGGATCTCGCGCACGGCGTCGCGTTTGGCCATCCAATCCGGGTTGGGCCGGCCGCCGGAAAAATATTTCATCCATTCGGGAATCTTTTCGCCGCGTACGTCGTCGGCCGCGGGGTCGGAGAGGGTTCGCGGGTGGGCGTGATGGTGGCGGTTGACGCAGTCATTCCGGTCTGGGTGACCGTTTCCGTCGCAGTCGCGGCTGGTACAGGATGAATGATTTGATCGGAAAGGGAACAGGCCAGAACCAGAATCATCAGGACGGACAACAAGGCCAGACTATGATTCATGGACAAGTCTCTTTATAAAAAACAATGTGCTTCCGAGGGATTGCATAGAGCGTCGACAATAATTATACTGTCGGCGGCTTCCTTGTTGGTCATGAGATCACCGCGCAAAGAGGGATTGTTGCCACGGCAGCGTTGCGATGATGAGTGCGTCGAATCGTTCCGGATCACGCGCAGAATTATTTTTCTTGGGGCAGCCCGGTCGGATGAGATATCGATGAAGTGCGAAAGGAATCATCGTGAAAACAAAACACCCTGATGGCCATAGCGACCCGCATTCCCCTTCACCGGGCGATATCTCGCGAAGGAATTTCCTGAAAATAGCCGGAGTTGTGGCGGGCGGGGCGCTCCTGGACGGTTGTCTCCCCCATTCCGCAACCCCGACGGCAACCTTGGCGCCTTCGCTCGCGCTGCCACCCGCCGCCATGCGCCGGGTGGCCATCGCGCAGGCCGCCACGTACGACTTTCCGCTCGTGCGGCGGCAGGTGGAGAGCCTGCTGGACAGCCTGGGCGGTTTGCAGGACGTGGTGAAGCCGGGCGACAAGGTTGCGATCAAGGTGAATCTCACGGGGGGAGTGAAGGGCAACGTTCCGCCGCCCGGAACGACCGCTCCGGAAAGCTGGGTCACACACCCGATCGTGGCGCGCGCCATCGGCGAACTGCTGCGCGACGCGGGGGCCAGAGAAATCTACTTCGTCGAATCCGTTTGGGAATGGGCTTCCTTCGAGAATTGGGGCTACGTGTCCATGGCTAAGGACCTCGGGGCGATGCTGATCGATCTGAACAGCCCCGACCCGTTCACCGACTACGCCACACTCCCGGTCGGTAAAGACTGGTTCGTCTACAAGCAGTTTCAGCTCAACCACCTGCTCGAAGAAGCGGACGCGCTGGTTTCGGTGGCAAAGATGAAGTGCCACTACCTGCTCGGCATCACCCAATCGATGAAGAACCTGATCGGCTTGGCGCCGTTCAAGTTCTACGAACTCGTGCCCGGCGACGGCTATCGCACGGGGTTCCATGGAACCGCTTCCGAGACGAAACACCGATTGCCGAGGGTGGTGATGGACCTGAACCGGACGCGACCGGTTAATCTATCGCTCATCGACGGGATCAAAACCGTGGACGGCAGCGAAGGCCCGTGGAACAACGATCTGCATTCCAAGAGCCCGGGTCTGCTCATCGGCGGAAAGAATCCGGTGGCCACCGACACCGTCGCGGTTGCGGCGATGGGTTTCGACCCCACCGCGGATTATCCCAAGGCGCCATTCCTGCGGGCCGACAATCACCTTAACATCGCCTATCAACTGGGACTGGGCACCAACCGCCTGGCCGATATCGAAATCCTCGGCCCCAAGCTGGAGGATATTAAGATGAAGTTTGAACCGGCCTGGTGAAATGATCCTGCGGGAGTGAGTTTAAATTCAAAATTTAACCTTGCGAGAAGAAACCCATCGGAAATCCAATTCATCGCTTCTCCTGCATCATCCTTTGTAGAACCAGTGTCAGCCCGCGTTTTCCAACAACCAGATCATGAACGGACTGCTCTGCTGAGTGAATTCCGCATAGTCATAATCGCCGTATAATGCTTTCACCTTAAACCCTTCGTCGATTGCCAGTTTTTCAAACTCCTCTTTGCTGGAAAGACGAAAATGCAATTCCAGAAGGCGCTTTGATTTGAGGATTCCCTTGGCGTCATATTCCTCGTAGAACTGGCTTGCTTCCACAATTTGATGATCCTCGGAATTGTAATTTTCCATTATCCACAGAAGCAAAGTTCCCTGTTCGCCGGTCAACGGATATTTACCAAACAATCGCAATTGTCCGTCGATCAATTTTTGTCTTCTGGCGGGATTTCCCAAGGTACAGATGAAAATGCCGCCGGGCAATAAATGCCGTTGAATACGGCGAAGAGTTTTTCGCTGGTCATCTGCAAGAACGATGTGGGCGAACGAATGAAATGGAATGATGATCATTCCGAACTTTTTTGGAATTTCCAATTGGCGGATATCCATCCGGTAAATATCCGCCTTCAATTTCCTTTGGTCCAATTTTCTCCTGAATACCGCGGTTAATTCTTCGGATAAGTCGACACAGGTTAATTTGACCCCGGCCTGAAGCAAAGGAACGGATACCCTTCCGGTCCCCGACATCAATTCCAATACTTCGCCTGGAGAATTTTTCGTTTCCTTGATGAAGAATTCAATATCGAAAGTTGCGGGTACATAGGTATCGTATAAATCCGAGATGTAATCGTAGTTATTGATTTCCATCCTGGAATGCCTGCTTTCTTTCGACTCTTTGCATATGCGGTTTCGAATGAACGGCTCGACGTTGGCCGGCTCGGACGCCAGAGCAACACACAACTCATTCTATCCGAAAGGTAATCGAATTGAAATTCGCCAATTTTTACAGTAATAAGATCCCCGGCTCCGTTCGGTGGAATCCCGCCTTCGCATAACGTACATGTTCCTGTGGTTTTCAGGAACATGTACGGTTGGGAAGCAAGGGGGCTGCAGCCGACGGGTTGGCCGCAAATAATATATTGAATACATAGTCGGGACAATATACAACTTATCTTTCTATTCTTTTTTGTCTATATTGGTGAACTTTCATTATCAATGAAATTATTCCTTCGCTTAGTAACAAAGCAATCATTACAAATACCCACCATGGGATATTTTTACCGAATAATATTACATAGAAAAAAGGCGCAATATTCGCGCCCAAAAATATTGCGCTCCATATCAGGATGTCTCTCCCTTTTTTTCCTGCAATTGCACGAATTGTCCGAAATAGTGAATAGTAAAATACTGGAGTACAAATTAAATAAATCGCAATAAATATAATAGGGTTTATTCCATAATAATCTCGCGCCACCTTGAATATTCGTTCGATCTGTGAAATCAAGTAATTCATTTATTCATTATCCGAAAACAGTGCTGTCCAAAACAACTTTGATCGGATGATTTCGGATGATTATTTATCATAAAAACAAGTCCTTTCGTCATTGACCTGGTCGTCTTCTCGAATAAGGCCCCCTTCTGCTGTCCAAGACATCAAGCGAATAATGGCCTCGCATATAAATCTTTCAGCCGGATCCTCGGCTCTCCAAATGGGTGGGATAACCACAACCATAGATTTATATACTGTGTCAAATTTAGCCGGATCATCACCAGCAGATTGGACAGACTCCATTGGAACTGCGATTTCATCTGCAGGAACTTCAAGAGAAGAATAGCCGTTAATGCAATCCAGATTTGGGTTTGGACCGCATTCTCGCTCGTCCCCAAAAACGATTGGACAGGCAATAGTTGCTTGATAGCCCGGAAGAAGATCTCGATTTGCCATCGGTCTTTGTAGATCTGGGCAATCGTTCCGGCTGCCAGATGAAAGATATTGGTTAGAAATACCAATCTCTTTTTCGTTTTCGGATCCCAGTAGGCGATCCGTCGGAGCGGCAAGTCGCATTTCTCCCGGGAATAGAATCCTGTGAAGAGAATGGTCTGATCGCATCGGACATTTCCCTTCTCGGGAACCGATCGCCTTTCGATCACACGGTAGTCCGCGTTGTCTTTCATCCGAGTCACGAAAAACACCTTTTGCCGCGTCCAATCCGCAAACAACCGATAGTCCGTATATCCCCGATCGACCACCACAATCGTATGGGGCTCAAAAACAAGCGTTTTCAGCACTTTCACTTCATGGGTTTTTCCCGTGGTGACCATCGCCCACTTGGGCAGGTATCCTTGGTGGGAAAGCAGCATATGCAGTTTGATGGCGCCTTTCGACCGGCGATAATGCGCCCAATCAAATGCGGAGAGGCAAACCGGGATCAGAGAGGCATCCACGCTCTCGACGGGGTTGCGGAAGCGGAATTTCCTTTTCTGCAATTTTGCGATCTCTTCACATTGCCTTCGGACATGGAAAAACACGTCGCGAAAGACTTCCCAAGGGCGGTGTTCGTTGGCATACGCCAGGGTCGATCGGGAAGGCGCTTCCGGAATTCCGAGATGGGCGAGTTTGCCGTTGAGGGTATTCAACCCGTGGCAGATCTCGCGGAGCGATTCACACTTCGCGAATTGTCCGAACAACATGGAGGAAAACTGTGTCCAAGAAGAGAAACCCTTGGCATCATATTCCGCACCATACTGATCAACAATTCGGGCAAACTCAGCTTTTTTCACTAAGCAGAGGATTTGCGCAAAAAGGCTGGTAGGCTGTATCATTCGGTTCCTCCGTTGGATTGGATGGCGGTTTAGTCGCTTCCATCTTAATCCATCGGAGGTTTTTCTACCTACGAACCGTTTCTATTTTGAACACTACTGATCCGAAAACCAAAATGAATACGGTGAATTGCGCCAAACGGCTGGCGGTTCAACTGCGTGTTGTCCAGTTGTTACTTTGGTCTATCCTTATAATAGATGAGTGCAAAAGAAATTATTTCTTCATCTTTGCTTTTTCAATATTCTCCTTAACTCTAAATTTCGTAATCTTTGAAATTAAGTTGTATGGAATTGGTTTTTCGATTGGAAATCTGACAGTTCCCTTTGATGTTTCATATACACCAAGCTCTTTTTTAAATTTTGCGATGCCACTGGATGTTGGGAAAAAACTAATATGTTTGGAAAATGCGGCAAAATGCACCAAATTACCGCCAAGCTTGAAGGTTGGTATTTGATAACTTATTACTTCCTTTGCGTTAGGTGCGGCTTTCTTTATGGTCACCCGAATCTTGCGCAAGATTAATTGTATATCTTTCGGATATCTCTCGATATATTCGTCAATATTCTTTGGAGAAGAATTATCCACTTTGATCCCGCATTACATCCCATAAGCGAAGAAACCCCCCCAACGGCTGTCGGTTCAGCGGTGGCCGACCTGTTTTCAACCGCCATTTTACACGAGATTATAGATGCGCATTTTAACCTTTTTTCGTCGCAGCTTTTCCCAAAGCTTGCCCTCATGTAGTGTACAGGTTCCCATGGTTTCTGGGAACCTGTGCGAGTATTAAGCGGGGGAAGCGGGCCCGTCCCCGCGCCCCCGGCCCGACCTGCCGGGGCGGGCTGCCCCCCGCCTGCCCTCGCGGAGCATCACCGTTCGGTTCTGCTCATCGAGCGGTGATGGTTGCGAAGCGAGGGAGCGATGAGCGCCGGCGATTTCCCGGCGCGAAGCTCTCGCGAGTGGGGGAAGCAGTTGCCGCCCGTACTTTGGGCGGCAATGGTTTGCGAAGGGGGAGATCGCCCCCGGCCCGCACGTTGGGCGGCGTTGAATTTCTGCAAATATGATTTTCATATTGACAAAGGATCCAAGTGGTGCTATTATTCCTATGGTAGTATAGCGGAGCGAAAGAAAATGGCTCGTCATAAGAACGCTGACGTGGACGATCTGCTAAAAAACTGGGAAGAAGTGTATAAAAAGGGGTTGTTAACGTTCTGGCTTCTTCTTTTTCTTGATGAACGTCCGGCTTATGCTTATGAAGCCAGCGCGGCCATTGGAGATCTTAGTCAAGGCACAATTTTAGCCGATGAGAACAGCATGTATCGCGCTCTTAATCGGTTTGAGTCTCTCGGTGTTGTGCAAAGTGAATTGAAGCAATCTAATATCGGGCCATCAAGACGGTATTATAGCCTTACCAAAACAGGCATTTCTCTACTATCAAGGTTTATTCAGCGCAATATACTTGTTTTTGAAACACCGGTCATCGCGGAACGCATTCAAGCTGTTTTGCGCAGGGTTAATTCTCCTTCGCAGGAGGTATAGCCATGGCAACCGATTCTCTCGAAAACGACCTGGCCAAATTCAAACGCGTTCTTCTCATTTGGGTTGGAGCGGTAGTAACGTTGCTGGCCGTCGCCGTGTCCGATGTTCCCAATAGTCATTCCCCCTATTTCCCAGGATGGTATGGCGTTTGGCTAATAATGCAAGTGGGTACCATTTCCCCATCTATTATGCTTTTGTTTGGATCGGGATTTAAGAAACTACCTTTTTCACAACGATTAAACACGATATTTGCCTTCTTTGTGCTAAGTTGGTTAGCTCTCGTGGCTTTTGTAATTAAATCGGGAACGTTTCTTAGCATGAATATTTCGACATACTTTGGATTTGCAAATGGCATGGGAATTACTTTTACATTGACGCAACTTTACGAATTTGTCGGGATTATAGGCGCTTTGATAGGAATTGCCTATTGGATACTTCAACGAAAGTTTATAACTTCTCCTGAGGCAATGTTCCCGTAGTGTTACTTTATCAAGCTGCCCAACATCTGGCAGCTCAGCTCGCTCCCACCTGCCGTCGCATAGCGTTCATGTTCCTGTGGTTTTCAGGAACGTATACGGTTGCGAAGCCAGGGGCGGCAACCTCGGGTTGGGTAGTTTAACTCTTTTTATTGCCAGTCTATCCTTTATTACCTTTGGCCAAAATGTCCTCCGTTTTCCTGGCATAACGCAAAGTCTGATCAAATCGTTTTACCATTCTATCGACTTCAATGGGTACGATAGATATCAATCTTTCGCCCACCGTTCCATCGGCGCGGCGTTCTGAAAAACTCACAACGCGATCGTCGACGATCAAATAGTTCTCATCGAGTTCCGGAGGAAGCTCGTCCGAAAGGGCGACAGATGTTCCGACGGGTGTGTTTACCGTCTGAGCTTCGGCGAGCATGTCTTTGAGGTTTTCCCGTGAAAGCACGAGAACCATTTTCATATGCACTCCTCGCTCGGCGGCCTCGGTCCACGATCGCGTATACCAGGTTCGGACTCCTTCTGGTGCGTCTTTGATGGAGGTAAAATCAGTGACTTGTTTTATACTAGTTTTCGCATCCTTAAGCGCGGTAACGGAAAGCGTAAATTGGCTTTCCGGTGGAGGTTCCATCACCCCGCTGGACATGGAACGGAGTACGCGGTGGCAGTCGCTAATGACGTGTTCAGCGCGGGCTTTGTACAAATCAAACCAACCCCCCATGACCGAATAATAGTCATCAACGATTTGACGAACCTTATTCAGCAGTTCCGTATCTCGGTAAAGCGACTGACTTAATGCGTTTGCCTTTAGGATACGTTCTTCAGATTTAGCGTGGCGTAATTGCAAATCGAACAGCTGCGTGAAGATGGCCAACATCAGCCCCATCAGCGTACTCAATATCGGATCCACCTGTGCGACCACGAGCAGAATGGCCACTCCAGTGGAAACGGCGAAGCCGACGATCTGAAAGGTGTCAACAAGTTTGCTTCGGGAGTCCATTGGTTATCCTCCTAAATCTTTTATGTCAAGTGTGGAATAAATGGGTGACTCGAGTTGATATATTTTATTTTTCCCATGATGCTTCCCACTATACTCATGTTTGCTGCTCAACGTCTGGCAGCCCACCTCCCTGCGCAATTCATCACTCCCTAAAAAACCAGTAGTGATTGCTTCGGGGGGGGCAATGGGGCTCTTGGCCGCGTCCGCTTTGTTGTTACCATTTTAGCAGGAAATTAGAAACACCAATTAACCGTTTTCCCGCAGCGCCTTGGCAATTCGGCTGCAACCACTTGTTGGGCGGAATTATTTCTTTTTCATCTCTTCAGAACTTATTACATTTTAAATATTCTTTTCTTCTATCCTATGCAATATCGTAATAGTTTATCCTTCTCAGGCGCATAAATTTCCTAATATCTCCTGCCCAGCCTTTGGGGACAAAGTGGATGAAATCATTTTGAAGTGAGTTACGTTTCTTTTCTCCCCAAATTCCATTGTCATAGAGGAAGCAGGCTCCCAACTACAAAACTGGATGCGTTTAAAGCGAAACTGACCCAGAGTGCTTCGTGGAATCTCATGGTAGTTCGTTGGGACAGATACAAACCACCTGCCTCCACCAACCAAACTACTACTTCAGCAGATAATATCGTAAAGCCTGAATTCAGTCCGCCAAATCCGCTGATGGTGATCCACAAGACTGGTTGAGTGATCAGATTCAAAAGCAGGATCACCGTGAGAATAATTAAGACAGATCGCTTTCTCCACAATGCATACCCTATCCCCAATAGCAGTTCGACGACAAGCGTGATGATCAGTCCCTGAGTCCATTTTATCCCGGCTAGTGTTGCAGGTATGGCAAGCAGCCAGGCTGCCACGAGCCAAGAAGAATAAGAATTGAGGGTAGCTCCAGCACGGCCAGTCCGAAAAGTCAATGCCACCAGTAAAATTGGCAGGATGATCTCCATGCAGGGAAATGTTACTGTTGCCAAAAGATCAAATAATGTGGGTGATCCCGTTTCAAAAGGCAAGTTGGGACCCAAGGGTTTTTCTTCAACTTTCAAACTTTCTTCTTGAATAATGACCAGATAATCGGCGGCGAAGGCGTGTTTGGTAAAGGTATTGCTTTGGCGGATCACGCCGTCGGAGAATTCAATTTCCAGGCGGTGGTAGGGGCTGTAACTATAGGCAACCGAATTACAGGCATTGATCTGGCATTTAAATCGTTGTGGTCCGATCTGCCGAAGCGGTTCAGACTCAGCACACGCCTCATCCTTGCATTCAAGCAATCGCCCGGAGATGATGGTTGGTCCTGGTTTGTTCTCGCTGATAAAGATAAATTGCATGGAAGGATGCGGGCCTGCATCAGCATGAACGATTTGGGATGGAACGGCTCCCATGAACAGGCCAAGGAGAATAAGGAGCATGAGAATTTGAAGTCGAGAGGCTTTCATAATATATCCTGTTTCTTTTATGGTAGGCGTCCGAACGATCTTGTGCTCAGCTGCGGGGGCTTAGGCTCCGTCTCTCTCATTCTCGCGCATTCTGGCAGGCAGGTCACCCTCCACTTTTCCGCATACCCACCGGGTCAGCTGCAGCAAGGCGTTCGGCGCAGCCCAATGGTCTACTTCGTAGGGTTCCATGCACTATTGGTGCTGATCGTACAAGGATTAGGGCATGAGGCTGCAATTCCTACCGCAGAGACCAATCGGGAGCCCAGTCATTGTCCGGGTTGTTGGTGATATTGACAGGCCTGCTGCCATCCGCGTTCATCACGTAGATCTCATATTCTTCCCCTTCGTTTTCGGATTCAAATGCGATCTTGGTCCCATCCGCCGACCATACGGGGTACAGCTCATTACCCGGGGTGTTGGTGAGATTGGTTACCCCGCTGCCATCGGCGTTAATCCTGTAGATCTCACTGTTGCCATCGCGGTTGGACACAAAGGCGATCCGCCTCCCATCCGGCGACCATACGGGGGACCAATCCGCGCTTGGATTGTTGGTGAGGTTGATCACCCCGCTTCCATCAGCATTCATCACATAGATCTCATTGTTGCCATTGCGTTCGGATTGGAAAGCGATCCTCGTCCCATCCGGCGACCAGGCACGGGAGAAGTCGTCAGCCGGATTATTGGAGAGATTTTTCACCCCGCTGCCGTCGGCGTTCATTACGTATATCTCGTGGTTGCCATCCCGGCGGGATAGAAAGATGATTCTCGTTCCATCCGGCGACCAAGTAGGCAGGCTGTCGTCAGCCGGATTGTTGGTGAGATTGGCCGCTCCGCTTCCGTCGGCATTCACCACGTAGACCTCATTGTTACCATCGCGGCCGGATTGAAAGACGATCCTCGTCCCATCCGACGACCACAGAGGGAAGGTGTCAGATGCCGGATTGTCGGTAAGCCGGATCACGCCGCTTCCGTCGGCGTTCATCACGTAGATCTCATCGTTTCCATCGCGGTCGGATTGAAAGACGATCCTCGTCCCATCCGGCGACCAGGTGGGGTAATTATCCTTAGCCGGATTGTTGGTAAGATTGGTCGTCCCGCTGCCGTCGGATTTCATCACGTAGATCTCAGAGCTACCGCCCCTGAAAACTACAAAGACAATGCGACCGGTGCTTGAAAGCATGGGCGTGCTTGTGGGGGTTAATGCAGCCGTGGCGGGCGCTGCGTGCGTCGAGGTGGGCGCGGGGGTCTGCGTTGGCATAGCGCCCAGATTACATGCCACCAGTATTGTGGTAGTCAGGCAAGAAACGATGAAAGTCATAAACCTGTTTCGATTAGTTTTTGTAAGGTGGATCCTATCTATGAGCTGGATCATACTGTCTGACTCCTTTTATGGCTATTTTAAAGGAGATCCAAAAACAGTCATTCGGATGCTCAATCCATACGCCCAACGAGTATTTAACCGGCACTTTTTCCATTTCTAAGTCCTGTAGACTTTCTCCATTCCAGCCACCCCCCCTACAGTTAGAGTAGACGGAAATAATTCCAGATAAGTTCCCTCACCTTGCATTATTTTTCTTTTATTTGGAAGTCCATATAAATTGGATTATTCAAGTCCTTATTCTTTTTCACAAATAGTCATAAATATGCCCAACGACCCCCGCTTCGCGAGGGCAGGCTGGCAGCTGAGCTTGCCCCCCGATTGCCCCCCGATCAAAGAGCGCCGGAGGTTTCCCGTAGCGATAGGTTTGCGAGCGGGGGTTTTTTTTAATTGTGATCGCCCCCGGCCCGCGCGGCGGAAGCCTGCCCTCGCGGAGCGCACAGGTTCCCATGTTGTTTGGGAACCTGTGCGATTTCGAAGCGGGGGTCGGGGCAAGCTGCAACCATGTGGTGGCCAGATTGTATAAAACAAGAATAACAGAGACTTTTATTCACCAAGCCATTTCAGTGCTGATTCCTCTTCCGCATACACACGGATATTCAATCCGTAGCTATGGGCAACAGGTTCAAGAAACCAATCTTGTCTCGTAGTTCTATGAATATCAATAACAGCGACTTGATCGACTCCCTTCCCGCGGAGATCCTTTAAGACTTCTCTCACAAGATAGAAGATATCCCCATACCCGAAATCCCCTAATAGCTCCCTTACGTCGATAAGAACTTTCGACAAATGCTTTTCGAGAGCGGTATTGAAGACCTTAACCGTTATGGTTTTTACAGTTTCTCGAGAACGTATACCGCTTGTGCATACGTGCAGGTAGTTCGATTTTTCTTCCATTGTTAGACTGAATTCCTGCTGATCCATCAGTTCCTTCCCTCCATACAACCTCTAGGTTTTTTGTGCGTGATAAGTCTTCTTTGGATGGAACCCCATGCCATACAGCTGCTAGGATATAGCGACTTTATGGTTTCTGCCCAACGGCCCCCGCTTCCCCGTAAAGTGCACGGTGCAGGCGCGAGGGCAGGCTGGCGTCTCATCCCACCCCCGCCTGCCCCCGTGAAGCATCACCACTCAGTATTGCTCTTTGAGTGGTGATGCTTGCGAAGCGGGGGAGCGACGAGCATCGGTGATCTTCCGATGCGAAGAATTCGCGAGTGGGGGCCCCCATGCGCAATTCATCAACGCCAAAAATAATAACGGTTGGTGTTAGCTCCGGGGGCAATGGGGTGCTTGGCTGCGGCTGCATTACAGTTACCATTTTAACAGAAAATAGGAAACCAAATTAAACGTTGTCTCGCTGAGCCTCGTCGACCTTTCACGGACTAATTTGTTTACTATTTTATTCCATGGATTAACAAATTCCTTAACAATATGAAACCCTGCTCTCGAGCCATGCCCTTGCACCCTGCCCTCACGAAGCGGGGGGAGCGGGGGGAGCGAACATGTTCCAGTGGTTTTCAGGAACAAGTTCGGATACATTGCGAGGGCGCTGCAGCCGCGTGTCGGACTGCGGTATTAATGATAATTATTTTGATAATTTAATTATCATTCTTTCAAAAGAAGTTGAGAATGATTCCTGTTTCGATACTTGCACCCATCATTTTGGTCGAATCTCCACTTTGGAATATGTAGCTATTTGCTTTCCAACGAGAGGTACAAAATAGCATTATCGCAAGGCGAAAAAAAACTGGAATTATCTGTTATCCATCCGATTACAGCTGAAATATAGCCCTTATTTGATAGTGAGAATTTCTTATGACGTTTATCGTTCATTATTGGTAGAATAAGAACAAATAGAAATGGTCCCTTGGAAAACCGAATCGGGAGTTTCCAATGGATAAATCCAACCACCACATCGTTTGTGCTCTATTCCTGACGGTAATTCTGTGCGCTTGCGGCTCCGGCACATCATCCCCCTCAAACCATGAGGCCTCCATCACCGCCGCGGGGATGACGGCTGTCCAAATAACGTCGCTCTTTGTCATGTCTCCCACCTCTACGTTGAGCCGGGCACCGCAAGAAAGCCCGATCCTTTCGCCGACTTTTACGCTGTCCCTCAACCCGACCCGTCCGCCGATCAGGAATGTCCCCGCCTGCTATGATTCCCTTTTTCTCGAGGATGTTACCATCCCCGACGGGACGATCATGGCGCCTGAGGAGAATTTCGTCAAAACATGGAAGTTTAAAAACACCGGCACCTGCGGATGGACAACCTCTTTCGCAATCGGCTTTTCCTACGGTAATTTGATGAACGGAAACGACACCGCGCTGCCCAATTCCGTTGACACGGGCGACTCAGTGGACATCGCGGTTGATATGACCGCGCCTAAAACCACGGGATGGTATGCCGGATGGTGGAGATTAAAGAATGAGTCCGGCCTTTATTTCGGAGATTTTGTTTACGTCTCTATTCTGGTTTCCAACGGCCAGGAAACCAGCACACCTATTTCGTAGGGATGAAAGGGCAACTATCCCAAAAGGCAATAATAATGGGTTAAGTAAAATAAACCGAAATATTTCTGCTGGGTATTGGGGCAACCACATTCGTCCGCAACAAGAACCATTCTTAACAATCGATTCCAATAAATTATTCCATTCTACATATGGAAGTATTATTGAAAATATTAATGACTATATCGAAACAATCAACAACCTTTGCTCATGGAATAGCAGGGTCAATTTATTTTTAGGTTGCAAAAAGGAAATATTTACTTAATCCCGATCACCGAGCTTGTCCGCCGACCGCTATGCTATGCCGACGGACAGAAGTTCACCTTGCTCGGGATAACGGCCAGGATCGGGCCGCCGGTTTCCGGGTCGGCGTTGACGACCTGGTTGGTTACGTAGATGCAATCTCCGGAGTTTACCCCCCGCCCCGTCCAGTAGGTCGCTACCAAGTGCAGCCCGAGGGTTTTATCGGTGAAGAAGTAGATCCGGTATTGCGTCCCTTCGGTCTCGGTGAGCGCGACGGTCCCGCCCACGCATTCCTTCTTGCCGATGTCGTCCTTGGTGACCTCGAGGGCATAGATGCAGTTGGATGGGAGATTGGCCGTGCGGGTCGGCGCGGTGCTCGGCGGCGCCACCGGGCAGCGCTTGAGCGTGAAGGGGGTGATCGGCATTACCGGCGAGACGCCGTCGCGCGAAAGCTTTCCCTCGGCGTAAGCGCATTCGCCCGCGTGCAAACCGATCCGGTCCACCCAGTTGGTGCCCATCATATACAGCTTGCCGCGCGCGTTGCTGAAATAAATGTAGTAGGTGCCGTGCGATGAGGCCAGGCTGGCGATCGTACCGCCAACGCAAAGCGTCTTTCCGTAATCGTCGAGCGTCACGCTCAGCGCGTCGATGCATCCGGAGGGCAGGCTCGGCACGCCGGTGGGCGCCAGGGTGATCGTTTGCATCGGAAGCGGCGTGTTGACGGCGGGCGTTTCCCCGCCCGCGCCCGGGGTGGGAACGGTGCCGCTCGATCCGGGGGTTGCTCCGGCCCCATCCTCCGGCAGGGTGAACGCCCCGCCGATAATTCCGCAACCCGATAAAAGCATGCCAGACAGTGCGCAGACGATGAGGGGAATAATGACGGACTTGCGCATGGCAACCTCCTTGTACTATCGCCTCCTTCGTTCACCAACCCGGCCCATTCTCACTGTTCCTCGCCTCCGCGGTCGAGCAGGATGTGATCCAACCCGCGCCCGCTCTCCCATGGATAGATGATCCGCGCGTCGGTGGTGGCCCCGAAATATTCCGGGCGCGCCGCGCCGAACAGGCTGCGGTACGGGTTGTAATGCAGCACGCACAGTTCCGGTATCCCGCCTGCGCCCAGGATGCGGTTCTTCACGGCGGTGATGGTGCGCCCCGATCCCCACACGTCGTCCACCACCAGCAGGCGCTTGCCTTTGAGGAGCTCGTCCTCCGGAAACTGCACGAAGTTTGGCCAGGCCAGGAGCGGCTTGTCCGCCTGTTCCGGAAAATCCACCGAGGCGGTGAACAGGGTTTTGATGTCGAGCACTTCGCTGATCAGGCCGCCCGGGACGATCCCGCCGCGGGTGATGATCACCATCGCGTCATACTCGCCGCGGAACTGCGGCACCAGCACGTCGATCAGTTTATCGACGTCGTTCCAACTCAAGAGTTCGTGTCGTTGCGCCATAGACCCCGTCGCGCTCCGGACCCGCCTTCCGGCGGGAATGGACCGCGCGCCTAGACCGATGATAATGTCCTCCGGCCGGCAATGCAAGCAGGAAATTCCTTGGGGAACCGCTCCAATTGATACTCCGTTGATTCAACGAAAATGAACTAGTAGGATTTATAAAAAATCCATTACCGGTTAATCATACCCAAAGAGATCACCGTTTTTTAGGATCCGACCCAAAAGTACTATTCCTGGAGGGGGAGAACTATGGGCTGTATCATTGATCATTCCAAGGGAAGACCAACGCGGTCTTCAATATTTTCTGCAATCAACACGTGCGGTTTCCCGCCGACTTTGGTCAGGAACAGGATCCGGCTTTTCCCTCCCCGCAATTTCAATTGCCGTTCCAAATCATCCGGCTCAAGCGGAGAGCCGCGTTTCTTCACCGTCACGCGTCCCACCCCGCGCGCCCGCAGCCACTGGCGCAGCCGCTTCAATCCGAACGGCATCGCTTCCTCGATCCGGTAGGCCCGCGCCCAAGGCGTGGGATGGAATTCGTCGGCGGTCAGGTAGGCGATCTCCGGATCGATGCGCGCCGCCCCCAAGCGCGCCGCCAGTTGGCGCACCAGGCCCGCGCGCAGGAGCGAGGGGTCCGGCTCGTAAAGCACCGCGCGCGGCGGAGAGATCGCATCGCTGGAGGGCTCCGTCTCGGTCATGGTCGCGTCCGCGGGAAGAATCGTCGCGCGGCGGATCGCGGTGCGCAACGGCCCGTACCACAGCACTGCCTCCCGGAGTTCCCCTTCGAAGGAGACAAATTCCACCTCGCACGGTTCCTCTTCGATCTCCTCCCAGCGCACGCCGGGGGAAATTTTTACGCACAGCGCCGCGTCGCCCTCTCCATACAGGCGGACGATCTCCGCCAGCGGCGGGCCGTAACGACGGACGGAGAATACGCGGCGGGAATCCTTGCGCCGCGACGGATCGCAAAAGAACGCCATGCCCTTCCGCGCGGCGGTGGAAAGGGCCGGGCGCAGGAGATCGGCGAGCAGGAACCGCACCGGACGGATGGGCGCGTACGCGCGGAGATTTTCCTGCGCCATGCGAAGGCGCAATTCATCGCGATCCACGGCCCACACCGGCGCGCGCTCGGCCAGGGCGAGTGTGTCTCCGCCGATGCCGCAGCCCAGGTCCGCGATCCGTTCCAGCCCGCGGAAGCGCGCGGCGCGGTGGCGGGAGAGGGGTTCGGCCGAAGCCTGTTCCAATCCTTCGCGGGTGAAAAACATCTCCCGCGCGCGGGAGAATTTCTTCTCCGCCCGCGCACGGAGGAGGACCGTCTCGAGCGCGCCGCGCGCAAGCTCCTTTTCCGCGCCCGCCCGTTGCAGTGCAACCCAGACCTCGAGGAAATGCTCCTCGCCCCGTTCCAATTCACGGGCCATACGGAGCACACTGCATCCTTCCGGGGACGCAAGGCGGCGGAAAAGTTCGGCATCCATCGCGGAAACTTTACCCCGCTTTACCAGCCTGTCAACGGGGAGTTAAGGTACAATTTGGCCAAGGAGAGCCGGATGACCGCAAACACCCCGCGGGGCGATAATTCAGCGCGCGATTCCCTTCAAGCCCTGATCGAATCGCTCAGCGCGTATATCGAGCAATACCACGGAGGCGCGGTCCGCTACCTGGGGGTGGAAAACAACGTGCTGAAAGTGAGGCTCGAAGGCGCTTGCCTCGGATGCCCGCTGTCGCCCAGCACCCTGCACGGGTGGGTGGAAGGCACCGTGCGGCAATTCTTCCCCGAGATCGAGCGGGTCGAGGCGGTGGAAGAGCGTAAAGCATGACCCTCACGCCCGGCGACCTGCTTCACATCCGCTACCGGATCATCGGCATCATCGGCAAGGGCGGGATGGGCGCGGTTTATCGCGGCGAAGACGCGGTCCTGCTCGTGCCGGTCGCGATCAAGGAAAACCTCAACCCCCTTCCCCAGGCGGTGAAACAGTTCAAACGCGAAGCGCTGCTCCTGGCTTCGCTGCGCCACCCCAACCTGCCCCGCGTCACCGACCACTTCATCGAAGGCGACCTGCAATACCTGATCATGGATTACGTCCCGGGGGACGACCTGAAGACGATTCTCGAACAGCAGGGTGCCATTCCGGAATCGCAGGTGATGTCCTGGTGCGGGGAAATTTGCGACGCGCTCACCTACTTGCATACCCAGCACCCGCCGGTGACCCACCGGGACATCAAGCCGGCCAACATCAAGATCACGCCGGAAGGCAAACCGGTGCTGGTGGATTTCGGGATCGCCAAAGCCAGCGAAGTCGGCGGGGTGACCACCACCGGCGCGCGCAGCCTCACCCCGGGCTTCGCCCCGCCGGAGCAATACGGCAGCAGCCCGACGGATTCCCGCACCGATCAATACTCGCTGGCCGCCACGCTCTACAACCTGCTCACCGGGCAGATTCCACCCGACAGTCTGGACCGGACGCTGAGCCAGATGCCGCTGAAATCCATCCGCGAGCTGAATCCCAAGCTCAGTCCCGCGGTGGACCGGGCGATTCTGAAAGCGATGTCGCTCAGCCCCTCGGATCGGTTCGCCAGCGTGAAGGATTTTCTGGCGGCGCTGAAGGGGGAGATCCCGGTGTTGGAGACTTCTCCCGATACCGTCACTCCGGCGTCGCGGGAACCGCTCACGGTCATCCGCCGGACGCCCGAAAAACCCACCCTGGAAAAAATCCCCGGCGCACCTTTTGCCGGCGCGGAACCGCAGGCGCCCGGACGCTTCCGGCCGACGGCCCCGCTCCTGGCGGGGATCGGCGCGGTGCTGTGTTTGCTCGCGACGGGGATTGCCGTCGGAGGGTACGCGCTCAGCGGCGGCTTTCCGTCCGTCGGACTGAAGAATTCCCCCGCGGCGATCATCTCAACATCATCCACCGCGGGCCTGACAAAAATGCCGTCCCCCACCGCGGCCAGCACGACCAATACACCCACCGCGGTGGTCCAGCAACCGACCGCAGAGCCGGTGAAAGCGACGCCCGAACCGACGGCGATCGGCGGAGGCAGCCTGCTGGCGTTCGTCAGCAACCGCAACGGCCTGCGCTACCAGATTTACACTTACAACCTTCTCACCAAGGAAATCCGCCAGCTCACTTCCGATCCGGCCAATAAAGGCCGCGTGGCCTGGTCGCCCGACGGGTTGAAGATTTTTTACGAGTCGGCGGGCGCGGACGGCAAGAAGGATATCTTCGTGATGAACGCCGACGGCACGGGTCCGGTCAACCTCACCAATACTCCCGGCGACGACGTCTACCCGGCCGTCTCGCCTAAAACCGGGCAGGTTGCGTTCGTCTCGAGCCGGAACAGTTGGATGCAAATCTGGTGGATGCAGCCCGATGGATCCAACCTGACCAACGTCAGCGCGATGCATACCAACAAACCCTTCAACATGCCGCAGGAATGGGATCCGGCCTGGGCGCCGGATGGATCTACGCTGTATTTCATTCTCAACGTCACCGGAGCGACGCGCGTTTACCGGTGGGACAGCCGCCAGACCAGTTCCGATCCGGTCGTGGTCACGATGATGGCCGGAGATTATCTCGAGGCTGATCCGGCCGTCTCCCCCAACGGGGATTTTCTTGCCTACACCCGCATTATTGACAACGGCAGCGAGCTCTGCGTAGTTACGACGGATCTTTCGAAACGCGCGCCCTGCACCAGCCCGCTTACCGACCGGCTGGGCAATTCCGACCCGGACTGGTCGCCCGACGGGCAATGGATCGCTTACACGACCGCGCGCGGCGGAAGCACGCATATCTTCCTGATGATGATCACCGGGGGTGAGAAAACTCGACTGACGGACGATTCATCCAACGATATGTATCCGGCTTGGCAGCCGATACCCGCATAACCCAAGGAGACTCCCATGACACGAAAAGCGTTCTCCACTCTGCTCGCGGCATTTTCGATTTTGCTTTGCGCGTTTTCCGTTTCCCCCCGGCCCGGATCGCAGGCGAAACCGTCGATCACGATGCAAATAACCTCGGTGGTGGGTTCCGGCGGAGCGGGAACTTTTAAATTGGAGATTATTCTGTCCAAGGAAGTCATGGCGGTGCTCAAAAGCCTTCCCAACTTCCCGGAAACAAAAGTCTGCAGTGAGTTCAACGCGAACCTGCAGGGAGTGTCGGGGTGGACCGAGACACAGCAGGATGGCGGCCTGACCTGTACCGCCTCTACGCCGTTTACGGATCTGGACGGATTGCGGTCCATCACCAAGCAGGCGTTTAGCAACGGATCTTTCAATCGGCTGGAGATCACCGGAGGTCATTTCTATTACGATTTCGCGCCAAATATCGGCTCGGCCTTCAGCTGGGATGCCAACATGCCGTTTGGCGTCGATGCGTGGTGGATCGTGGAAGTACCGGGCAATGTGGTAAGCACCAACGCCGACGTAAAGAGCGGCCGCACCTTGAAATGGAATCTGATGACGATGAACGGCTCGACCCACATCCGCGCGGAAAGCACACTCAGCAGCACGGTGCTGGGGATCGATTCAACGCTTGCGGTCATCGGTACGCTTTGCCTGCTAGCATGCTGCTGCGTCATAATTTTGATTGCCGGCGGGCTGGGAATCTTCCTGATCCGGCGGAAAAAATAGCATTTCCGCAAGGACAACCGCCTCCACGAACGCAGGTAATCCGAACGGTTTTCGGAAGCCGGAAAACTCCGGCGATTCCTCCTTTTCATCATCTTGGTTTTTCCAGGAGAACGCATCAACGGGAAAAAGATCCTTTCGCTGTTTCTGTTTCTTTCGACGGGGCTCCCGGCCGTCCGCACTTCGGCCCGATCCCGGGCGGATCCGAACACTTAAGGCCGGTGCCGAAACAGAATCACCCGCGGGCCGGAATCAATCTCCGGCCCGTTTGTATTTCTCCGCCGGATGGGACTTTCCGGTATGCAGGGCAGCCCGGGCGAATTTATTTTTCACCTTGCCGCCCGTGCTATAATCTGCCCGCTGCTACAACCCCATCAGGATCCAAAACGGAAGGTTGCCTATGATCGAACCGACACTGATACCGCCCGCCGACGGCGAACGCATCACGCTTCGGAACGGCCGGCTGCACGTTCCCAAACAGCCGATCCTCCCGTTCATCGAAGGCGACGGAACCGGAAGGGACATCTGGCGCGCGTCGGTGCGTGTATTGGATGCGGCCGTGGCCAAAGCCTACGCCGGGAACCGCAAGATCGCCTGGATGGAAGTGTTCGCGGGTGAAAAAGCATTCCAGCAATTCGGCACCTGGCTGCCGGAGAGCACCGTCAGCGCCTTCCGCGATTTCCTGGTGGGCATCAAGGGGCCGCTGACCACCCCGATCGGCGGCGGAATCCGGTCGCTCAATGTGGCGTTGCGCAAGCGGCTCGATCTGTACGTCTGCCTGCGTCCGGTGCGCTACGTCCCCGGCGTGCCCTCGCCGGTTCTGCATCCGGAAAAGGTGAATATGGTGATCTTCCGCGAGAATACGGAAGACATCTACACCGGGATCGAATTCGAGGAAGGCACGCCCGAAGCGCGGCGCTTCCTCGACATCCTCCGCGATCAATTTCCGAAGGAATACCAAAAGATCCGCTTTCCGGGATCGTGCGCCGTGGGCATCAAACCCGTTTCGCGCGAAGGCACGGAGCGGCTGGTGCGGGCCGCGATCCAGTACGCGCTCGACAACCGCCGGCGCTCCGTGACCCTCATGCACAAAGGCAACATCATGAAATTCACCGAAGGGGCCTTCCGCAACTGGGGCTACGCCGTGGCCGAGCGCGAGTTCGGCGAGCGGGTCTACGCATGGTCGCAATGGGAACGGACCAAATCCGCGCGCGGCGAGGCGGCGGCCAACGCCGAACAGAAGTCGGCCCTGGAGGCGGGACGGCTGCTGATCAAGGACGCCATCGCCGACATCACCTTCCAGCAGACCATCACCCGCGCCGACGAATTCGACGTGATCGCCTGCCCCAACCTGAACGGGGATTTCCTATCCGACGCGCTGGCGGCGCAAGTGGGCGGGATCGGCATCGCCCCCGGCGGAAACATTAACTACGTCACCGGGCACGCGGTATTCGAAGCCACCCACGGCACTGCGCCCAAGTACGCCGATCAGGACAAGGTTAACCCCGGTTCGTTGATTCTCTCGGGCGAGATGATGCTGCGTTACCTGGGCTGGCGCGAGGCGGCCGACCGGATTGTGCGCGGGATGGAAGGCGCGATCGCCGCCAAAACCGTCACCTACGATTTTGCCCGGTTGATGCAGGGCGCGAAAGAGGTGAAGTGCTCGGAGTTCGGCGACGCGGTGATCGAGTGGATGGACCGGAAACCGGAGGCGGAAAAAGCCGCGCCCGCGGTCCGGAGGCCGGTCGCGAAGAAAGTTGTGCGCAAACCGGTTGCGAAAGTTAAAGTTAAGAAGAAGAGAAAGTGGAAGAAGGATTCTTTTTCAAGCGCCACCGATCCCTCGGAGCCTGAAGGCTCCTCAGGATGACATACTCAGGGGCGTATACCTGGACTGATGAGCGGCCCTCGGAATGGCCTACTCAGGAGGTAATATCCTGCCGCTGGAATACCGCCAGCACCAAAGCGGTCAACCCCGCCGCCCAAATCAATAGCACCATTAGTGAAAACGCCAGATCCGGCGCGGCGGAAAAATTTTCCAGCGGAATCGGGATCGGGGTCCCCGTGTTAAACCAGGATTGGGAGTTGTCCACGCTGTAGGCCGGGGTAAAACGGTATAGGTTGATGATGCCGGGCACAGAAAATATTTTGCCGGCCAGCAGCAGAATATACATGGACAAAGAATCCAGAACGGAGAACCCGAATCCCACGAGTAATCCTCCCAATACGGAACGGGTCAGAATGGCCGCCAAAGCCGCAATCCCAGCCAGAATAATCAATACCAATATCCCCAAAACCGCCGTCTGCAGATAACGGGCAATAAAAGAAATCGCCACGCTTCCCGTAACGCCCGGCCCGTATTCTCCTCCCACCAGGCGGCGTCCCAGCCACTGTCCGGCGACTGTGACAAGGGAAGTCGCCACAAGCGCGAGAACGATCAGTGTAATCAGTACGGTTATTTTTGCGAGGATGAGTGCCGCGCGCCGGTTGCGCGGGATGAGATTCTTCCACATTCCCCACTCGTATTCGCTGGCAAACATCGTCGACATGAACGCCAGCGGCAGCATCCGCCCCAGGATATTGAAAGGGAATGACATGATGAGACCCCAGACCCCCAGCGCATCATCGGTCCACCGACCGGAACCCGTCGCCACCATCCCTTCGGCCCATCCTTTGGAGAATATTCCTCCGACCAGCATGACACCATAGAAACCCAAAATACCTACCGGGTAAATCCACACGAGAAAACCGGCCAGTTGATAATTACCAACCACCTTTTTCCATTCCGCGCGGAGGAGATTAATCATGTGTCACCTCGGAGTCTCCGACGCTTGTTTCCCGGGTGGCGGCTAAAAAGTATTCCTCCAAAGTCTGGCGGCGCGCGACCACCTGGCGCACTTGGATACCGTGCGCGACAAGGAATTCCACAACCTCCGGGCTGTCTTCAGACGGCACACGGACGACCAACCAGGGATCCGGCTCCGGCGGCAGCGATTCGCGGGAAACCTTCCACCGGTCCTTCAGCAGACCTTCGGCTTTCTCCACCGGAGAAACCTGCACCCATAATTTCGAGGAGCTCTCCGCCAGCAACCCGGCTACCGGCCCTTCGCGGATCATCTCCCCTTTGTGGATAATCGCCACCCGGTCGCAGACTTGCTCGACTTCGTTCAACAGGTGGCTGGACAGGAACACTGTCTTGTCCCGGTCTTTTGCTAAGCTGCGAATGAAGCCGCGCATCTCCTGGATGCCGGCTGGATCGAGACCGTTGGTCGGTTCGTCGAGGATAACCAAGTCCGGATCGCCGAGCAGTGCGGCTGCGATCCCGAGCCGCTGCTTCATGCCCAGTGAATAACTGCCCACCGGCTGCCGGGCGCGGGCGGCCAAACCCACTTGTTCCAGAAGCGCCTGGATGCGCCCGGGGTTGTAGCCGTTTGCCGTGCGAGCCAGAACTTCCAGGTTATTCCATCCGGACAGATACCCGTAGAACGCCGGCCCCTCCACCAGTGCGCCCACGCGCGCAAGGACTCCGGGTGTGCGGACGTTCCGTCCATAGATCTCCGCCTTCCCCCCGCTCGGGCGGATGAGATCCATCAACATGCGAATCGTCGTTGTTTTTCCGGCTCCGTTCGGACCGAGGAATCCATAAACCTGGCCGGCTTCCACTTCCAGATTTAAATGCTTCACGGCCGGGACGCTTTTCGATCCGCGCCCGAACGTTTTCGAGAGGTCTTCGGTTCGAATGGTCAATGGGACGGGCATACAGAAGGCCTAAACCTTTATACAATTATACGACGCGCCGATTGCACAACGCGGCGACTCTCCGATCAATTATTCTGGTTTTTCATTCTCAAGCGGGAGATCTCGTATAGCAATATTCCACCCGCGACTGCGGCGTTGAGGGATTCGATTTTTCCACGCATCGGGATGTGGACTGAACCTGCGGCAAGCTCGCGGGCCGGATCGCCCGGTCCCGTAGCCTCTCCGCCGAGGATGAGTGCCGAGCGTCCGCTCCAATCCATCGTGTCAACCGGTTTCCCTTCGCGCGCCTCCGCCAGCCAAATGTGGAACCCGTCGAGCAGCGTGCGGATTTGCTTCCAATCCAGCATGCGGATGGGCAACCGAAGGTGCGCACCCATCCCGCCGCGCACGACCTTGGGATTGAACGCGTCCACCGACCCCGGAGCCAGGATCAGCGCTTGGATGCCGAACGCCTCCGCGGCGCGCATCACGCTTCCGAGATTGCCGGGATTGGATATTCCATCCGCGATCACAACCCACTCCAGCGGCTGGGGAAGCGTGAGCTCCGGCCATTCCAAGACGGCCAGCAGACCCGCGGGCGTGGCGGTATCGCTGCAGGAGCGCAACACATCGGCGCTGGTTTCCAGCACCTCGCCTCCCGCCGATGCCAAGCGGTTGACCGCCGAGCGTTCGCGCGCTCCCAATCGCCCGTCGTGCAGGATGAAGCGCGCCCGCGCCCCCTCTGCGGCCGCCTCCTCCACCAGGCGCGCGCCTTCCACGACGTAAAGCCGCTCCCGCTCGCGTGCCTTGCGCTGCTCCTGGAGCGACCGGATCAATCGAATCTTTTCGTTGGTCTTGCTGGTGATGGTTTCCACCGCTCTTCGAATTCCTTCTGGAAAATATCCAAGGTTGGGTCGTCGAGTATTGTCACGCGGATTTCCCGCAGGGAGGACTTGGGATTTGCCAGGACGTAATCCTCGACAGCCTGAAATATCACGCGCGCCCCGCGCTCGCGGGGGAAGCCGAAGATCCCGGTGCTGATCGCCGGCAAAGCGACGGAAACAAAACCAAGCGTGCCGGCTGCATCGAGCGCACCGAGGATTGCAGAGCGCAGTTTGGCGTCCTCATTGCCCTCGCCCCACACCGGCCCGACCGCGTGGATGACCGCCTTGCAGTTCAGGCGGCCTGCGCCGGTCACCGCCGGCCGATCGTGGGGGACCTCGCCGTGCACCCGCACCCAGGCATCGCTCTCGGCCTGGATCTCCGCACCGCCCCGGCGCACGATCGCGCCTGCCACGCCGCCGCCGTGCTGCAGACGGCTGTTGGCCGCGTTGACGATGGCATCCACCTGCTCCTGGGTAATATCGCCCTGGACGAGCAGGCAGCATCGTTGTGCATCCAGATCGTGGCGAGCGACGATTCGATTCACCGTCCCGTGCTCCGGTTCGAGTATAGCACTTTAGACCATAGACTTTGGACCATCGACTATAGACTTTGTTTGTCATCCCCGCGCGTACTTGGCGTGCAACGCGCGGGCATGAATACCCGCGCCAGGATACGATACCCCTTCGGGGCAAAACCTTGCTCAGGAGATAGCACGCGGAGGGGGCTTCGCATCCCGGCGCCGCGATTCATCGCGGCGCGATCCACCGAAGCGAGGTGGTTGCACGATGGTTATTAAAGTACGGTGCTGCGCTGCAGTGGTTTGCGCGGGTATAAATACCCGCGCCAGGATACGACGCCCCTTCGGGGCAAAACCCTGTGCAGCAGATAGCCCGCGGAGCGGGCTTCGTATCCCGGCGCCGCGATTTGTTTTATAATCGGGATGAACTTGAAGGGGGAGAGATGCCAAGATTTCAATTGTTCTACCATATCACATGGTCCACAAAATATCGGCAGCCGTTTATCAACGACGATAATCGTGAAATTATCTTCAAATCCATTGTTGCCAAATCTGTCGAACTTAGCGCCGGCGTGCTGGCTATCAACGGCACGGAAGACCACATCCACCTTCTGGTGTCCACCTCGCCGTCTCTTGCTCCATCCGTCCTCATTGGACAGATAAAAGGAGTTTCGTCCCATTTGATACGGAGTCTGGGCCGGAAAGATTGTAGATGGGGAAAAGAATACTCTATTCGAGCCATTTCCGAAGATGATCTATCCAAGGTTGTCGGATACATCAAGAACCAGCGAATACATCATTGCAAATAATAATATAAATTCGGGGTGTAATGCAGGGACACCCCGTACATGGCTGTGATCGCGCGGGCATGAATGCCCGCGCCAGGATACGATGCCCCTTCGGGGCAGATTCCTTCCTAGGATATAGCTCCCGAAGAGGGCTTCGCAACTCGGCGCCGCGATTCATCGCGGCGTAGCGGCCGCGGTATCCGCGGCGTGGTAAATAAAAAACGGCCCGGTTTTCACCAGGCCGCCGTTTACTTTCAAGGTTGATTTATTTCTTCACCGCCAGGACTACCTGGCCGAACGCTTGCGGATCGCGCACCGCCAGGTCCGCCAGCATCTTGCGGTTGAGCAGGATCCCGCTTACCCGCAGCCCGGCGATCAGCCGGCTGTAGGTGGTGCCGTTGAGCCGCGCGGCCGCATTGATGCGCACG
>JBEKLP010000009.1:0-46798 GCA_050010135.1 Anaerolineales bacterium
GCCAGCATCTGGAGATTAACGGACCGAACACTGTGATTTTCGTTCTGCCCGACGGAAAGATGGGAATCGCCTGCGACGCGAAAAAACTGCGCCCGGTGGTGGTGGGCAGGGACGACGACATGGTGGTTGCAGCCTCGGAAGTATGCGGGATCAACATGATCCTCCCCGATCGCAACAGCGAAGCGGACGTCTACCCCGGCGAGCGCGAGCTGGTTATCGTGGATTCGAGCCTGGAGGTGCAGCGATGGCCGCAATAATAGAGGCCCGGATCGACCAGGAACAGATCAAGAAAAACGGCCACGGAAAGCAGGAGAAATCCGCCTTCCCCTTCGCCGCCAAAGTTTTCGTCCGGGATACCAACGCAGTCGATTTCCCCTGGAAGATCGCCTGGAATTCCGAGACTTGCATCCGCTGCGGTGCCTGCGTCGCCACCTGCACTTTTGATTCGCTTCAGCCCCGCCTGCAACGGCGCGGCCGAACCGTTTCGGTTGGAAATCTTCCCCGGCCGGCGGAAGCAACGGACGTGATGATCGCCGTCCGGCAGGTGAACGATCTGGCGCATTACTGCCGCGGCTGCGGGATGTGCGAAAAAGTCTGCCCGACCGGATCGATCCGCCCCGTGGCCAACGGACGCAACCGCTTTCCGGTGGTGGCGCGCAGGGGAGGTTCGCCGATAAAGCGCGGCGGACGCGCGCACTTGATCCCCGGACGCGTCCTGGATTCGATCAAGGTCGGACGCATCAGCCAGATGACCGATCCCTCGCTGGACGCCGCACGGCACACCTTCGATATGCTCACAGCGCTCGGTCGCGGCCTGCCGGCCGATAAACTCCCGTTAAGAGTGGAAGACGGCCGTCTGGTATCGACCGGATGGTCTCCGCCGATGCGCTGGGTCTATCCGATACTGATCGGTGACATGTCGATCGGCGCGCTTTCCTGGCGGATGTGGGAGGCACTGGCGCTGGCGGTAGGCTACCTCAACGAGGAATACCACCTACCGGTGCGGATGTGCTCCGGCGAGGGCGGGATGCCGGTGAAACTGCTCACCTCGAAGTATCTGCAATACATGATCATTCAGATCGCCTCCGGCCATTTCGGCTGGAACCGGATCATCAAAGCGATGCCCCAGATGGTAACCGATCCGGCCGCGATTCTGATCAAGATCGGCCAGGGCGCCAAACCCGGCGACGGCGGATTGCTCCCGGCGGAGAAGGTAGCTGAACATATTCAGGCCATCCGCGGCGTACCGCACGCCGACTTGCTCAGCCCGCCCAACCATCAGGGACTTTACAGCATCGAGGAAAGCGTCCAGAAGATGTTTCTGAGCATGAACGCCGCGTTCCAGTTCCGCGTTCCGGTAGCGGTCAAAGTGGCGGCCAGCTCGACCTCGGTTTCAGTATTCAATAACCTGGTACGCGATCCGTACCACATCGTCGGCGGATTCTTCATGGACGGGATCCAGGGCGGGACCGGCGCTGCGCATGAAGTCAACCTCGACCATTCCGGACATCCGATCCTCAGCAAACTGCGCGACTGCTACCTGGACGCGGTGGCCCAGGGGCGGCAGGGGCAGATTCCGATCTTCGTCGGCGGGGGTTTCGGCGAAACGGGGAATCTGGCCGCGGATGCATTCAAGGCCATCTGCCTCGGCGCCAGCGGCGTCTTCGCCGCGAAGATCTTTCTGCAGATTGCGGGATGCGTGGGCGACGAGAAAGGCCGCTGCAACGCCTGCAACACCGGGCTTTGCCCGGTGGGAATCTGCACCCAGGATCCCTCGCTCGTGGCGCGGTTGGACGTGGACGCGGCCGCGCAAAACATCGTCGATTATTTCCTGGCCGTCGACCAGGAATTGAAAAAGCTGATGGCGCCGATCGGCAATTCCAGCCTGCCCATCGGGCGCAGCGATGCGCTGATTTCGATGGACAAGGCGGTCGCCGACCGGTTGCAGATCGGGTACGCGTGTTGACCTCACCTCCCACCCCATGCCCCTCCCCCCCTCCATATCCATGGAGAGGGGGGAGGGGTGGCTCCGCAGGAGCCGGGGAGAGAGGAGAGGAAGGGAAATCAAATGCTTCACCTGACGACCTTTACCGATAACCATCGCGCTTCCACGCAGGAACTCCTGCAGCGGATTTACTCTGCCATGGCGCAGGGCGAAACCGAATTCGTCATCGACGCATCCGGCCAGCACGACATCGGCGGTCCGCTGTGGAGCCGGCTCGGGCGCGAGCTGCACTTTACGGTGACCAACCCCGGCCAGCGGGTCGGATCGATGGGCATGCCCGGAACCGAGATCGTGGTGAACGGCTCGGCCCCGGCCGACGTCGGCTGGCTCAACGCCGGCGCGCGGATCATCGTGCGCGGCGACGGCGGCGACACCACCGGCCATTGCGCGGCCGACGGGGTGATCTACATCGGCGGCCGGGCCGGTACGCGCACCGGTTCGCTCATGAAGCACGATCCATCCTATGCCCCTCCCCAACTTTGGATTCTCAAAAACACCGGATCCTTCTCGTTCGAATTCATGGGCGGGGGAATCGCGGTGGTGTGCGGATACGATTGCGAGGGACTCCCCTCCGTGCTCGGGCAGCGCGCCTGTGTCGGCATGGTCGGCGGAACGATCTACGCGCGCGGCCCGGTGGAAGGGTTAGCCGACGGGGTTAAGGTGATCGAGACGCTCGCGGAGGAGGACTGGCGGTACCTCGAGCAGGGCTTGCCGGCATTTCTGGAAGCCGTCGGCCGCCCGGACCTGCTCGACACGTTGCATCAGCGCGGGGAATGGAAAAAAATCCTCGCCAAAAATCCGCAGGAATTGAAAGCCGGCAAAGCGCATGCCAGCATGGCGGACTTTCACGCCGCCCGCTGGGTGGAAGGCGGACTCTTCAGCGACGTGCTGACCGATTCCGGCGAGGTCGTGCCGCTCGTCCCCACCGGAAAATTCCGGACCGGCATGCCGGTTTGGAACAACGCCGTGTTCGCCGCACCGTGCGAATATGCCTGTCCGAGCGGCATTCCAACCCAGGACCGCATCAACCTGCTGCGCAAAGGGCGCATTCGGGAAGCGCTCGAACTGGTGTTGCAATACAGTCCTTTCCCCGGTTCGGTGTGCGGCGCCGCCTGCCCCAACCCGTGCATGGCCGCCTGCACACGGGGATCCGTGGATTTCGCGGTGCTCACCGGCCCGCTCGGAAAATATTCGGCGGACATTCCCGCTCCGCGCCAGGCCGATCCGACTGGGAAAACATTTGCCGTCATCGGCGCGGGCGCCGGCGGACTTTCCACCGCCTGGCAACTCGCGCTGCGCGGCCATCAGGTGACGATTTATGAGCAGGATCGCATCCTCGGCGGAAAAATGGCGTCCGTCGTGCCCGAAGACCGGCTGGAAAAAAACCTGGTCGATAAGGAGATCCAGCGGGTCCTGGCCTTGGGCGTGGAAGTGCGCACCGGCGTAACGGTGGACCAGGCGCTCTTCGAAGAACTTCGCCGCGCTTTCGACGGCGTGATTATTGCCGTCGGCGCCGGCGTGCCGCGCGCGTTACCCTTCCCCGGCAGCGAGCGGGCCGTTTCCTCGCTGGAGTTCCTCACCGCCGCCAAGGCCGGGCGGTTGCCGACGGATCTTTCCGGGAAGAACGTCGTTGTCGTCGGGGCGGGCGACGTGGGAATGGACGTCTGCACCGCCGCCTGGAAAAACGGAGCCCGCAGCGTGACCGCGGTGGACGTGCGCGAACCGGCCTCCTCCGGACGCGAACGGGCCGCCGCGCTTTCGCTTGGCACGCGCATCCTCTGGCCGCTGACGGTCCGCGAGTATCTCGACGGGCATGTCGCGTTTGAAAATGGTCAGCCTCCGCTTCCCGCCGACGCGGTCGTCGTCGCGATCGGGGAAGTGCCGGACCTCGGCGCGATCCCGGACGATTTTCCGCGCGTGAAAAAATTCTATCTGGAAACCGACGGGTACGGACGAACGCGGGATCCCAAGGTGTACGCGGTCGGCGACGCGGTGAAACCCGGTTTACTCACGGAAGCCATCGGCGCGGGGCGGATCGCGGCCCTCGCGGCCCATGCCGATGCCAGCGGCGATCCCTTCGTCCTTCCGCACAAGGAAGTCATTCCTCCCCAAAGGTTGCACCTGGAATATTTCACCCCGCGCTTCGACCCCTCGCCCGTCCAACCGCTGGATGAAGCGGACCGTTGCATCTCCTGCGGCACCTGCCGGGATTGCTCCATTTGCGTATCGGTCTGCGCCCAGAAAGCCATCCGGCGGGTGGAAGATGCGCGCGGAAACATCGAGTTCACGGTGGACGAGAATTTGTGCACCGGATGCGGATTTTGCGCCGCCGCATGCCCGAGCGGGGTCTGGACGATGGTTCCGTTGCAGGCGCCCGAGGTGGATAAAGAATAATACGATCGAGATTCACCAACGATCGAAGAGCAAGTGATTACCGCAAAGGCGCAAAGGACGCTAAGAAATCTTAAAATTTTCTTTGCGTTCTTTGCGTCTTTGCGGTTAAAGGTTTAAGATTTTCAAAACGCTGATGACCGAAAACTCGCTTCCTCGCAGTCCGATCATCGCCTCCCTGCGCGAAATCGCCCAGGCGCTTTCGGCCGCCTGGGATCTGGACACCACGCTCGATCTGATCGCGCGGCGCACCAATCATGTGATGGGGACGGATTCCTGTTCGATTTACCTGCTGGAACCGGACGGGGAAATCCTGCGGCTGCGCGCCTCCACCCGCCTCGCGCGCGAATCGCTCGGGCGCGCCTCGCTCCGGATGGGGGAAGGATTGACGGGCTGGGCCGCCCGCGAAGGGAAACCGGTGGCTCAGCGCGAGGCCAAACGCGATCCGCGCTTCAAGCTGCTGCCCGAGACCAACGAGGAAGGATTGAAATCGCTCCTCGCCGTGCCGCTCACCAACCGCGGGCGCGTGATCGGCGCGATGAACGTTCAAACTTCGGAATTCCGCGATTTTTCGCCCGACGAGGAGGAGCTCTTGATGCTCATCGGCGACCTGGCCGCCGGAGCCCTCGACCGCGCCATCCTGTACGACAACATGAACCGAAGGCTGGAGGAACTGACCACGCTCGCCAAGGTAAGCCAGACGGTCACCTCCCAGATGGTCCCGGGCGAAATGCTGGAGCTGGTGGCGGAGATGACCGCACAGACGATGGGCGTCGAAGTGTGTTCGCTGGAACTGATCGACGAGGAGCGCGGCGAGCTGGTGATGCGCGCCGCCTGGAGCCGCAACCAAACCTACCGGCGCCGCCCGCCGCTGCGGGAGGGCGAAGGAGTAATGGGCGAGGTGATCCGCGTGCGAAAGCCGGTCATGGTCGACGATGTGCGCACCGATCCGCGCTACCGCTACAAGGAGATGGCCCGCGAGGAAGGGCTGGTGTCCATGCTGGCCGTGCCGCTGATCGTGCGCGAGAAGGCGATCGGGGTGATGGCCTGTTACACGACGCACCCAGCGGTATTTACGCCGCAGCAAACCGCGCTGCTCTCGACCCTGGCAAATCAGACCGCGCTGGCCATCGAGAATGCGCGGCTCGCCACCAGCGCCGCGGTGGTGCGCGAGATGCACCACCGCATTAAAAATAATCTGCAAACCGTCGCCATGCTGCTGCAGATGCAAGGCGGAGAAGCCGCCGATCCGGCTCTCGCGACCGTCTTCCGCGCCAGCATCGGACGAATTCTGAGCATCGCCGCGGTGCACGAAGTGCTTTCGCGGCAAGGCTTCCGGCTGGTGGACGTCAAACAAGTGGCCGAACGGATCGTGCGGCTCACCTCGCAGAACATGGTCCGGCCGGGATTGCAGGCGGCGATTTCGGTGGAAGGGGAAGCTATCCTGCTGCCATCCCGTCCGGCCACGTCGCTGGCGCTGGTGATCAACGAACTTCTCCAGAACGCGCTGGAGCACGCCTTCGACGGCCGGGCCGAGGGCCGCGTGCGAATTCTCCTGGGACGCACGCCCGAGGGAACATTGGTGGAAGTGGAGGACGACGGCGTGGGATTTTCGCAAGGCGCGCCGACTTCGCGGCTGGGGCTGGAAATCGTTCACACCCTGGTGCGCGACGACCTGTGCGGGACGATCGAGTTCCAGAGCGGACCTTCCGGAACCCGGGCAGTGCTGCGCATCCCGCGCATGGACCAGTTTCAGGAGGCGGAATGAGGAAACTGAAGATTCTGGTGGCCGAAGACGAATCGCTTATCCGCCTGGGGCTCAAGAGCATGCTCACCAGCCTCGGCCACGAAGTGCTGCTCGCGGTCGACGGACACGAAGCCCTCAGTCAATTTCACGCCCGCTCGCCGGACCTAGCGATCCTCGACATCCGCATGCCCTTCACCGACGGGCTGGAAGCCGCCAAGGCGATGTACCGCCACCGTCCGATCCCAATCCTGATCCTGACGGCCTTCGGCGAACAGGATCTGATCGAGAAGGCCGCCGCGCTGCCCGTGCAAGGCTACCTGATCAAACCGGTGGACGAACGGGACCTGGCCGCCGCGATCGAGGTTGCGGTGGCGCGCTTCGAGGAATCCCAGGCCACCGCGAGGGAAAGCGCCGAACTGCGCGACGACCTGGAAACCCGCAAAGTGGTGGACCGCGCCAAGGGGAAGCTCATGCAACAGGGCAAGACCGAGGAGGAAGCCTATCGGGCGATCCAGGAGCTTGCCCGCTCGCGGCGGATCACGATGCGCGCGGCGGCGGAAGAATTGATGCGCAAGGCGGTGGGATAATACCCACCCCTATCCTTACACATAGAAATATCTGAAAAATGTCACTCTGAGCCCCGTAAGGAGCGAGGAGTCGCGGACTTCTGACGAAAAAACTAACCTTAGTGTGATTGGCGGAGTATTTCAGAGGTTTCAATTGTAGACCTTATGTTGGCTCGACCTTTGTTCCGCCAGTACTCAATGTTTCGCCGTCATATCGCCAAAAGCCTTCCCGTTTACTTAACAACATAGGGTAATCCGAATGTTGTGGATTGATGAGGTAATTAAAAGCGTGTCTCCGAGTAATCGAACAAGGGACACGCATGGCCAGAGAGGTTACGCTTTTTATCCACTGATCACCAATTGCTTGAATATCTGGCCTGTAGGCCATACCCTGGATTTTTACATACCAATCCTGCGGCAAGGGCTTTCCATAAAAATCTTCCACGTTAATGATCTGTCGTGTATCGATTGTAGACCGGCAATAGCTAAAATGCTTGGTAAGTTTGTCGATGATTTGTTCGCGCAGGTTTTTATCCGGCCCAAGGGAAGAATCGTAGGAGATCTTTTGAGCAATCTCCCAACCAGCCGTGGAAATACTGTCGGAGGTATATACCATCGGGATTTTAACCGAGTTCCAGCGTCCCCCTTTGAGGACCGCCCCTTCATAATCCTTGTCCGTAAAGGCGCAAACAATCCGCTTGTTTCTCTGGGCGCGATAAATGTATATTTCAGCCATAAACCTCCCTCTAAAACACAATCTGGACAAAGGCTATCCAATATTATAACATATTGTCGCAGTTAATTCAACAATTGCCAACATTAATATTTAATTTATATAAACTTGTCAAGTTATGGTATATAATTCACCATGGTAGACATAAGGATACACCATGGCTGGCTAAAGGGGGAAGCCAGGTTGAATTAGCTGGATGACTGTGAATAGGCATACTCAGGATGCGTAAACACAGTCCACCCGTAAAACCCAAGGAGAGAGCCCATGATTACCGCCGCAACAGTAACGGAGGCCCGCGCGCCGACCGGAAAAGCAGTGTTGGATTGCGCGCCCGAGGTTAAGGAAAAGTTCCATTTCATGACTTTATTCGGATTGCAGCCGGATCCCGTCCTATATGGCCGGATGACCGAGGCAGAAGGACTTCCCACAAAGAGTCTCCTTCATTTCATCAAGAACACGGGGCTTCAAGCGGAGCAAATTGTGCCCTTACTAGGCATCGTTCCGCGCACGATGGAAAGACGTATGGAAGCCGGCCGGCTTATGCCGGAAGAGACGGATAAGATTTTCCAGATTGCACGCGCATTCGATGTAATGATCGACGTATTGGGAGACGCCCATAGCGCTTTAGTGTGGTTCAAGACCCCGCAAAAGGATCTCGACGACCATACGCCGCTGGAAAAATGCCGCACCGAAAGCGGACGCAATATGGTAAATGATGAAGTAGTACGAATTGATTACAACGTTTATTAATTAATTAACAAGACCAAATCTATTTTGCTTCACGGTCCGGAAACATGCCACAATTAGGTTTCCGGGCCGTGCCTTTTTAAGTTGAACAATAATTATTGGGATGCCGGGAGAGGTTTAGTCCTTTACCGCACCTTCCGCAATCGCAACCTTTTCCGGCGTCAGTTTATATAACTCATACACTATTGAGTCGATCTTCTGGTCTGTGGAATCAATTAGCCGTTGTAGGCGCTCCTTATCGGCGGCGTCCTTCGTGGTAGCTTTACGCTTTTGCAAAGCAAGCATCTGATCTGTGGCATCCGACAATCGATCATTTTGTAATTTCGAAGTAAATCGAGGAAATGGGAACTCCCTAAGGTTCTTGATCACAATCTTTGGAAAGATCTTGCGCGCAGCCTTAACAGCACGATGTTTATAGTATATTGACATTAGTCGGCTATTAAGGATAGCCACAAGTTTATTTAATTCGTTTTCATTGTTTGAATTATGAATTACATTTAATATACTCTTGTTATTTAGGTAATTACCAGTGACAAACGTGGCATTGAGGCATCGTGGGAAGCTAGAGGTTATCTCGCGTATCAACACACGAGGTCTACAAAATATTTCAAAATCGCGAGGTTGCGACAACCATGGACCATATTGCATCCACATACCAGACCAATTAAGCAAATACCGGTCAATATCTTCTCCCTGTAAATATCGAACACTGTTTTTGTCAATCTTTTTATCACGGTCAAAAATGTGATTTGCGACATCCGCCGCCGTCTGTGGTGGATTACCCTTTCCCCGTTCATAAGCCTGTAGGCCTGTTCTAACACCAAACACATTACCAATAGGCTGTGACATATCGACCATTTTCTCAACAATTGCATCTAATCCCGCCGAGTCGGAAAAAGAAATCCGGTAATCCGGCGCAGACCATTTATTGCGATTAATACTTGTCAATTTCATTTCAGAAAACCCTGTAGTAGATGCTACTCTGGTAGTTAATACATTATCATCTTGACTACTACCGGCAATCAAGAATATAGAAGGTTCCATAGATACTTGGTTAAATACTGCATAGTTTAAATCGATCACAGTGATCAGACGCTGAATAAAAGCCTCACGAAGGAGATGGGCGCTTTCAATCGTCAGCCAGGAATTAGGGACGATAAATCCACCTATCCCTTTTGGGTCAAGCAACCTCATCATGAGTTGCATAAAGAGCATAAAAGTATTTTGTTTCTCCCAAGAAAGTTTGTAATTAGTTGAGTAATAACGACGCTCACTTTCTAAGATCAATTCTCTTGTGAAAATATAAGGAGGATTTCCAATCACACAATCAAAACCACCCTCTTGCATCGCTTCCGAAAACCCCTGCTCCCAATCAAACGGATTTATCCGCCTTAGTTCGTCAGAATCTTGTATCATCTGACCGGCGAAGTAATCGGACCCGACCAGACTATTCCCGCATTTAATGTTGTTATCAAGGTTTGGCAGCGCACGCTCATTAAAAAGCGTGAGTTGCTTCACGCCCTCAAGTACCTTCAGCAATAGCGAGAGCTTGGTAACTTCACATGCTTGCCGGTCAATATCCACCCCAAAGATGTGTTCAATCAGGATGCGTTTGCGTTCCGGTAGTGTGAGCTGCCAGCTTCCATCCGCTTGCTGTGCAACAGCTTCCTTTTTCTTCCCTGGTTCGTGCGAACCGTACCAATTATGGTAATAATCCAGAAGATAAGAGTATGCTCCCAACAAGAACGAACCGGAGCCGCAAGCTGGATCAAGAACACGGAATCCCATGAGTTGCGCAGGACTTTTACCCTCGATCTGCTTCCCAACTGTATTCTTGACGATGTATTCCACGATGTACGAGGGAGTGTAATAGACACCGCCCGCTTTTTTTACTTCCGGTTTTTCCTCGACTTTTGCATAGTGAGCATCGGTTAGATGAATAACTTTACCCAGGAATTGCTCATACACATTACCTAGGATTTCAATTGGAAGCACGCTAAACTCATACGGCGATTTTGGGTAATACAGATCCGCCAGAATCGGCTTCAGAGTTTTATCGTCCACTGTCAATCGAGGAGTAACCAGGTCCCCTGCTTTTGAAAAATCGAACAAGCCGGAGTTATATTTGGCATCCGCCCTTATGGATAGCAGAAGCAGGTTTGCGTAGATATTATCGTTGTCGGCGATCTTCTGCAGTTGGCCGTATTCTTCCATGCCGCGGGCTTCAACCATCCGCAGGAAAATGATCCTGTCAATCGTCCGCTGGACTGCATCATTCATTTCATCCAGCGTAAGGTCGGGATTACGCAGGGCGATGTTGTGGGCTAGTGAATTGCGCCAGCCCTCGATTTCCTTCAGGAACTCGGCATCCACCTCGGAAGTGCCGCGTTTGCCTCTGCTGGATAGGGCGAACTGGTCGAAAGAACCGTCCCACACCGCCCTGCGGGAATATACATCCCATATTTCATGCCAACGATCGGCATATTCCTCATAGGTCATATAAACTAACCGAGCAGTAGAAGTTTTATCCCCCTCCGAAGGTCGTATCCGGCAATCGTACGAAACCCACTCTTGAAAGTCGGCCAGTACCGAGAGCGGTAGCTTGGCGCTCCAGGAGTAGCGCCGCAGCTGGTAAGCCGGTCCCGCTGCCATTTTCAGATCCACGCCGGGTTTCTTGGCCTCGGCGAAGAATTTCCGGTCGCGTCCGATGCGGAACACGTAATCCGGCGCCTTCCGTGCTTCGTGACCTTCCATCTCAAGCGAATCTTCTACGATTACTTCGCGGTATTCGGGCGCAGTTTGTTGTTGGTTACGCACATCCCAATTAAGCGCAATAAATAATGGGTCGATGAATTCCTGGCGCGCCTGGGCTTCCTTGTAACCCGGCGCCATGAAGGCCGCCTGGTTGGTCGAAAAATGCTTCACCAGGCGGGCGATTTCATCTTTGGATTGATCGAAGGTGAAAGTCATGAAAGGACCTTTGCAGGCTGCGGAAAAACACCCGAGAGAAAATTATTCCAATGCGCGACGGATCGATTGATCCATTCTGTTCAGGTCGATAGGTGGTCTCGATACGCAAAAACCGCTACCCCGTCCTCGCCACGGCGGAAGCTTGCTCTCGCGAAGTGGGGGCCAGGGCGGGGCTCGACCACCTTTTTCCATTGTCTGTTAAGAACCGGAAGAAATGAGCTTTGAAACCTCTGAAAATCTCCCGGGAATTCAATTTAAATTCGATTTGCCATTGAAAGACCGCGACTCCTCGCCCTTTGCAGGGCTCGGAGTGACATTTTTCAGAGATCCCGCTTTAATTCCATTGTACTTCCATTGTGCGGCTGATGATAGAACATTATAATCGCCTCATGCTTCCGCAAAAAATCGGACGATATCAAATCCTCGAGAAGCTCGGATCCGGCGGAATGGCCGTGGTGTATCTGGCGCAGGACGCTTCCTTCGAACGCCAGGTGGCCATCAAGGTTCTGGCTTCCAACCTTGGCGCCGATCCGGAAAACCGCGAACGCTTCCGCCGCGAAGCCAAAGCCATCGCGCTGATCGAACACACGGCCGTCGTTCCGGTCTACGAGTACGGCGAGGACGGCGAATTGCTGTATCTCGTCATGCGTTTCATGCAGGGCGGTTCCCTCAAGGACCGCCTCTCCCACGGCCCGGTGCCGCTGGAGTTTGCCTCCGCCGTGACCGCGCGCATAGCCTCCGCGCTGGACAAAGCCCACTCGATGGGGATGATCCACCGGGACATCAAACCCGGGAACATTCTCTTCGACCTGGAAGAAAATCCCTACATCACCGATTTCGGGCTGGTGAAGCTGGTGGAAGCCAGCGTGCAGCTCAGCCACAGCGAATTCTTCGGCACGCCGGTCTACACCAGCCCGGAACAATGCCAGGGGGAAAAGACCATCGACGCGCGCGCCGATACGTATTCCCTGACCGCCGTTTTTTTCCACATGGTCACCGGCTCCCCTCCCTATCAATCGAAAAACGCCATGGCGCTGCTGATGAAACATATCTCCGATCCCATCCCGCGCCTGGCCGATACCGCGCCGGGATTGCCCTCCGCGCTGCAATCCGTCATCGACCGCGGGATGGCGAAATCCCCCTCCGACCGGTATGGTTCCACGGGGGACATGGCCAGGAACGTGGAGCGGATCGTTTCACCGAAGCACACCACCGCTGCGGCGGGCGCATCCGGTCCGTGGTCGGACGGAATTCCCTCCACAACTTTCCCCTTGACCGCGACCGAATCCACCCCGGCGGTGTCGTTCGACTCGCTCCGGAAAAAACCGCCCGCCCGCCGGGACTCGCTTCCGCCGGAGATGGCGGCGGGAGTAAAAACCGCACAAACGCCGGAACCATCGACGGATCCACTCGCCACCCATGCCATGGACTTCAGAGCCATCCCGACCGAAAGGCGGCATTTAGAGTGGAAGCCCCGGGCGGACATATCGCCGCCCCCGGCCTCGGAAATCGCCCTCTCGTCCGCCGCCCCCGCGCCCTCAAAACAAACCCAACCCGCATATACCGAACCCCCCAAACCGCTGGAAAAGAAAACTGCCGGGATTCCAGTCCTCCTACTGATACTCGTTCTGTTAGTGATAAGCGTTTTATATTTCGCGTTGCAGAGGCACCTGTTTTAAAATTATTTTCCCCGGGGCTGATCCGGCGCTTAACATGGGAACATTTTCCCAGGGTTTACCACCCGGCGAAACGTCATCAACGCAACGAAGATTTGACCGCGCTTGTTCACCCGGAGCTAAAGCTCCGTGCTTTCAACAGCGCCCGGCTGAAGCCGGGCTTCAAACCAATTAGTAGAATAGACGATATATACTTGCGCAACTTGTGGACTCATCGCAGGAAACCTACCCCCATCGTCACAAATGTTTTAAAGCCGGGTTTACCCGGCGCGGTTAATAGCACGGCGATTTATCGCCGAGCGAACACACGCGATCAATCCTTTGTCGCATTCATCCTATTTTCCCCGGGGCTGATCCCGCGCTGCGCACGGAAGATTCCTCATTGGGCTCTGTAGCTTCTCATCCGCCAGATATTCCCCCGGGGCTAATCCCGCGCTGCGCGCGGGATGGGCGCCCCGAGCTATTAACCGCGCCCGGCTAAAGCCGGGCTTCAAACTATTAAAGAAGATAATCAATCTACAAATCACAACCAAGGAACCTATCTTATGGATTTAAACATCCGCAGCACCTACTGTTTTCAAACCGGCTTAAGCCGGCCCCGATTCTCCCGCTTCCCCCGCTTCGCGAGGGCAGGCGCGAGGGCAGGCTTCCACTATATGGAGCTTTATCGAAGTAAAAACTATCGAAGACTCTCTGCCGAAAGCCAAGCCGCCCGAAGCTGCCGGTTGGATAGGTTCCGATTTTATGATTATCTCATTTATCATTTCTATTAGGAACAAGCATTATTCTAGATTTGCGAATTCCATTACCCGGCTTGGCTTTTGTTAGTTAAAAGTCCGGTTAATCACAAGAAGGAATATGGAAATGTGATTTATTCGCCGATTTTCAATTTTCATGGTTTTTCGTTATGGTCCCTCTTCTAATTCAAATACACAGTACGGTCCGCTTTGGAAAACAATTAGGTAATTCTCCCACCCAAGTATTTTCGCATCTTCTTGTCGGCAAGCTGGCACGGCGGGGATCCAGATTCGCCATCGGTCCTGCAGGCTAATTCCTTCGGGGTTAAAGTCGGTGTTCTCCACTTTCCAGCGCGTTTGCAGTAATAGGTTGACCCAGGTTCCACCCCATAGGGCAGGGTCTTTCGCGACCGTAAAGGGATTCTCTGTGGGAAATAGATAACCTATGGACACGCGCGTAAGTCCGGCGTTACGCACCTTTTGACCGATGAAATCGACCACTTGGATCTGTTCGGAATCTTGTCCAGCATACCCATAGGTGATTGCATTTTGAATCCGCGGCAAATAGGCAGACAACGGAAAAACTACAACGATGGCCGCCACAGATACAATCCAGCGTACCCAGTGGTAATCAGTCCACGCACGAAGATACCCATGCAGTGCCATTACCGCAACCGCTACTTGGAGCGGCCAAATCCAATAGAAACGTTCCGGTACGCCCGGTTCCGCTATGATGACTAGTAGCGACCAAGGAATCCAAAGGGAAAAAAGAGAAAAAACACTCCCCGGCTCTTGTCGCGGTGCTTGAAGCCCCAAATAGAATCCAATAATTATCGCGAAAAGAATCAGCGGCATGAAATAGTTTGCTTGAGTCGCTATCAGCTGGAAGTAATGACTCTTCTCGATCCACGGGTACCGGAGCAACCACGCGACAAATAAAAACACTGCTCCGCTAACGACCAGCGCAATACAAGTGATAATCCACACGGGAATCGATCGCCATTGGGAGAGTCGATTCCACTGGATCCATTTTTCCGGGAGGAACATCGCCGCTGATTGAAAGAGCCCTGTCATAAAAAACAACCAGCAGATCACGCCAATGGCGGGCGACGAGTTGATGAACAAGCCTTCCCCCCCATCCAAATAACTATTTTGTTTATATACAAAATCGGCGTTTAAGTTGCCGTCGCGTACATATCCTTCATCAAAATTATTATCCATGTTCAGGAACATTATGCACAGGTGATAATACAGTGAGGATTTCACACCCGACTCTGGAAACACGAGGCGGTTATATTCCGTGTTATCAATCCACGGGACGTAAACACCATCCCGTACATCGGGTTCACTCGGCAGAGTGGCCAGACAGGATTTAGGATCTCCTTTGGGTTCTAATGTTAATTTATTACTCACACGTGAAAGCAGAAGGATTGATTGTAGATCAATAAAATGCCTTGGCACCTCGAATTGCAGATAAGGAAACCAAATAAGCAATCCTGCCGCAAGAGAAGCCACAACCGGTAAAATTCTTATTGGTGGCCGGAATAGCAGCCAGGCAATAAGTGGGATGAACAGACATGGCAGGATAGATAAATAATCATATGCGCCAAACGCGCTCACGATTGCAATTGCAAAAAAGGCCCAGGGTTTTCGATGGCGGATCCAATAATTCGTAAAGAAAAGAATTAATATTAAATAAATCGAATGGCCGATGGGCCATACCGTTTGATAGCCAAGCCGGGAAAATCCATATACTAGACCGGATACTAGTGCCGTCTCCCTTCCGAGTATATCCCGCACCAACAAATAGAGAAATATGACGGAACCCAAGGTCAATAATATATTGGCGGGGAGCGCGTAGAGCCGTAAGTCAGGCATGAAAGATGCGCCAAGTAAAATCCAATACACGGCACCGGGAGGTACGAACGAGTTGTAAAAAGAAAGATTTCCTCGATCAAGGATATTTCCAGTTTGCAATTGCGTTACAGCCCCCAAGTAGTATGGCATAATATCCGGGTTGTTGAGGGTAGCGCTCCGCCAACCTTCATAGTGGACCAATACTGAAAAAAGAACGACCAAGCAGAGCAGAAAGAGATCCAATATTAGTTTCCGGTTCGTATCTCGCATCAAACCCTCCGAAAGAACCGTCCTATACTATAATAGTTCATCATCCAATTGAACGAATTTATATCGGTCAGATTGGAATTTTAAATTCCATTGACCCAAGAATTCCTGATCATCTTGAAAGCTCTCATTTTTACTTGCGTATCTTCCATTTTCTCGCTCAATCATTTATCTATGCCTAAGGACGGCGGCTAAGCGGCAGGCCAACCTGCGCCCAACCGACATTCTACCCGAAAAGAAAATACAAGAAATTAACGGTTTTCCGCCGCAGCCTTTGCCGGTCGGCTTGATCCACGGATTGGGTATTTTTCAAGAAGATTGTGACGAATGGTTTAGAAATACGTTGCGCGGATTGATTTGAAAACTTAACCATCCCTTACGCCGCATTCCCTTCGTTTTAACCTGGCGGGCAAGGATAGGTTTAATAATATTCGCCGCTCGCGGTTTCCGTTATCATATGAATATCCATAGATTTTTATTTCGAAGGTAAATATCGATCTGAATGCAAAAAATAGCAAATCGCCGCTGGCACATGGCGATTTGCTTCCATTGCATAGATCCGCACCACCAATGGTTAATATCCGGGTTTACCCGGCGCCTGCCCCCGCATGGTTTTGGCGGAGGCGAATAAAAGCTCCGGGCGAAGAAAAAAAATCCGCGGCAACGTTCCTCCGCGGATGATCAACCGGCTTGCGGCCGGATTATTTATGCGGCGCGAGGTCGAACTCGACGCTGTATACGTCCCCGTCGAATTCCGTGTTGACCTTGTATCCCGAATTATAAAAAACCGAGAGCATCGCTTTGTTGGTCGGGAGAACCTTGGCGTAGAATTTTTTAATCCCGCGCTGCTTGGCCACCCGGCAGAGGTATTGCAGCAGCAGCGTGCCCATGCCTTTCTGCTGCCACTCGTCCTGGACGATGAAGGCCACTTCCGCCGACTGCGTCTTGGGGTCCAGGAAATATTGCGCGATCGCCACGATTTCCTCGCCCGACACGCCCGGGACTGTCCCAACGATGGCAAGGTTGTTGATGTAATCGACATTGGTGAGCTGCTGGACGTCCTTGTGCGGGAAGGTCATGGTGTGGGCCATGTAGCGGGTGTGCAGCGAGGTGGGGCTGAGCGAATACAGCATTTCCGAGAGCGCGGCATCGTCGGTGGGCTTGACCGGCCGGAAGAAGAGTTCCGTCCCGTCGTTGAGGGTCTGGTAGATTTCCAGCTCCTCGGGATAGATGATGCGCTCGGTGTCGATGACGATCTGGTCCTGGTACAGGTATTTGTGGGCTTTGGCCGCCTGGATCAGCTCGCCCCGGAATTTAGGGTGGGCAATGTTGATCAGCGACAGCACCCGTTCGCGGATGCTCTTGCCGTGCAGGTACGCCACTCCGTATTCCGAGACGACATAGTGCACGTCGCCGCGGGTGACCACTACGCCCGCGCCTTCGCTGAGGTGCGGCACGATCCGGCTGATGGTGCCGTTCTTGGCCGTCGAGGGAACGACGATGATCGCTTTTCCGCCGCGGCTCCGGGCCGCTCCGCGGTTGAAATCCAGCTGCCCCCCGATGCCGCTGTAGAATTTATATCCGAGCGAATCCGCGCACACTTGCCCCGTCAGGTCAACTTCCAGTCCCACATTGATCGCCACCATCTTCTCGTGCTGTCCGATGATGTAGGGATCGTTGACATATTCGGTCGGGTAGAACTCAAAGAAGGGATTATTGTCGATATAGTCGTACAGCTTGCGGGAACCCATGCAGAAACTGGCGACCACCTTGCCCCGGTTGAGCGTCTTTTTGGCGCAGGTGATCGCGCCGCACTCGACCAGGTCGAGAATCCAATCCCCGAACATCTCGGTATGAATCCCCAGATCCTTTTTATCGCGCAGGCTTTCCGCCACAACCTGGGGAACCCGGCCGATGCCGCATTCGATCGTGCTGCCGTCCTCGATCAGGCGGCCGATATGCTGCCCGATCCGCCGCATCACTTCATCTGGCTCCGGCAGGGTCACTTCGACCAGTTCCTCGTCGTAGGGCACCAGAATTTCGATGTCGTTGACGTGGATGAAGCTGTCGCCGAAGGTGCGCGGCATGCGCGCATTGACCTGGGCAATGACGTATTTGGCGTTGGCCGCCGCGGCCTTGACCACATCCACCGAAACGCCGAGGCTGCACAGGCCTCCGGCGTCCGGCGGGGAGACGCTGATCAGCGCAACGTCGATCGGAATCCGTCCCCGGTCGAATTCGCGGGGAATCTCGGAGAGAAAGATGGGAGTGTAATCCCCAACTCCGCTCCCGATCGATTCCCTTACATTATCGCCGATGAAAAACGTGTTTAGGCTGAACCGGTCCCGGTAGCGCGGCTCCAGATACGGGGTCTTGCCCATCGTCAGGATGTTGAGAATACGAACGTCCCGGACTTCCTCGCAAAATTCCACCAGCGCGTTAACCAGGTATTGCGGCCCCCCACAACCGGATCCGATGAAAACGCTGTCGCCCGACTGCACAAGGCGCATGGCTTTGGCCGCCGTGCCGATTTTCTCTTGGTACTTCGATTTCCAATCGAACGTCTGCATGAATGCCCCCGATAAAAACTATTCTTTTTCCACGCTCATCCGGGCGTCCACCGCGATCGGGACCGTCCCCGGCGGGCCGACCACGTACGGGTTGATGTCCAGCTCTTGGATCTGGGGAAATTCGGTCACAAGTTGCGAAAGCCGCTGGAGCCCCTCGGCGATCGCCTCGATATCCACGCCTTCCTCGCCGCGCACGCCTTGCAGCATTTTGTACGTGCGCGTGCCCATCAGCATCTGCTTGGCCTCGTCGGCGGTCAGCGGCGCCAGATAGAACGAGACGTCCTTCATCACTTCTACCATCGTTCCGCCCATGCCGAACATCATCAGCGGCCCGAAGCGCGGATCGCGGTTCATCCCCAAAATGACTTCGCGCACCCCCTTGCACATCTGCTGGACGAACACGCCCAGGATCTGCGCCTGGGGAACTTTGCGCGGGATGCGGTACATCATCAGGTCGAAGGCGTCCATCACTTCCTGGGCGTTTCGCAATCCCAGCTTGACGCCGCCCACGTCCGATTTATGGATGATATCCTGGGACCAGATTTTTAGCACGACCGGGTAGCCGATCTGGTCGGCGATGTTGGCCGCCTGCTCGGGCGTGGTGGCCAGGGCCCCCTTGGGCGTGACGAATCCGTAGGCATCGAGGATTTCCTTGGCGTCGGACTCGCCAACTTCGCGCATCCCCTGCCGGATGTGGCGCTCGATGATGATCTCCACCTTGTGCCGGTTGACCGGGAAGAGTTTGACCACCCGCTTGGGCTTATTCTGCCAGCGGACATGCCCGGTCATTGCCTTGATTACATCCACGGCGTCTTCCGGCGAAAAATATTGCGGGATATTTCCGGCGCGCAGAATGCGCAATGCTTCGGCGATTTTCTGGGCCCCGATGAAGCATGCTAAAACCGTTTTTTGCGGCTTCTTGCGGACGACGCGCACGATCGCCTCGGCCGTCGGGCTGCATTCGGTCATGGCCTGCGGGGTCAGCACCACCAGCGCGATGTCCACGCCCGGATCGTCCAGCGCGGTGTCGAGAGCGAATTCGTAGCGGTCGGCCAGCGCGTCTCCCAGCACGTCGACGGGATTGTGAATGTTGGCTGCGGCCGGAAGAAAGGAAGCCAACTTATCCATGGTGGCCTGGGCAAGCTTGGCAAAACCCAAACCCTCCCGCTCGATCGCATCAGCCGCCATGATCCCGGGCCCGCCGGCGTTGGTGATGATCACCACATTGTTCCCGACCGGCAGCGGCTGCATGGCGAACGCTTCGGCGTAATTGAATTGCTGCTCGATGGAATTGCAGCGGATGATCCCCGCGCGCTCGAACCCCGCCTCGTAGGCGGTCTCGCCTCCGGCCATGCTGCCGGTATGGCTGGTGGCGGCTTTGGCGCCGACGGCGGTTCCGCCCGATTTAATCAGCAGGATGGGCTTGGTGGTGGAGATCAGTTCGGCCCGGCGGACGAAGGAGTTGCCGTCGGTGATGCTCTCCAGGTAACCGGCGATCACCCGGGTCTCGTCGTCCTCGCCCAGGGCGGCGACCAGATCCAGTTCGTTCACGTCGATTTTGTTGCCGATGCTGACGAGTTTGCTGAACCCGATGCCGGACGCATTGGCCATATCCAGGATCGCGGCGAGCAACGCCCCCGATTGCGAGAGATAGCCGATCCCGCCCACCGCGGGCAGGTCCCCGCCGAAGCTGGCGTTGATGTGCCGCGAGGGCGCGATCAACCCGAGACAGTTCGGGCCGATGACGCGGATGCCGTACTGGGTGGCGGTCTGGAGCACCCGTTGTTCCAACGCCAGCCCGTCCTTGCCGACTTCCTTAAAGCCGGCGGTGATGATAATGACGGCCTTCACGCCCACTTTGCCGCATTGGATCATGATCCCCGGCACCACCGGCGCCGGAACAACGATCACCACCAGGTCCGGCACGTCGCCGATCGACGGCAGGTCCGGGAAGCATTTAAGCCCCTCGATCACATCCGCCTTGTTATTGACTGGGTAGAGCTTGCCGGGAAAGCCGGCCTGGATCATGTTATGGAGGATTTCGTATCCGACTTTGGTTTTTTGGGAGGAAGCGCCGACGATGGCGACCGACTGCGGATTAAAAAATTTCTCGAGACTCATAACGATCCTCTGGGAACCTTTCCGGCTTAAAAGCGCGGTATTCTACCACAGCCTGATACCTGCGCAAAAATACACGGGCGCAAAGGGCGATTAAAGTATACCGCTGTTCACCTGCAAACATGACGAGGTTGTGGGGAAAAGCCTAGCGAGGGAAAAATCCCCGGGGCAATCCCAATCCGCCGGGGGAAGTTTATAAAAGTTTCTTTTTATCCTTACTTCTCCAGTGGGGGGCTTCCTCCGAGGCCTTGCCTCCCTGCTCCCGGTAAACGCCCGGGAGGGCTTCGGAAACTCCCGCCGGAGTTTCATCCTTTTGAGGGGTCTCATCTTTCGAAATCAACCGGATGTACCGCTTGGTCAATTCCATCTCATCGCTGGTGGTGAACAAACGGATATTCTTGGGGTACGTCTCTTCCGGAAAATCGCTTGCCGTGGGCCGGATATTTCCCTGCGGAAGGATCCCGGAAGGCGCGCGCCGCGAAATTCCTCCGGCCGGAATAAGCTTTGCGCCGATCCTGCCAAAAAAACCGCGCCGCTCGCCCGGCGCTTTCGAGGAATACTCCAAATCCGATTCACCGGCGGATTGCAGATTGATCCCGCAATATGGACAATATTTTATGCTGCGAACGACACCGAGGCTTTTAAAACAGTACGGACACCGATATCTATCAACTGATAACACCGCCAGCGCAATCGATGCAAAGAACAGCAGGCCGCCGACGATAAGGAAAATTCTTTCTCCGGAAGTGCCGAATGCCCCTCCCGACAACCAAAGACAGGAAAGGGAAACCAACAACAGGATGACTGCAAGAAATTGGCTTATTTTTGCGAATTGGTGCCGACGGGAATAATCATCGATCACGTCTGTTTCGTTCATATTGGCCTCGCGGAGGAATCTATTTCTCAATGGATAACAAATATTATACATGATGCCGGGTCTTCCCCGGGGACCGGGTGGATGAGCAATGTATTAAAAAGCACTCCCGCCGTCGTACAGCCCACCGATTACTCCGGTCGGTCCCGCGTTTATCCTGTGAATAATTAATGGGGAATGAGAAAATACGCAGGCAGCTGAACGGGAGATAGGACTCGAGTGAAGCGGGATCCATTCAAGCGCCGGTATTTTCGGACCACGCGGCTCTCTTTTTGTACCATTTGGGGAGCGTGGGACAGTCCGTACTGGACGTTGGCGTGGGAAATCTCCAATCGAATCTTGAGAGGTATCGAATTCACCGGGGGAAAGGAGAACCTGTCGGGGACCTGTTATATATAAAAACCTTGGCCGCAGACTTCCAACGCGAACCTATCTATTTCTTGAATTACAGATGATTAACGCGCCGATGATGCCCGGGACCCAGCCTAGGATGGTGAGTACCGTCACGATCACGATGGATCCGCAACCCTTGTCCAGAACCGCCAGTGGAGGTAAGAGGATGCAAAGCACTACCCGCCAACAACTCATAGTTCTCTCCCATTATTCACGAAATGTCGTTCTTCCGTTCATCCGTAAAGATATACGTAAACCCTCGCCAAATGGAGACGGTCTTCCACCATTCAGCCTTCCACTCCACAGCCGGTTTTCCGCGCCGCCCAACGTCAACTCGGAAATGAATTCTATCGTCTGAGCCCGGCGAAGATTCACCGTCTTTCGCCCCCCCCCGAAGGCTAGGGAGATCCCGGCAGGACACCCGGACCGGCGACCGCCGCGGGATATTTACTTTTTCATCATTCGCAGGATTACATTCAAAATGATCGTCAGGAAGATGCTCAGAAGGATCATGCTGGCAAGTGGGAAGATGCAGGTAAAACCGGGCCGTTCGATGCGGATGTCGCCCGGGAGGCGGCCGATAAGGCCGGTCCCGGAAAGCAGCCAAACCAGCGCGCCCACCAAAACGAGCAGGCCGCCGGCGAGGATTAATATCTTACCCAGAGTTCCGATTTCGTTCATGGCGGATTCCAAAATTATTATGTTTGATCTTTCATCGCCGATTTTACATCAAACTTGTCACCGTCGGTAACGCCGCAGCGTCTTCCCCATCGATTCTTTGAAACCCAGCGTTGCGCTCCACTCCCCATTTTCCCCCATCAGAAAGTGCGGATGAACTCCAACGCTATTTGAGCTGCATTGCGCAACGCCTCGCGGTTGACTTTATCATAGGTGTCCGACGGTTGATGGTAAAACTGCACCATCTGAGAGGGGATTTTCATGCTGAACAGGCAGGCCGCTCGGATGCCTTTCTCCCGGAAGGGCAGAGTGTCGGTCCCCCCGCCCGCGAACGGAAAATGCGAGATCCGGCTGGGGGCTTGGACGGCTTGCGCAGCCTGCGCCAACCCTCGGACGACATCCGATGAATTTCGAAGCGTTCCGTTGCGATCCCCGGTGAAGATTTCGATTTCCGGATCGTAGATGCTTTCGATATTAACGAAGACCGCATCCGCCGCCCGCAGCTCCGCTTCATGGGCGCGGACATACGCCCGCGATCCGCGCGTGCCCGCTTCTTCGCACCCGAAGGAAACCAACCGGATTTCCGTGTCGGCGGGCAGGATTTCCGGATGCCGTTTCAGGACGCGCCCGAGCATCAGGAGAATGGACACCGCGGAGAGGTTGTCGATCGCTCCGGGGACGGAACCCCCATTCTTTTCCCGCTCGGTAAAGGTGAATCCGATGAAAACACAGACGGGCAGGAAGATCCACAGATACCACGGAAAAACGCCCACCAGCCAGGCCCAGGATAAAGAAAAAACCAGGCCCAGCCATCGGAGCAACAAACCGACCGTGAAAATGGCCACTCCGAAAATCAGGATTCCTTCAGCGACGAAATATCCATTTTTAAAATACCGCAGATAGTTGAATTGAAGCGCGGAATCGTGGTGTCCGCCGAAGATCAGAATCCGGCGCGGCTTCCGGCGGGATGCGGGCCTGAGGATCCCCACAATATTTTCGGACGGCTTCCGCGGATACAGTCCGTCGATAAATTCCCGCAACAGGAAAAATTCCATGACCAGGATGAGAACGATGAAAATGGCGATGCCCAGCGCAAGGCTTGTAAACACCAGCGGATAATTGGGCAGCAGGCCGAGGTAATAAAAAAACGCGGCCACCACGGACAGCGTGGCGGCGAATGGAAACCATTTGATAAATGCATCGGGCGCACAGGTGAAATTTTCCGCCTTTGTCTCATCCGCCACTTTGTCCATTTCGGTTTTTATCGCGGAGGCGCGGGCGTGCTCCTGGGGACTGCAGGGCGAGCCCGGCCCGATTTCAACACAGATCCGCTTTATGAACTCGTACGCATAGGTAAGATCTTCGTTTTCGACCACAGCCGTCGTACGCCTTTCCTTTATTCCTGTGCACAAACGCCGTCTGCAGGACTCCGCCGGCCGGCAGTTTTATCGGATGATATGCTGGCCGAGCGAGATAACAACAAGGGTGCGATTGGCCGCATATTGCTCCAGCGCCTTGCGGCCGGGCGCGCCATCCAACCCCTCGGCGCGGAACATCATTCCGACCATGCTTGGGTGCCGGCGCAAACGCACCTCCAAGAAATCGGCAATCCGCTTCACGTCCGTGACGAGTTCCGCGGTGCCGGAAAAACGCCGGTTCTTGATCCGCACTTCAACTTTCGGATCGGCGAATATATTGCGAATCCAGTCGGCTTTTTGTCCCCGCGCGGCGGCCAGATAAATTCTTCCATCGATTTCTTCATATTGCAGCGGGGTAACGCGCTGCCTGCCGGATTTTCTTCCTGTGGTTGTCAGAAGCAGGATGAGATTTCCAATCCACGAACCCAATCCAACGGCATAAAGGATTCGAGGCGGTAAGTGGATGAGTCGAAGAATAATTGTTGGGGTTTGATCGAAGCCGGCCAAAAAACTCCCTCCGTTTTCATCGCTATTGTTTGTATTTTACTTTTTCTCTCCTTTAAGCATACGTCTGCCTGTCCCTATTTTTGCAATAGGCTTTGCACTCTTCCCACCTTGCCATCCTCCAGCATCACTTTAATACCATGCGGATGAGTTGAGCTTTTCGTCAAGATCCGAATGACAATGCCTTCCGTCAGCAGCCCCGTTTGCTGGTTTTGTTTTTCGATAATTTGAACATGACAACCGGGGTGGATTTCGCTGCGCTTTGGCACGGACATGAATGCGCTCCTATGCAACCTTAATCACAATAAGGGGGTACTGCACAAAAAATCCATATTCGATAACTTAAGATAATAATCGACGAAAGGGCACGCAGGAGGGCCGCTCGGAAATTCCTTTCATATTCCTTCGCACCCCTTCGTGTTCCCCGGTCCGACTTACCGCGACGGGTTCGTGGATTAATATTCTCTATCCCGGCCGTTCCGGGTCAGTCTTCTTCCCGGGGAAATCACACCTTCTTTTCGAAAAAGTGCCGTCGAACTTCCGCCGAGATCTGCGGGTCCGTCATCTTGTCGGCGGTCTCCAAACCGGCGATGCTCTTGCCCAATCCTTTGCCTTTCAGAAGTTTATCGAGCTCGCCTTTGGCTTCGCCCGGGCCAAATAGAAAAATGGCTTCGGCATCTCGAATAGCCGCGAAGACTTCTTCATAATATGCGGCCAGATGACCGGCAAATTGTCTCTCCCGAATGTCCTCCGTCGAGCCGTCCTCCGAAGATCCGCTGGCAAATCGGACATGCTTCTCCATCCCGGATGTAATTTGTTTTATGTCTTCCCCGTTCTCGGTCAGGGTGACGAGTACCGCTTTTCTGTGATCGATCCACACACCTACTCGTTTCTTCATTGCTTTCTCCTTTGTCCTTTGTCCTCAACGACCACCCGACGGCGTATCCCGGCGGTTACGCCATCCCCATGCCGGGATGGATGCCGTCCGGGCCAACCATCGTGCGCCCGCTCACCCAACTTTTTTGAAATCGATGAATCCGCGCTGTACGTCCGTCAACGTGAGCTGCACGCGAACTCGGTTGCCCACGTCCAGGCCCTGGAATCCCTGGGTGAGCCTGCCCTCGACGGGAAGCTCCGCGAGCCTGACCCACGTGCCTTTGTCGGAAGCGCCGGTGACGAAGGCGTCGAACTGCTCTCCGATCCGCGATTCCAGGAGCAGCGCGGCGGCCGATTTGCCGACCTGCCGTTCGATTTTATTGACCGCATCCTCCGCGTCCGTGCAATGCCGGGCGAGAGCCTGCAGTTCGTCGTTGTCGTAGGGCAAACTTGCTCCCTCCACGGCGGCCTTCAACAGGCGCTGGGTGATCACGTCCGGGAAGCGGCGGTTGGGCGCCGTGGAATGGGAATAATCCTTGACCGCCAGGCCGAAGTGCCCGGGGGCAAGACCTCCGGGAGGTTCCGCAACGTACTCGCCGGACCCGAGGAGTTTGATCACCGTAAGCGAGAGATCGGGGAAGCGGTCCGGATCGGCCGTCCTCTGCTTTAAGAGGAACTCATCCAGCGCCTTGGAATCCGGAATATCCGGAAGAGTGAACCCGTATTCTTTGGCCAGCTCGACGATCCGGTCCCAACGCTTGGGAACGCGGACCACGCGGCGGATGGAAGGAAAATTCTTCGACGCCAGATACCGGGCCACCGCGCCGTTTGCCGCGATCATGAAATCCGCGATGATATCCTTAGCCCGGTTCTCCTTCTCCACCTCGAGATCGCGGAGCACGTCGCCGACAAAAACCGGTTTGGCTTCGATGGTTTCGAGGTTGAGTGCCCCCTGGACGTGCCGGAAATTCTTCAGCTGTTGCGCCGCCCGGTCCTGCAGGCGGAGGTTGTCCGCCAGTCCGGTCACTGCGGCGACCGCGTCGGGCATCGCCCCGCCCGCCTCGAGCCAAGCCGCAACGCTGTTATAGGCAAGCTTGGCGCGATTGTGGACGCGCGCCGGGTAGATGCCGGAATCCTGCATCGAGCCGTCCGCCGCCACCAGCATTTCCACGACCATTGCCGCCCGATCCGAGTCGAAATTTAACGAGGTGAGGCCGGTGGAAAGTTTTTCCGGAAGCATGGGGAAGTTCCGCGCGGCGGTATAGATCGAGGTGGTGTTGGTCTTGGCGTGCTCGTCGAGGGCCGATCCTTTTTTCACCAGTGAATCCACGTCGGCCACGGCGACCAGAACCTTTATTTTGCCGTCCGGCATCGCCTGCGCGACGGTCAGCTGATCCAGGTCGAGCGAGTCGTCGTTGTCTATGGAGCACCAAAGCAGGCCGCTCAGATCGCGGACCGTTCCATCGGATATCGCTGCGGGCGCATTAATGTTCCCGAGTTGGGCGATGGCTTCGGGGGAAAAGTCCGGGAGCAATCCGGCCGCCAATATCGCCTTGCGGGCGATGGCCTCCAAAAGGGCGTGATGCTGCTGATCATGGGCGTTCATGGGATGTGCTTCTCGCCTCCATTTCGAAGAATCTTTTGCGAATTCATATGAACCCGCAAATAGGTCATTTTATTGGGTGGGTTCGGGCTGCCGTCGACTTCCGTTTTGCCGGGTTTCATCCGGCGCCGCTCCGACCCAGGAACGTCCCGCGCTCGAGCTCATCGAACGCCTGCCTCAGCTCAGCCTGGGTGTTCATCACAATCGGACCGTACCAGGCGATCGGCTCCCCGATCGGTTTTCCCGAAACCAACAGGAACCGCACCCCTTCGGCCTCCGTGGAAATCGCCACTTCGTCGCCATCCACGAAGAACACCAGGCTCTCGGGCCCCAGCGCCCGTTCCCGTTTGGTGTCGAAGTAGTTCGCGCCCTGCATTTCATAGCCAAAGGGATCCCGCTCCGGATCAAAATATCCATTCCCTTCTACTACATAGGCAAAGGCGGTGTACCCCTTCCGCACCTGGTGGGTGAAGCTTCCCTTCGGCGGTACGGATACATCCAGGTACTCGGGATCGGTAACGATATCCTGGACGGGCCCACGGACACCCTGCACGGTTCCACAGACGATGCGGACGCTTGCGCCGCCGTCCAACTTCACCTCCGGGATCTGATCCCGGGTGACGTCCCGGTAGCGGGGTTTCATCATCTTGTCCGCGGCGGGCAGATTGGCCCACAGCTGGAATCCCCACATCCATCCGTCTTCCCCGCCTTTGGGCATTTCCTGATGGATGATCCCGCCGCCCGCCGTCATCCATTGGACTTCCCCCGGATGGATCGTTCCCTTGTTGCCCATGCTGTCGCCGTGCTCGATCGTGCCCTCGAGCATGTAGGTGATGGTTTCGATCCCGCGATGCGGATGCCAAGGGAATCCCGGGAGATAATCTTCGGGATTCCCGGAGTGGAAATCGTCCAGGAGCAGGAACGGATCGAGCTCGCGCGCGAGATCGTTGGAGAAGGCCCGCTTGAGGTGCACCCCGGCTCCCTCGAGCGTCGGTCTGCTCTTGCGCACCTTGGCGATTTTTCTGACAGTGCTCATGGACGCATCCCACACTGCGGCGATTTACTTTACCCCGGTTCGCGAAGAAGCATTCTTTGCCGGCCGGCTACACTATTTCCATGTATTTTATACCAAGTTGCTCTCCACCAATCGCCTCGATCCTTAAAAAACCATTACAGTTTCCGATCGAGCGATCCATCTTGGTATTACAAGATTCGGGGATATTCGAAATCCAAGCAATAACACATCGTCTTTTACGATAAAAAATCAAACCACGGGATTTTCCGCTTCCTGGGTGGATTGACCTTCTCCACGGCTTCTCGCGTTGCTTCGCAGAACTTCCGCGTCGCCTCCTCCGGCCCCATGGCCAGATTTCCCCACACGTGCTCCTTGAAATCGCAAAGATACCCGTCTATATGCAACCCAGTTTCTTGGGTTAGCCTGGAACGGTATTGTTTAACCTTTATATCTTTAAGATTGGCTCCGAATGCCTTCGCGGCGGAACGCCCTGCGGTGCGGGCCCAAAGCAGCCACTCCTCCGTGAGAATCATCCCGAGATAATCCGACGAATCCGGATTGCCCGAAAGCAAGGCTTCGATCCTGCTGGGATTTTCCTTCTCGGAGAAGGTTTCACAGCAAAGAAGGGTTTCTTCCTTCAGATCCCCAAACTTGTGTTCCAGAAAATAATCCTGGAGTGCCTGCAACAGCCGGGGGTTTAATTGGCTCACGGAACATTCCCGCGTAGTACGTCGATAACCGAACATATATTTACCTTTCCGCGTCCAATTTATTGAGTCCTTCGATTAACCCTATTCTACGATACCTCGCATCTTCGCCCGGATGTGTGCAAACAGTCTCGATCCCATCCAGGTGGCGGTGGGCGCGTCGGCAATATTCCCTTACTGTCATTCGACTGACTTTTTCCAATTCCAGATGGGTCCTCAACCGCCGGTTGAGGTCGTCATTGTAAGCCTGCTTGGAAATGATCTTATCTCCCCGATTCATCGTATCGTCGCACGTCCGTCCGCGCGTAGATGCCGGCATGGCCGGCAGATATCGTCCGCGGCGATCACAAGGTCTGTCTCCCGGTCCGGATTGCCCAGGACGTCCTCCGCGACAAGGTGCCGCGCGTGCCGGTATTCGCGCGGTTGATAGCGGATGCCATATCCGTGGTCGCGGATGATGTCCAAGAGGTGGTGGGGGCGAATGAATATAGCCATGGAATTATCATTATATATAAATTCACGTGCCGGCTTCGTTTGCGACCGACGCAGTCTGAAGACTGCGTCGGTCGCAAATCCCCTTGACACCCTACCCCCTTCTGTGTTAAAAATGTGTCTAATCAAAAAGTAAAAACGTGGACGAGGACGAGTAGGCATAAGCGCAGTGGCAAGAGAGCCGGGCGGCAGACGGTGAAAGCCCGGTACGCAAGCAGATGCCGAATGGACCTCCGAGTTGAGCGGGCGAACTGAGTAGCCCAATCCGGCGCCTCCGTTAGTGGGCAAGGGTATTAATCGGTATTCAATCCGAGCGTACCCAACAGAGTGAGGCTGGCTTCGACCCCGTCGCAATCACAACGGGGTTTTTTATTCCCGGCGCAAGCCGGCAAGGCAGCCTAACCAGGGTGGCACCGCGGGATCCCCTCCCGTCCCTGAGACGAGAGGGGATTCTTTTAATTCTCCTTCCCCTCACCCCGCCGGAGAATCGCCGGCTCCCCTCTCCCAGCATACCCCCGCTTCGCGAGGGCAGGCGCTGGGAGAGGGGTCGGGGGTGAGGGGGTGTGATAAGGAAAGCGAGGCCGCCATGCTTGTCGAAGCTCCCGTAAAAACGTCCGCTCCCGCGCTCGCGCCGATTGTGCGCGAACTCCCCGCCGACCTGGAGACGCCCATTTCCGCCTACCTCAAGCTGCGCCGGACCGGCCCGTCGTTCCTGCTCGAATCGGTCGAGGGCGGCGAGCGCATTGCGCGTTATTCGTTCATCGGCGTCGAGCCGCGTTGCGTCTATATCGTCCGCGGCCGCACGCTCCAGCGGCGCGGGAACGGGTCGACGCAGATCCTCACCGCCGAACCGGGCAGCGACCCATTCCGCCTGCTCGAGCAGGAGATGAGCACCCTTCGCATGCCCGCCGTCCCCGATTCGCCGGTCAAACTACCGCGCTTCCTGGGCGGGTTGGTGGGTTATATGGGCTTCGAGTGCGCGCGCTACTTCGAGCCGCGCCTCGATTCGCAACTACATTCTTCTCGGCTACCCGAAGCGGTCTTCCTGCTGGCCGATACGATCGTTGCCTTCGACCACGTCCGGCGCAGCATGTTCCTGATCGCCTATCCCTTCGACGGGGAAAAAAAAGCCCGCCGCAAGCTTTCGACGCTCGAGAAACGGCTCCGCTGCCCGCTCTCGGCCGCCGACTCCGCACCCGCAGCAGGTTCTTCTGCGCCTCCGGCGGCCTTCGAATCCAACGTCGGGCGGGAACGCTACGAGCAGATGGTGCGCGCCGCCAAGGAGCACATTGCCGCCGGCGACGTCTTCCAGGTGCTTCCCTCGCAACGGCTTTCACGCCCGACAAAAGCACAACCCTTCGACATCTACCGCGCACTGCGCCGGCTCAACCCCTCGCCCTACATGTTCTTTTTCGATTTTGGAACCTTCGACGGCGAGCCGTTCTACCTGGCTGGATCCTCGCCGGAAGTCTTTGTCCGACTGGAGGGGAACCGCGCCAGCCTGCGGCCGATCGCCGGCACCAGCTCACGCGGCGCCACTCCCGAAGAGGATGCCGCGATCGAGGCGAAACTCCTGGCCGACCCGAAGGAGCGCGCCGAGCACGTGATGCTGGTCGACCTCGGACGCAACGACCTCGGGCGGGTGTGCCGCTACGGCACCGTGAGCGTTCCGGAATACGCCGTGATCGAACGCTACTCGCACGTGATGCACATCGTCTCGCAGGTGGAAGGCGAAATGCGCCCGGGCCAGACCGCCTTCGACCTGGTGCGCGCGGCTTTCCCGGCCGGCACCGTCAGCGGCGCGCCCAAGGTGCGCGCAATGGAGATCATCGCCCAGCTCGAACCCGACGGGCGCGGTCCGTACGGAGGCGCGGTCGGATATTTTTCCTTCGACGGATCGATGGACACTTGTCTGGCGATCCGGACGCTTATCGGCTGCGGCAAGACCGTGTCGGTCCAGGCCGGCGCCGGGATCGTCGCGGATTCCGATCCGCAGCGCGAATACCAGGAAACGATGAACAAAGCCCGCGCCGTGTTGATGGCGGTGGAGCAAGCGGAGAATTGCTGACCTAACCCCCACTCACCCATCCCTCCCCTCGCTTCGCTCGAGGACAGGCTCTCCCCCTTCCCATTATGGGAAGGGGAGAGGGGTGCAGGGGTGAGGAGGAAGGGTCTGAGAGGAGCAACCATGATCGCCGTAATCGACAACTACGATTCATTCACCTATAACCTCGTTCAATATCTGGGCGAGCTTGGCGCGGAGCTGGATGTGTTCCGCAACGACCAGGTGACCGTGGAGCAGATCGCGGAGCGCCACCCAACCCACTTGGTGATCAGCCCGGGGCCCGGCACGCCGGACGACGCCGGGATTTCCGGGAAAGCAATCGCTTACTTTAGCGGACGCATCCCGATCCTGGGAGTATGCCTCGGCCATCAAACCATCGGCGCGGTGTACGGTGCGAAAGTGGGCCGGGCGCCGGGAATCATGCACGGGAAGACATCGAAGATCCACCACACCGGCGCGGGGATTCTTGCCGGCCTGCCCAGTCCCTTCGAAGCCGGCCGCTACCATTCGCTGATCGTATTCGATCCCGTGCCTGCCGAGTTGGAAGTGATCGCCCGCGCCGAGACGGGCGAAATTATGGCGCTGCGCCACCGTTCCCACCCGACCTTTGGATTGCAGTTCCACCCCGAGTCGGTGCTCACGGACGCGGGCAAACAGATTCTGAAAAAATTTCTCGCCCTGCCGTCCGCGAGGGCGGCTTCCGAAAAAAAGGAGGAATGGAACATGCTCAAACCGTTTATCGCCCAGGCCATGAAACGCGAAAGCCTGACCGCGCTCCAGGCCGAGCAGGCGATGCAGGTGATCATGACCGGCCAGGCCACGCCGGCGCAAATCGGTTCGTACCTCACCGCGTTGCGGATGAAAGGTGAGACCGTCGAAGAGATCACCGGCTCGGCGCGGGCGATGCGCGCGAACGCCTTGCCGGTGAATTTCGCGATCCGTCCGGAAAAACTGTACGACACCGCCGGGACGGGCGGCGACGGCGCGGGCACCTTCAACATCTCCACCGCCGCCGCGTTCGTCATCGCCGGGACCGGACGCAAGGTGGCCAAGCACGGCAACCGCGCCGCTTCCTCCAAGTGCGGCAGCGCCGACGTGCTAGCGGCGCTCGGGGTGAACATTGATATGACACCCGATCAGGCTGTGCGGGCCATAGATACGGTGGGCATCGCGTTCTTCTTCGCGGCCAATTACCATCCGGCGATGAAGCATGCCATCGGCCCGCGGCGCGAGATCGGCCAGCGCACGATTTTCAACCTGCTCGGACCGCTGACCAACCCGGCCGGGGCCGAGGTGCAAGTGATCGGCGTGCCCGATCCGGCGCTGACCGAGCCGCTCGCCCAAGTCCTGGGCAGCCTCGGGGCAAGCGCCGCCTACGTGGTGCACGGCTTCGGCGGATTGGATGAGCTCAACGCCGGCGGCCCCAACCGCGTGAGCCATTTAAAGGAAGGCGCGGTGCGCACGTTCGAACTGGACCCGCGCGACCTGGGCATCCCGCGCGCCGATCCACAGGCGTTGAAAGGCGGCACGGCCGAGGAGAACGCGGTGATGCTGCGCACGGTGCTCGAAGGAAACAGCTCGGAACCCATGCGCGATGCGGTCTTGCTCAACGCGGCCGCGGCCATCGCAGCCGAGAGCGGGGATTTTTCCGAGGCGCTTGTCGAATCGCGCAAGGCCCTTGATTCCGGCGCGGCGCTCAAGGCGCTGGATGGGTTGATTACTTTCGGGAAATAACCCCCCACCTGACCTCCCCCCATTTGGCGACGCCAAATGGGGGGAGAAAAAGAGGGGGGAAGGTAACCATGCTGGATCACATCCTCGAACATAAACGTTCCGAAATCTCGCAGTTGGATCCTTCCCAGTGGAAGAACCGGGCTGCGGATGCCCCCGCGCCGCGGGAGTTTCTGCCCTTCGATCCGACGCGCACGTCGCGCCCGTGTACTGCGCCGATGCTCATCGCCGAGATCAAGCGCGCCTCGCCTTCGCGCGGCGAACTTAATCCGCGGCTCGATCTTATTCGGCAGGCGCATATCTACGCAGAAAACGGCGCGTCGGCAATCTCGATTCTAACCGACGAGAAGTTCTTTCGCGGGAGCATCGACGATCTTTTCGCGGTCCACAGCGAAGGATTGGAAACTCCCGGCGGGCAAGCGCTGCCGCTCCTGCGCAAGGATTTTCTGCTCGCGCCGGTTCAGCTTTACCAGAGCCGGGCTTTCGGCGCCGATGCCGTGCTGTTGATCGCCGCCGCGCTGGAAGGCGGCGCGCTGGCCGATATGCATGCGCTTGCGCTCGAGCTTGGGCTAACGCCGCTCGTCGAGGTCCACACGGGCGACGAGTTGGATCGGGCGCTGACAGTCCCAGGCCTTTGCTGGGTGGGTGTGAACAGCCGAAACCTGTCTACGTTCGAGGTTCGGCCGCAGGCCGGCCTGGAACTTGGTCCGGAGATTCCGCCCGCGATTGGATCGGTCGCCGAATCCGGCATCATGAACGCCAAGGATGCCGTTGCGGCCGGGAAGGTCGGCTACGACGCGATTCTGGTTGGCGAAGCGCTGGTAACGGCGGCAGATACTGCTGCGAAAGTCAGGGAATTGGCGACTTCCGCCCCCTACCCTGCCTCCCCCCATTCCGCTTCACGGAATGGGGGAGGGGCGCAGGGGGGTCATGATCATTAAAATCTGCGGCCTGGCTAATTTTGATGACGCGCTCGCCGCGGCCGAGTTGGGTGCGGATTATCTCGGGTTCAACTTCTACCCGAAAAGCCCGCGCTGCATTGCCGAGTCGGATTGCGGGAAGATCGTCGCGGCGCTGCGGATCGGCTTTCCGGATCTCTCGTATACGGGTGTCTTTGTCAACCATCCGGTGGCGGAAATCATCCGGATTGTGAAGCGATGCAATCTCGACGCGGCCCAGCTTTCCGGAGACGAACCGCCCGGTGCGCTCGCGGCGCTTGGCTCGGAAAAGATCCGCGCATATAAGGCAATCCGCGCGGGAGCGGACGCCCCTACGCTGAAGGAATTCGCCGACTCCACCGAAGGCGAGCCGGCATTGCTGCTGGACGCGACTGCCCCCCGCCTCTACGGCGGAACCGGCCAAACAGCAGATTGGGATTGGGCGGCGTCGGTCGCGTCGCGCTACCCGGTGTGCCTTGCCGGCGGGCTTACCCCGGAAAACGTCTGCGCCGCGATCCGCAAAGTGAAACCTTGGGGAGTGGATACGGCCTCGGGCGTTGAATCTTCCGCGGGCAAGAAGAGCCGCGAAAAAATGGCTGCCTTTATTGCGGCCGCCCGCCGGGCGGGAAGGGAAATCCATGTAACCATCGAGCCCGCCCAAGCCGGAGACGCGGCCGAGATCCTGGCGCTGCAGAAGTTGGCCTATCGCAGTGAAGCTGAGCTCAACCGGGATTTTTCCATTTCGCCTCTGACTCAGACTCTTGCGCAAATCGAATCCGAATTCGACCGCAAATTATTTCTACGTGCGAAAACGGAAGGCCGGATCGTCGGATCGGTGCGCGCCGAGCTCCGCGACGGTTCCTGCCATATCGGAAGGCTGATCGTCCATCCCGAATGGCAGAACCAGGGCACCGGCTCCCGCTTGTTGCGGGAGATCGAAGCCCGCTTCCCGCAAGCCAACCGGTTCGAGCTGTTCACCAGCGAGCGCAGCGGGCGCAATCTGCACATCTATCAAAAGTCGGGTTACCGGATTTTCAAACGCGAGCCGATGAATGAGCGGGTGACGTTGGTCTACCTTGAGAAAGCGGCGGAAAACCCATGAAAAAAATATCTCTCTCCGGAATCAAGCCCACGGGAACACCCCACTTGGGCAACTACCTTGGCATGATCCGGCCGGCATTGGAATTGGCAAAGGATTACCAGGCGTTTTATTTTATCGCCGACGCACACGCCTTGAATCAGGTGGGTGACGGCGGAGAATTAAGGCGTATGACTTTCGAAACGGCGGCCACCTTGCTGGCCCTCGGTCTTAATCCGGAGGAAGTGACCTTTTTCCGCCAATCCGATATTCCCGAGGTGTTCGAGCTGGCCGTGATATTAGCGGCCTCCACCGCCAAGGGATTGCTCAACCGGGCGCACGCGTATAAGGCCGCCGTGGATGCCAACTTGACCTCCGGCCGCGATCCGGATGCCGGAGTCAATATGGGATTGTTTACGTACCCGGTCCTGATGGCGGCCGACATCCTGCTCTTCGGCAGCCACGTGGTGCCGGTCGGCGAAGATCAGCGCCAGCATGTGGAAATCGCCGCCGATATCGCCCAGGCATTCAACCGCGCGTATGGCGAGGTCCTGGTGGTCCCGGAAGCGGTCATTCGCGAAGAGGTCGCCGGTATTCCCGGCACCGACGGCCGTAAAATGAGCAAGAGCTACGGCAATGTCATACCGATTTTTTCTCCGCCGGATCAACTGCACGCGCGGATCATGGGCATCGTCACCGATTCACGCCCGCCGGAGGAACCCAAAAATCCGGACCAAGACAACCTGTTCGGTATCTACAAACACTTCGCCACGCGCGAAGAAACCGAGGCCATGCGCCGGAAATATCTGCGCGGAGGATTTGGCTACGGCGAAGTAAAACAAGCCCTTTATGAAGTGCTGGAGCGCGCCTTCGCCGCAGCCCGCACCCGATATGAAGGCTACCTGCTGGACCGGCCTTTACTGGACCGCGTGTTGTTTGCAGGCGCCGAGAAGGCTCGCGCGAGTTGTGCCCCATTGATGAACAAGGTACGCGAGGCGGTCGGGTTCCGGCACGGCGAGGCCACACATTTACCGTCCCCCGCAGGATGAGCAATTTTTCATTTCATTCCAATCCACGGAGGGCACGGAGGACACAGAGGGAAACAGAAAAGAATACAATGAGAATTCAATAACTCATTCGGAAAAGGGGGAGCTATGACGGAATTGATCTATCGCGAAGAAACCTTTTCCATCCTCGGAGCGGCGATCGAGGTACACCGGGAACTTGGGTCCGGATTCCTTGAAGCTGTCTATCAAGAGGCGCTGGAGATCGAATTGGAAAGTCGGAAGATCCCTTTCGAACCGCATAAACCTTTGATCGTTTCCTACAAAGGTCGGCCGCTTAATAAAACATATGAAACGGATCTGGTGTGTTATGAAAAAATCATTGCCGAATTGAAAGCGCTCGACCGGCTCTCGGGAAAGGAGGAAGCTCAAATCCTGAACTACCTGAAAGCTACCGACCTGCGAGTCGGTCTTCTACTCAATTTCGGCAGCCACGGCCGATTGGAATGGCAGCGATTCGTTCTATGTATCCACGGAGGGCACGAATACTCACGGATAATTTAATGCAATTTTTCCGTGAACTCCGTGTGCTCCGTGGAAAAACAGGATAGTATTTCCATGCAGTCGAGCAATTTCGTAGCGCAAAGGAACAAGTTATGGCTTCCTTCTCTCCAAAGTTCGGCCCCTACGGCGGGCAATACGTCCCGGAGACTCTCATGCCGGCGCTCGAAGCGCTCACGGCGGAATTCGAGCGAGCCCGGCAGGACGGGCAGTTCCAATCCGAGCTGAACTCGCTGCTGGCGGATTACGCCGGCCGGCCCACGCCGGTTTCCTTCGCCGCACGGCTCAGCGCTCATCTCGGCGGCGCACGGATCTACCTCAAGCGCGAGGATCTGGCCCATACCGGCGCGCACAAGATCAACAACGCGCTCGGTCAGGCGCTGCTGGCGCGGCGGATGGGCAAGCGCCGCATCATCGCCGAGACCGGCGCCGGTCAGCACGGCGTGGCCTCCGCCACCGTCGCCGCGCTGCTCGGACTGGAATGCGTCGTCTATATGGGTGAAGTCGATATGGCGCGCCAGCAGCCGAACGTGTTCCGGATGCGGCTCCTGGGGGCCGAGGTGCGCCCGGTGGCGAGCGGCAGCCGTACGCTCAAGGACGCGGTCAACGAGGCGATCCGCGACTGGGTGACGAACGTGGAGACCACCCACTACCTGCTCGGGTCGGCGCTCGGGCCGCACCCCTACCCGGCGATGGTGCGCGAGTTCCAGAAAGTCATCGGCAACGAGGCGCGCGCGCAGATGCTTGTCCAGATCGGCCGCCTGCCGGATCAGTGCATCGCCTGCGTGGGCGGCGGCTCGAACGCCATCGGGCTGTTCTCGGCCTTTCTCGAGGACCCGGCCGTCAAGCTCATCGGCGTGGAAGCCGGCGGCGAGGGGATCGCCACCGGCCATCACGCGGCGCGCTTTGCGGATCCGGCTCGCGGCCGGCTCGGTGTGCTGCATGGAACGCGCACGTTCGTGCTGCAAACGCCCGACGGGCAGATCGCCGACACGCATTCCATCTCGGCTGGGCTGGATTACGCCGCGGTCGGGCCGGAACATTCCCACCTGCGCGACCTTGGCCGGGCGGAATACACGGTCGCTACCGACGCCGAGGCGCTCGAGGCCTTCTCGCTCCTGTGCAAACTGGAGGGGATCATCCCGGCGCTGGAAAGCGCGCATGCGGTCGCCGAAGCCGTCCGCCGCGCGCCGAAGCTGGAGAAAGATAAAAATATCCTGATCTGCCTCTCCGGAAGGGGAGACAAGGATTTGGATACGGTGACCCCCCTCCTCACCTCCCCCCATTTGGTTTCGCCAAATGGGGGGAGGCAGGAAAGGGGGTAAGGAGCCATCATGCCCCTTGCCGATATCGAACGCGCTTTTCACAGGAAGCCCGCTTTCATGCCCTACTTCCCGATCGGGTATCCGACGGCCGCGGATTCGCTCGGCGCCATCGAAGCCCTCGCCGGAAACGGCGCCGACCTGATCGAAGTGGGAATCCCCTTTTCCGATCCGCTGGCCGACGGGCCGGTGATCCAGCGCGCCACCCAGATCGCGCTGCAAAACGGCGTGACCGTTCCCGGCGTGCTCGAATCGATTGCGGAACTGCGCCGGCGCGGGGTCGGCATCCCCCTCATCCTGATGGGTTATTACAATCCGATTCTTCGCTTCGGTCCGAAAGCGTTTTGCGACGCGGCGGTTGCAGCGGGGGCGGACGGCCTGATCGTGCCGGATCTGCCGGCCGAAGAATCCACTGAACTGGAAGATGCGCTGGGCGGCAGGATGCCGCTGATCCGTATGATCGCTCCGACCACGTCGGCCGATCGTGCGCGCAGGATTTGCGCCGGCGCGGAAGGCTTCCTCTATCTGGTATCCGTCACCGGCGTAACCGGCGCGCGAGACCGCGTTCCGCCGGGCCTCCCGGAATTCATCACTCGCGTCCGGCTCACGGCGCCCAAAGGACTGCCGCTCTGCGTCGGATTTGGAATCGCCACGCCTTCCCAGGCGGCGGAGGTGGGCAAGCTCGCCGACGGGGTTATCGTCGGAACGGCCTGCGTGCGCGCCGTCGGCGAGTCTGCCGATCCAAAACGCGCGGCGGCGGACTTCGCTGCTGCGTTCCGCAAGGCGCTGGACCTACCCCTCGGGACTCTACATCACATGTAATCCCAGTGGCAGTCCCAATTCGCCGGACCTTCCCCGGCGATCCAGGAAAATCGGTGGAGCGATGGATATTCGAGGGTTTTGAAGATATTATAAAAATAGCTCGATCTTTTTCCAGATCCGCCCTCAATACAATTCAATGGAGTCGGCGACACGGCCGCTCGCGTGTTGGGATCGTCTCTTAAAAAAACGATACCAAATTTTCTACCCCCGAATGCTTACCGGAGTACCGATGTCCGCCCATTGAAATAACCGGTATGCATCTTCCGATCCCAACACAATGCAACCATAGGAAACCGGCGTGCCAAGCTCCGTACCCCAGATCGTCTCGCCGTCCGCCAGCACGGGCAGCGCGTGGATACCGTTTTCCATGTCGGGGCTTGGATAATAAATTCCCATCCAGTCCGGCATCCAGAAACCCCACGGGGCGCTATAGGCATCCGATATTTTATCCAATATTTCGAAATTTCCCAGCGCTGTGCCGCCGCCCCGCCCGGTGGAAACTACATCGTCGTAGACAGACGTATCCCCCTCATAGGCGTACAGCCGCTGTTGCAACAAGCTAACCACAATGCTTTTTAAACCCGATGTCTGTATGGAAGGAACCACGATAGCCGGCTCCGTGGGCGGGACGACCGCTGTTGCGGTCGGTTCCTGGGTGGGTATCGAAGTCGCCGTTTCCGTAGGACGCGGCGTCGGAGAAACCGGGAGAAAGGGCGTCGGCGTGATCGCCGGCATTGTTCCCATCAGATTTTCAGCCGCCCGAACATGCCAGACTGCGCCCAGCGCAACACAACCGGCCGCGAGGATGAATGCCGCCAGCAGAAATCCGTACCCCCCGACTTTTTTGGGTTGTTCCTTGCGTCCCGTCGGGGATGAGAAGGCCGAATGCTTTGTTGGAACCGGCGCGGATATACCTCCCGGGCTTTCCTGCGAACGTTTCGCCGCCCAGCGCAAACCGGCGCGGGCCCACCGGCTATTCGGGTTGATCTGAAGCGCCCGCTTCATATAATAGACACTCGCCAGCGGATTTGAGAAAAGGCCGAGAATCGACCAAGATTCATACCAGCCCGGAGTGAGCACCGCGAATCGCCGGATCCACCGTCGGGCGGCAAGCTGGTCTTCACAGGACAGCTGTTCGAATGTTTCTTGAATAAATTGGTCATCCGCGATCATCAAAGCCGCCATCGAGGTTCTTCCCAACAGCTTTTTTCATCCGAGGTTATGGATGGATCGGATCCACTCTCAGGATGAAAATGGTTTCATAATTATAATGAATTATCTACTCCCATAAAGTATGAAGAATTTGCAAAGGAATTATGAAGGCTCCAAAGTTTATAGCCGCTATCCCGCTGTGGCTATTTAATGGTTCCGGCCCTTTGCTGCTTCAACGTTTATCGTTGCCTCGATCAGGGAACCCCGGACGGAGAGGGAAAAGAACATGCCGATCTTTTGGATCGACAGCCTGCGAATCCGGCAAGATCTGTCGAACGTTTTGGGGATCGCGACCCGTAATATAGCGGAAGGATATATCCAGCGGGAGGTCTTCCTCAAGAGGCCTTATCATTTTCCAGGTGTTTTTACGAGTGCGATCCGGTTGAGCCTCTTTCCATCCCGCGAGGTATCTAGGATGGGCGCAGCTGGGAATATGGGCTGTTACGGCACGACGGAATATTCAGAGGATCCGACCGACCTTGAGCTCACTCTCCATGGAAAAACCAAAACCGAAACGATCGCCTTCGCCTGTACCCTCGGTGGATTCCCGCCTCAGCCTGCGGACAGAATCATCGCTAGCTGAGAGGTACGCTTGCAAGAGGTTCGCGATCTCCCAGATGGATACGATCGGAATACAAAAGACCCTCTAAGGGAAAGCGGTTACGCACATGGATCAAGGTAGAAAAGCGAAGATGAATTTCCGGTGCCCGCGCTGCCTGATGCGGGAAATCGACATGGACATGCTCTATGACCGCGACCGGGACGAGTATTATTGCCTGCGCTGTTCCTTCACCGGCAACGAGCAGGAAGTGCTGCGAGTGAACGCGCAATTCCGGGAAAAATACCGCAATCGGGAAAAACGGATCAGCGATTTCTAGGAGGCGATGGACGAAATAATGGATGTCATTGCGAGGAGGTTTTGAAGTTTTTGGATTTTCGTCAAAGCCGACGAAGCCCGCCCCGGGAAGCCCACCGGGCGGACCGGGGCAATCTGGTTTTTCATCACATCGATTCCCATATTCCTTGTCTGAATCATTTTCCTTGTCGATGGGCTGAGAGATTGCCCCGCCCCGGCCCCTGCTCTGCAACAGTTGCATTTGCCGGGGCAAGGCCGGGGCTTTGCACCTTCCGGTTGCTCGCAATGGCATGAACTAGTTTTCCGCAACCCACCATAGCTTCGCAATCCCCACTGAATTTCTCCTAGCAAGAATTAGCCTCTTTTTTCGTCCAATCGCTCCCCCAAATGGGCCATACACACCTCTGGTGAAATAACCACTCCGGGCGCTTGACCTCGAGTTCCCGTCGAATTATGATTGTAGAAAATAAATAGATAAACAGGCCAGGAAGCCCGTCCCATGAGGGAAATCTCATGCGGCGGGTTTTTTGTTTTATGGCCCAGCCTGAAGATCGACTTGAAGGAGGCATGATGTTGGTCAACGAAAAGACAAAAATCCTGGACGTGGCATCCGCGGAACCGCAGAAAATTTCCAAACCGGCCGAAGTGATTGCGTACGCACGCAAGCTGGGGCTGAAGATCGTCGACTTCAAATTTGTCGACCTGCCGGGAACCTGGCAGCATTTCAGCATCCCGCTGCAGGAGCTCGAAGAATCGCTCTTTGAGGAAGGGATCGGCTTCGATGGATCGTCGATCCGCGGGTTTCAGGCCATCAACGAAAGCGACATGTTGCTCATGCCGGATCCCACCAGCGCGGTGATGGACCCGGTATGCCAGGTGCCCACCCTGAGCCTGGTTTGCTCGGTCCTCGATCCGGTCACGCGCCAACCCTACAGCCGCGACCCGCGCTACATCGGCGCCAAAGCCGAGGCCTACCTGCTCAAGACCGGGATCGCCGACATCTCGTACTGGGGGCCGGAAGCTGAATTCTTCATCTTCGACAACGTCCGTTTCGACCAGAACCAGAACAGCGGCTATTATTTCATCGACGCCGAAGAAGGCATTTGGAACTCCGGACTCGATGGGGGCAACAAAAACCTGGGTTACAAGCTACGCAACAAGGAAGGATACTTCCCGGTTGCTCCCGCCGACGCACTGCAGGATCTCCGCTCGGAGATGGTTCTTAATCTGATCGCCGCAGGCGTACGCGTGGAAGTGCACCACCACGAGGTGGCCACAGCCGGGCAGACCGAGATCGACATGCATTACGCTCCCTTGGTGAAGATGGCCGACAGCCTGCTGATGTACAAGTATGTGGTGAAAAACGTGGCCAAAGCCCACGGCAAGACCGTCACCTTCATGCCCAAGCCGGTTTTTTCGGACAACGGCTCCGGAATGCACGTGCACCAGTCGCTGTGGAAAAAAGGCGTCAACCAGTTCTTCGACAAGGCCGGCTACGGGCTGACCTCGGAAATGGCGCGCTACTATATCGGCGGCCTGCTCCGGCATTCGCCCGCGCTGCTGGCGATCTGCGCTCCCACCACCAACTCCTACCGCAGATTGGTACCCGGCTTCGAGGCACCCGTCAATCTGGTGTATTCGCAGCGCAACCGCTCGGCCGGCGTGCGGATCCCGATGTATTCCACGAGCCCGGCCAGCAAGCGGCTCGAATACCGCTGCCCGGATGGAACCTGCAACCCGTACCTGGCATTCTCTGCGATGCTCCTGGCCGGCCTGGACGGAATCCAGAAAAAGATCGACCCCGGCGAGCCCGCGGATTTCAACCTCTACGACGCGGACCCCGAGATCGCCAAGAAGATCAAGACCGTCCCCGGTTCGCTCGCCGAAACCTTGGACGCGCTGGAAGCCGACCACGAGTTCCTGCTTGCCGGCGACGTGTTCACCAAAGACGTGATCGATACTTGGATCGACTACAAGCGCACCCATGAAGTGGATCCGGTCCGCCTGCGCCCGCACCCGTATGAATTCTGCCTGTATTATGACGTCTAAATAGAACGCTTGTCATGATTTCTGTTCATGCCATCCCTCGCGCTTGCGAGGGATGGCGTTTTTTTACAAACATTGGTAAATTTTCCCAAAATTCTTCGATATTTCTTCATATCTAACCAACAACTTCCATACTAGGATATGGATAATAATGAGTTTGGCAATCAACCTTTCCAAAGAAGGAAAAATATAATGTCTTCTTCGCCCAAACCACCAAACCATAGCAAACCCTCGCATACCCGGAGAACAATCCTTCTTGGCGTCCTGGCAATTTTAATCATCGCCACCGGCGGGACGGGCTACTATTTTTGGAAAAAAAGTAAAACCCCCGTCGCGGCACAAAGCTCAGCCGTTCAGACGGCAACGGTCACCCGGGGAAACATTAAACTCTTCGCCAGCGGCACCGGGACGCTCGTTTCCCCGAGCCAGGCGACGTTTGGGTTCCGCGCTTCGGGGCAGGTAACGCAAGTATTGGTCAAAGTCGGCGATGTCATCGACGCGGGGCAGTTGCTGGCCCGATTGGACGATACGACCGCCCAGGCGCAATATACTTCGGCCGTCAACGCATTGGAGGCGCTTACCTCGCCCTCCGCAGTCGCCACCGCGCAGCAGGCCCTGGCCACGGACCAGGTGAACATTACCAATTACCGAGCCACCCTCGCGTACCTGATCAGCCCGGATGTGGTGTACTGGACGGAGCAGGTAGCTCTGGCGGAGCAGGCTTTAACCAAGGCCCAGGCCGACGCAACCGCCAACACCTCGGCGGCGGATGCCGCTGCCGCTATTAAGAAGGCGCAAGCAGTCCTGACAGCGAATAAGAACGCGCTGGCGCAAGCCACATTGGATTATTGGAACGATTACGTTCCCGAAACCTTCCTGACTGTGATCAAGTCCGGGCGCACTACCACCAAACAGGTCATCCCGCCGACGACGTCCGACGTCGCCAAAGCCTGGGCGGATTACGACCTGGCGAAGCAATCGCTGGTGGACGATCAGAATTATCTGACGGCGATCACCACCGGCACTATCCCCGCCGGCGCCACCGGTTCTACGATCGCCGCTTTCCAATCGGCCCAGCAGGCAGTGGCCACCGCCAAGACCGCCGTGGACGATACGAACCTGTATTCGCCCATCCACGGAACGATTATGTCGTTGGGGTTTGCGGTGGGCGACACAGCCGGTTCTTCCTCGACGATAACCGTCGCCAATCTGGATCAGCCGTATACCCTGGAGATATTCCTGGACCAGAGCGATTGGACCAACATTCAGGTGGGGTACCCGGTCGAAGTCACCTTCGATCTCCTGCCGAATAACGTCTATACCGGAAAAGTCCTTTCGATCGATCCCAGTTTGACCAGCACCAACGGATCCCTCTATGTGCATGCGTACATCCAGCTGGATGCGAACGTCAAAACGATTCTTCCGTTCGGAACCAGCGCATCGGTGGACGTCATCGGCGGGCAGGCCCAAAACGTGCTGCTCGTTCCGATCGAAGCCTTGCATCTGATTTCTCCCGGACAGTACGCGGTGTTTGTGATGGTCAACGGCAAACCCGAAGTGCGCATGGTGGAAGTCGGGCTGCAGGATGCGACCCACGCCGAAATAAAATCCGGGTTGAATGCGGGGGACGTGGTATCCACCGGAATCACGGTGACGAAATGACGCCCAATCCGGCGCTCGTCGAAACCTCCGATGTCTCCAAGGTCTACGGGGTGGGGGATGTCAGCGTGGCGGCCTTGGACAGCGTCAGCATCCGGATCCAGCCGGGGGAGTTCATCGCCATCATGGGCCCCTCGGGATCGGGCAAAAGCACCCTGATGTACATTTTGGGGTGCCTCGCAACGCCCAGCTCCGGGACGTACATCCTGGACGGGGAAGACGTCAGCAACCTCAACCGGCAAGAGCTGGCGTTCATCCGCAGCCGGAAAATCGGTTTCATCTTTCAATCGTACAACCTGCTGGCCCGGACGACCGCGCTGCGCAACGTCACGCTGCCGCTCCTGTACAACCGCTCGCTCCGGCCGGGAGCCCGCGCCAGCGAAGAGAAGGCCAAGGAGCTTTTGGAATTGGTGGGCCTGGGCGACCGGCTCAACCACCAGCCGCACGAGCTATCCGGCGGGCAGCAGCAACGGGTGGCCATCGCCCGGGCGCTGATCAACGATCCGGTGATGATCATTGCCGACGAGCCCACGGGAAACCTCGACAGCCATTCCGGCGACGAAGTCATGCGCATTCTGCAGGACCTGCACCGCCGGGGAACCACCATCGTCATGGTCACACATAACGCGCGGATCGCGCGCGAGGCAACGCGGGAGATCCATCTCGAGGACGGGAAGGTATCGAACGTCGTGGAAAACGGGAAACACTCTCCGGCGGGAGCGAAGGATTAACCCATGAACCCTCTTGAAATCCTGCGTGTCTCCTGGGAAGCCATTACCAGGAATAAAGTCCGTTCGATCCTGACGATGCTGGGGATCATCATCGGCGTGGCCGCGGTGATCATGGTAGTGGCCTTCAGCGCCGGAACGGAAGCGACCATCCAGCAAAACATCACCGGCCTGGGCTCCAACCTGATCTTCGTCACCGCCAACTTCGCTCAATTCAGGCCCGGCGGCGTTTCCTCCACCGCCGGCTCCGGCACCGGACTGGTCTTTACCGACGCCGCGGCGATCGCCGATAACGTAACCGGAGTGGATGCGGTGGTGGTGGAACAGGGTGCCACGGAAACCGTAAAATTCGGCACTACCGTCCTGAGCAGCATTTCCCTGGACGGGACCACGCCGGGATTTCCCACCGTCCGCGATATGAAAATCAGCGCGGGGCGGTATATCAACCAGGCGGATGTGGATCAGAAACTGAAAGTGGCGGTCCTGGGTTACACCCTGGCCCAGCAACTCTTCCCCAATTCCGATCCGATCGGCCAGGTGCTGTCCGTAGGGACCATCAAAATGACCGTCGTCGGCGTCCTGGCCAAGAAGGGCACGGTCGGGGAAGTGGATTACGACGCGCGGCTGTATTCGCCGATCACCGTCATCTTCGAACATTTCACGGATTCACGCTTCGCCAGAATCAACGGAGATCGCGTGCGGTTGATCTACGTTAAAATCAACAACGCTAAAAATATGGATTCGATCATCCTGCAGGTCAAACTCCTCATGGCCAAACTCCATAAAACCACCCTGGACAATCTCGACGTGACGATCACCACCCAGCAGGACGTCATCACGGCGCAGCAATCCACAAGTGCGGCCTTCCGCTCGCTGCTGACATGGGTGGCGGCCGTATCGCTGCTCGTGGGCGGGATTGGGATCATGAACATCATGCTGGTGAGTGTGACGGAACGCACGCGCGAAATCGGAATCCGGCAGGCAGTGGGCGCAACCCCGGCGGATATTCTGCTGCAGTTTCTCACCGAAGCGCTGCTCCTGAGCGCCACGGGAGGAGTCCTGGGCATGCTGAGCGGTTTCGTCGGCTCGTGGTTGTTTTCCACCTTTAGCACCACGCGCACTGTGGTTTTGCCTTCATCGATTCTACTGGCCATCGGTTCCGCCGCAGCGGTGGGGATCTTCTTCGGGTTCTATCCGGCCAGCAAGGCGGCCCAGATGGATCCGATCGATGCACTGCGGTATGAATAGCGCCGGTAGCAATATCCAGACAACGGGAAGAAAGGTTGACGAACTATGAACAAAAAAAGCATTTTCTCCCTGATAGGAGTTTCCATTCTGGCGGTGGGGCTGGCCGGGTGCGGAAGCAACAAAACCGTCTCCACCAGTACGAACACCGACCGGTTGAACGCAACCTACGCCAACGCGTTGCCGGTCGAAACTCAACTCATCCTCGGGACCCTCAAGCTCGAAAGCACCCCGCAGGCCGTGGATCCGGCAACGGCCGCCAAGCTGATCCCTCTGTACACCCTGCTCCAGCAAATGACCACCAGCGGCACATCCGCGCAGGCGGAAATCGATGCGGTGCTTGAGCAGATCCAGGTGACCATGACGCCCGATCAAATCCACGCCATTGCCGCGATGAAACTGACCCAATCGGATATGACGAATTTCTTCGGCACCTCGGGTCAGTTTGCCAGAACGGGAACGGGGACGCCTGGCGCCGGTTTTGGCGGCGGGGGCGGTTTTCCGGGAGGCGGTGACGCAGGCGGGCCGCCAGCGGGGTTCACGGGCGGCGGGGGCGATTTTGCGGGAGGCGGAGGGGGCGGTGGTGG